>NZ_CP166993.1:0-318561 GCF_048319245.1 Litorimonas sp. RW-G-Af-16
CGTGATTTTAGAACGCAAAGTTTTGGTTCGCTATTTGGACTACACGCTGGATTACCTGACAGGTCAGTTGATCTTCCGCTTGCCAGTGGATGCTACAGACGCGAATTTCAATCCGAACGTCATCGTTGCAGATTATGAGACGTCGCAAGACGCCGAACGCAACATCACCTTTGGGGGTCGTGTCCAAGGCCAGCTGATGAACGATAAAGTGCAGATCGGTTCGACCTTTGTGCATGAAGACGGCAGCTCGCTCGCGGGTGGTGCGGAGCAGAACCAAATCGGTGTCGACATCATTGCGGACGTGACAGAGAACACACAAATCCGCGCTGAATACGCGATCACGCAAAATAAAACGGCTGCGGGTGCTGACGATACGGCCGATGCTAAATTGCTAGAAATCGTTCATAATTCTGAAAACTTGACGGGCGAGGCTTACTACCGTGAAGAAGATGCGGGATACGGCCTTGGCCAAACAGGCAGCAATACAAATGGTGCGCGACGTTACGGCGTGCGCGGCAATTACAAAATCTCTGAATTTGAAGACGAAAAAACGGGCCGCCGTGGCTATCGCCGTATTGAGGCGCAAGCTTTCCGCGAAGAGAATCTAACAACGGGCGATGCGCGAAATACTGGCGAAGTGCTAGTCTCTCATGAGGGCGCTCGCGTGACTGTCGCAGGCGGTCTGCGCGCTAGCACAGACGAGTTAGTCGAGCCGCGATGATCGTCAATCTGTCCTTGCGATTGGGCGGGCCTCCGTGCGCGTGCCAAAACATGACGCGACCATCCAGATCAGCCATGAACAGCCATTGGGCGGGAACGACGAAGTCTCGGCTTATCCGATGCGTACAACGCTGGGGATTGATAAATCCATCGGCTCCAAGGGCACAGTGTCAATCCGCCATGAAATTTTGGACGGTGAAAATACAACAGCGAATAACACTGTGGTCGGCTTCACCGCCTCGCCTTGGACAGGGACGAGCTTTACGGCCAATTCTGATTTGGTGACAAATGATAGTGGCCGCCGCCTCGGCGCGACTGTGGGCTTGGACCAGACAATCCGCCTGACGGAAAAATGGTCGATGACCGCAGGCCTACGTAACCGCACCGTCCTGGACTCAGACCAAGAATTTATCGAAGTCACGCCAGACGCCGCGATCTCGCCCTTTGAAGTGAATGAAGACTTCACCTCGGCCTATCTGGGCGTCGGTTACCGCAATGAAATTATGTCGGGCTCGGTGCGTGGCGAAATACGCGACGCGTCAGAGGGAACGACCTATGTCGGCTCTGGCTCTATCGCGCGCGAACTAACCGAGACATTATCACTCGCAGGTGCGGCGCGCGGGTTGATCAATGAACCTAGAGCGAATGGTAATGCTACCAGCCAGCTTGATGTGCGGCTCGGCGGCGCATGGCGTCCGCGTGATGAAGATACGGTGATTTTCGATCGCCTTGATCTCAACCACACACATGACGCCGCAGGTCAGCGCACCACGAAGATTGTCAATAACATTGCCATGAACACAATGATCAATGATCGCTGGCAGTTATCTTCTAACTGGGGCGTAAAAAATGTCCGCACAGAGATCGCGGGCCAAAAGTTTAAGAACACAGCGCACTTGCTGGGCGCTGAAACGCGCTATGACGTGACAGAAAAAATCGATATTGGCTTGCGCGGCGCGATGATGAAATCATCAGGCGCATCCGGCACGACTTATAGCTGGGGTCCGTCGATTGGCGTGAGTCCCGTGAAAAACGTCTGGCTCAGCGCAGGCTATAACGTCGAAGGCTTTCGAGACGATGATTTTGAAGCGGCTGAATATGCGCGCAAAGGCGCCTATATCCAAATGCGCCTGAAGTTCGACCAGAACACAGCTGAGGGCCTGTTGCGTCGTATCTCGCCAAGCGCCGTTGTCGCGCCAACGCCGCGTCAACCTGCGGCTAAGCCTATGCCGCCTGCAGCTGTAGTGGCACCTGCGATCACGCAGACATATCTGTGTGATGATAACGAAACGACTGTGACCGACATGGCGGCTTGCCCAGTCGTTGAGGCCGTGCCGACTAAGATGCTTTGTGACGATGACGTCACCACAGTTTATGATTTGGCAGAGTGTCCACAGCTAGAGACCATTCCGCTAGTGACGCCTATTGAGGTCGTCGGTCCGAATTTAAATAAATGCGGCATGTCCAATGTAGCGATCTTTAGCGTGCCTGAGGGGGCGGAACCGCGCCAAATTAACCGTTTGGGTGCCATGCCGCAATTCGGCGAAGCGCGTGACCTGACACCGACGCAATTTTTGGAAAAGCTACAACTGCGCTATTTCACCAATGCCGATGACCGCGCCTATCTCGATCACCTCTTCACGGCGATGGGCTATGAAAACGGTTTCGTTGATGCACAGGCTTATATGTTTAGTGAAGAGATTCTGCCAGAGGGCACGCGCGGGGTCATGGGTTTCGGCGATGACCACCATTTTGAATATGCAATCCTCCCAAGCGATGCAGAAGATCGCGAAGCCTTCCGCGTGCTAAGCGCGAACGGCACTGTCGTGCATTTTATGAAATCGTGCGGGAATTACTTCTATGGGTGCGAGGCTGAGTAATTAATTAAACATGTGAATTAAGCGGCGCGTTGCTGACGCAGATGGATAATCGCGTCAATTAATTCTTGCCGCATAACAGGTTTCGTCAAAAATACATCCGCCCCTGCCGCCAAGCAATCCGCATTCGTCTCTGCGTCCGTATCCGCGGTTAGCGCAATGATCGGCACGTGGGTGTTAGACGTCTGACCCGCCCGAATGGCCTGTGTCGTTTCTACGCCGTCCATTCCGGGCATGCGCACATCCATCAGGACAATATCAACAGGATAGGCGTTCAATACGTCCAGCGCGTCTGCGCCTGAGTCGGCTGTCAGGCACTGGATGCCTTGCGGCGCCAGCAACAACTTGATGATCTCTTGATTGGACGGAACATCTTCGACAATTAAAACCGTAACACCCGACAAATTTGTAGGGTCAGTTACCGAAGCCACGCGTCGCAGGGGGCTGCATCGCTTGGCACAGACTGGTGCAAGCTAGGGACATCTTGATTTGTCATAGGCACCATCAAGTCCAAGACATTATCGTCCTGCGTCTCAGAAGAGATTTGATCTGGCGTGACTGTGACGTCCACTGCAGGCGTAGTTTGAGCGGGCGCAACAGGGTCCACATGTGGCAAACGCGCGGTCAATTTAAACTCGGACCCGCGCCCTGCTGTCGACACCAATGTGATATCGCCGTTCATCATCCGCGCCAAACTCCGCACGATCGCAAGACTTAAGCCAGAGCCATTATGTTTGCGTGTCATAGAACTGTCAGCTTGCAAGAAGGGCTTGAACAATTTGGCTTGCACTTCAGGGCGAATTCCCATGCCAGTATCCGCGACAATCGCTTGTAAATAAACTTCACCATCAGGCGATGTTTCTTCGGTCACATGCAAATGAACGCGCCCGCCATCCGTGAATTTTATGGCATTGGACAGCAAGCTATTGAGACATTGTTGCAAACGCTTGCCGTCACACTCAGCGGTAATATTGAGATCATCCGAGATGAAATGCGTATAGGTGATTCCCTTGGCGCGGGCTTCGTCTTCCCACGCATAGGCCACGTCCTTGAGAAGCGGGGCGAGGGCTGTTGGCTCTGGATAGAGATGCAATTTGTTTCCATCAATGCGCGCCATATCGATAATCGCTTCGAGCAAACCAAAAAGAATATTCCCGGATTCCAGAATGATCCCGCTCTTCTGACGCACATCAGGGTCTTTATGACGGTGGGTCAGGAAATCAGCAATTCCGATAATACCGTTGAGCGGCGTGCGTAATTCGTGACTGATCATGCCGAGGAATTCAGTCTTCATACGATCGGCAGACTCTGCCTCTTTTGTCTTGATCGCCAATTCCTTCGAGACTTTATCGCGGTAGCGGGCAAAGAACAATGCGGCTATCAACGCGGCGCCCAACAGGCCAAGCAATACCATCAATAATCGATTGACGCGCTGCTGCACCAAAATTTTCTGGGCCTTTAATTGATTCTCACGGATCAGCGCCTTCTCGCGTTCTTGCTGGCGCTCGCGCGTATTTTCAAGACTGGCCAGCAAGGCGGTCGTGTCCCGACTATTCGCCGCCAAAATCGTTTGTACGCTCTCGTCCAAACGGCGATTGAGCAGCTTTACCCCTTCCAGAGGTTGCCCCTCAGCAATCGCGATCAAGGCCTCCGCATAGAGGTAGTAGGTACGGTCATGCTCTGATACCTCGCCAATGCTTGCTAGCGTTTTGCGCGCATCTTCGGGTTTGCCCTGACCCGCATAAGAGATCGCGAGTTGGATTTTTGCACGCGTTACTATGGCCTCTATTTGACCTTTTTCTATCGCTTCAAGAGCATTTTTTTCGGCGTCTGAAAAATCACCATTTTCTGCATAGGCTTGTGATAGGCGCATCTGCGTTAGCCCAGCCGTTGTCGAACTGCTTTGTTGCTCCAACCGTTTAAGTGTTTCCGCGATAGCTAGGCTTGTTTCATGATCACGCCAAATACCAAGTGAATACATAAGGTTGTTGAGAAGCTCGATTCCGTCAACTGTTTGTCCTGCTTCTAACTTCAAGTTGATAAGATGATCTGAGTTTTCGATCGCCAAATCAGTATTATGCTGTAGATTATGTAGATATACGATGATATCTGTAATTCGTATGCGCGCTTCTTTCGCGTGATCAGACAAATCATTAGGTATTAGTTTTAAGGCCTCTTGGGCTGACTCCATCGCGGTCATCCGTTGAATTAAGTCGGCTTCTAATTGACTTTTAAGCGCAAAGGCTTGGAAAGCGACGAACCAATCGTCATCCGTAAAATATGGACTGATATCAGAAATGATAGCATCATAATTGTCTGCTGCTAAACCGCTCTCATAATGAATTAGAAAACTTTCAAATAGCTCCAAAGCTTTTAAGTCTGATGGGTCGCCGAATGTTTCAACCGCTATTTTATGACTTTCAAGAAGCGCATCAATTTCCGACATGTTCTCGGTAAAGATAACTTCATAAAGCAAGGTGCGGCTGGTTTCGACTTTCTGCGCTGCGGTCATTGTTGCGACAGGCTTAAGTAACAGATTATCGTCCACTTTAATTAGATTTTGTGTCTCGATCCGCTCAGCCAAGGCGATCGCAGCATTTCGTGTTGCGGACTGATCTTGCGCAAAACTTACGTAGGGCAGGGCGAGTGCGAGAATGGTAGCGCTAACGGTACGGATGAGGAGCCGTTTTTTGCTTTTAATAGCCCGTATCATCAAAGCATTTCGCACAATGGTTAAGGATTATGGTTGAAAGATTAATAAAGCGTGGCGAAGCCGCTCAATTTCACTGTGAAAGTGCCAACAAAAAACCCGCCTTAGAGCGGGCTATGTTCCACATCATTCAAGTTTTAAAAACTAGATCTTAATCGGTGCACCACCGGCAACAACGTCTAGCTCTTCTTGAGTAAGTTCACGCATGTTCTTATCCTAGGGTTAGATTAAAACGGCAAAATTGCCGTCCACTCTTAGGAAAGCAGGGTCGCCGAAGGCTGACAAGGTTGATTGTTCTAGTTTCGGACACCTTATGGTTAATTTTTCGGTATAATCTCAAAAGTTAAGCCACCCTAGCGGGAGTGAAGAAAATATAACAACCAGGAGTATGTATTCAGTCAGCACCACTTTTGATCTGAACGACCTTATCGGACGCATTTAGGAAGGCGGGGCGGTGGGCAATGATGATCCGCGTAATCGGCAAGGCGCGGATGATTTTAACAATCGCCGTCTCTGTTTCGACGTCCAGATTGGCTGTGCCTTCATCGAGAAAGAGAACTTTGGGGTCCTGATAAAGCGCCCGCGCGAGCAGTATGCGTTGTTTTTGGCCGCCTGATAACACTGAGCCCATATCGCCAATCATGGCGAGGTAATTCATCGGGATCGCGTTAATCATATCGTGTATTTGCGCAGCCTGCGCAGCGCGCGCGACCCGCCTCATATCGATCTCTGGATCAAAGAAGCTAATGTTATCCGCGATAGTGCCAGATAGCAGGCGGTCATCTTGCATGACCACACCAATTTGTCGGCGCCAGCCCATCATATCGATATTGCTCAATGGCTGCCCGTCAATTTTGATCTCTCCCGATACAGGCGCGTAGAGGCCGAGCATGAGTTTCATCAGCGTCGTCTTCCCCCGCCACTCGGCTCCCGTTAGCGTCACCATCTGCCCCGCTGGAATATCGAGATTGAAGTCTTTCACCACCCATGGATCAGTCGGGGAGTAGCGAAAGTTAATGTTGTCTAGCGTGAGATGCCCCGCGATCGGCGCGACCGCCTCTCCCTCAGTCTCGCGATCTTCCGCGTCTTCGTAAATAATATCGGCGAGCCGATCGAGATGCAAAGAGAGCAGGCTAAATTCGATACCTTTTTCGAGTAACTGCCGAACCGCATCCGTGAAATATTGCCGATAAGCGAGGAAGGCGACGAGCATACCAAGCGTGAATGTTCGCTCGCTCGCATCCGCGTCGGGCCGCGTCATCATCCAAATGGCTGCGCCGACAACGCCTACAATTTGCAAACCAATTAGCAGGGTTTCAAAAAACTTCCGCGCGACGACAAAACGGCCATGGCTGACATTGGCATTGATAAAATCCGTATAGAGGTTGCGCCAAGCGGCCTCGCGTTCCGCCTCACGACCAAATAATTTGACGGTCATATTGGCGCGGATACTCTCGATCAAATGCGAATTTTCCAAAGCCCGTGCGTAGATCGCCTCTTCTTCGGTGCGGCGCAAATGCGGATAAATCAGAACCGTTGTCAGCGCGAGCAGGGCCACACTCACCAGCACTATAGAGCCGAGGAGCGGCGAGTAGAGAAACATTACAATCAACATCAAAATCGCCATCGTCCCGTCGATTAGGACAGCCACAACAGACTGCGTTAGCGCCTCTTGGATGGGAGTTGTGCTGCTCATCCGACTGATGAGGTCACCGACATGACGTTTCTCGAAATAGGGTGTTGGCAGGCGGATGAGGTGGCGGAAGACATTGCCGACCATCTGCAAGCTCATTTGATTGCCGTAAACAAGGATCGCCCAGCCGCGCACGGCTTCCGTCACGGATTGCAAAATTACGAGCCCCGCAAAGCCTAATACAAGGGCGAGGAGCAAACTCTGATCCCCTTCGGGCAGGACACCATCGACCATAAGCTGTAGGTAAAACGGACTGAGCAGGACTACGATTTGTAGGATGATCGAGAGCGATAACGTCTGGAAAATCGCACGCTTTAACCCGATAAGCTTTGACCAAAGCTGCGATAGGTGTGGTCGGAGGCGATCTGAAATTGGGGAGAATTCAACGGTCGGGGTTAGCTCGACAGCAACTCCTGTGAAATGTTTGGACACGCGCGAGAGCGTCATATGGCGTAGGCCGACTCCAGGATCAATAATCGCGACCTTGTCCCCTTTTACGGATTTCAGCACAACATAATGATTGAGATCCCAGTGCAATATTGCGGGCATTTGCAGCTTTTCAAGTTGATCTAAATCCACTCGCAGCGGTCGGCAGCCCAAGTCCAAACTGTCGGCTATGCCAATAATCGATTTCAAACTTGATCCCATCATAGAGATTAAATGTTTCCGCCGCAGCACATTCAAATCAATATCGTGCCCGTGATAGCGCGCAATCATCGCCACACAAGCGAGCCCACATTCCGTCATTTCGGTCTGCAAGATAACGGGAAGCTTTTGCCGCATTACTCACGCCCACCAGAGAGCAGAAAATCGATCACACGCACGGGCTCGTCCGCTGTTTGAACATCAACGATGAACAGCCATGCCAAGATTAAAGCCGTCACAGCGATCACTAAAATCGTCAGCACCCAACTGCCCAACGGGCCGCGCAAGACGACCTCCCCAAACAGGGCGCGGGAGCGGTGGTCGAGCGCTTCTTTGCGAAATAAATCAGACATGGGTTTGGCCTAAGAATGAGCGCGTCGTTTGTAAAGCCTCTTCCCTTATACCCCGTGAGTCGCTAGGGCGGAAAGATGGAAAATATCGGCCTCTTATCCCTTGTCCCGCCCCTTCTCGCGATTGGGCTAGCCCTGCTGACGCGGCAAGTCTTTTTATCTTTGGCGGCGGGTCTTTGGATCGGCTTTGTGATACTGGCGGGCGGAAATCCTGTCGCGGGGACGTTTGACGCGATTGACGGTTTTGTCGATGTGTTCAAAGACGCCGGTAATACGCGCATTATTATCTTTACTTTGGTGGTCGGTGCTTTGATTGCGCTAATCCAGCGTTCGGGCGGCGTGGCAGGGTTTGTCGCGCGACTCCTTTCGCGCCTAGAGCGGATGAGTGATAGTGCTGAGAGCCGAGGGCAACGAAAATTGGTCGAACTCCTCGCGCTTGGCACGGGGTTATTGTTATTTATTGAGAGTAATATCTCGATCCTCACCGTTGGTACACTCTATCGCCCTGTCTTTGACAAGCTCGGCATCCCGCGGGAGAAGTTGGCCTATATCACAGACTCTGGCTCTGCCCCGTCTTGCGTCTTAATTCCGTTTAACGCATGGGGTGCGTTTTTGATGGGGCTAATTGCAGCCGAAGGCTTGACCAACCCGTTTCAGCAACTCGTCAGCGCGACATTATTTAATTTTTATCCCATGTTAATTATAGTGATTCTTATCTTCGTTATCCTCTCAGGCAAAGATGTAGGCGAGATGAAAACGGCGGAACGGCGCGCGCGAGAGACGGGCAAGCTCACCCGTGACGGGGCGCAAATTATGATGGCTGATGCGGCGTCTGATGTGTCGGCCAAAGACGGTGTGACGCCGCGCGCGATGAATATGATTATACCCATAATGGTCATGGTTTTACTCATGCCCGTTTTTCTCATTATGACGGGGGAGGGCGAGACGTGGCTGTCGCAGATGCAGGATGGTTCAGGCTCTAGCTCTGTTCTCTACGCGACGAGCTTCGCTGTCATCGCCGCCATGCTGCTCTACAAAGTGCAAGGCATTATGGGCGTGCGGGAGAGTTTCGAGCAATCATTGGCTGGCATGAGCGGGATGGTGCCACTGGCGATTTTGATGGTGCTAGCTTTCGCATTAGGCACACTCTGTAAGCAGCTTGGCACAGGGCAATATGTGGCCGATGTGGCGTCGAGCTTTATCAGCCCCGGCCTCGTCCCAGCTCTTATTTTTTTGATAGCCTGCTTCGTTGCGTTTTCGACAGGCACGAGTTGGGGGACATTTGCCATCATGTTTCCTATCGCCGTCCCGCTCGCCATTGGTATGGATACAAATGTCAGCCTCGCTATGGCCGCGGCTATTGGCGGCGGCGTATTTGGGGATCACTGCAGCCCGACGTCTGACACATCGATCATCACGTCTATGGCAACTGCCAATGATCATATCGACCACATCCGAACACAACTGCCCTATGCCTTGATCGCGGGCGCAGTGACGACTATGATTTATTTAATTCTGGGGTTTATCGGTGCGTAATTATTTACTTATAGCATCGCTTCTGTTGTCGGCTTGTAAAGCAGAGGCGCCTGTGCCGCGCACTGCAGTTATGCCCGCTATCCCCGCAGCCTTGACTATTGAGCCGTCTTCCAATCCGCGCTGCACGTGGAAAGAGGCCGACCTCACCGTGTTCAATCAGCCTGACCAGCATCTCTTATTTCGCTACCAACAATGCCCGCCTTTTACGGTTGATGGGTTTTCTGTCATTGATGGACATATCATCGTGATGGAAGAAAGCATTGAAGGCTCGCACAGGACGCTGGAGGCAGAGGTCATGCGTCTCCACAAAGTCGCACCGTTTCGTCCGCAGGAATTTGTGATTTCGCAAATGTCAGGCAATGGACAGATCGACTCCGATTGCCACACAATAGAGCTGGCCGCCAATATCTGGATCGCGCAGCATCGCAGCAATATTTTAGATCTTGAAGGCACAGACCCGATAGAGGTGGAGATTGATGAGGCACTTCCTTGTGGTCGAGTCACGTCTTTCCAAGACTTAACACTCACCTTTTTTGGGATTGATCAAGGCATCGCATTTGAGATCATAACCGCCGATATTGGCCGCACGATTGATCTATCGTCTATCCGTTATGAAAGTCGAGGATAATATGAAACACCTATTGACTGCGAGCATGATTTGCCTCGCCGCCTGCACAGCTTCGAGCAGCCCCGCCACAGAAGCGCCGCAAGATTTGTTCTCGGGACAATGGATGAATGACCGGGGTTCAATGGTCACATTGCAAAATGACTTTGGCGTGCTGACTGGCTATTATCAGACTGCGCTGGGGGAACCTGACAAGTCCAAACAATTTCCCCTTACGGGCTTTGCCGAAGATGATCAGCTAGGCTTCATCGTCAATTTTAAAGGCTATAATAGCCTGACGAGTTGGACGGGACAACTGACCGAAGACAAAGATGGCCCCTATATCCATACGCTCTGGCACTTAACGCGCAATGTTATGAACGGCGATGAAGACGAAGATTTGTGGCAATCCATTACAACAGGTGCGAGCGATTTTCGCCCTGTGGATCAAGAATAAATAGACTATTTAATCTACCAAGTCTTCCCAGAAGCGTTTTGCTTTGTCGAAGAAATTCTGGCTTTCGGGGCTGGTTTCTTGGCCGCTGGCTTCGGCGAATTCTTCAAGAATTTCGCGTTGGCGTTTGGTCAGCTTGGACGGTGTTTCGACGGCGAGTTCGATATACATATCGCCGCGCTGATTAGACCGTAGCACGCTCATACCTTTGGATTTCAGGCGCATGCGTTTGCCGGCTTGAGAGCCTTCAGGGATTTTAATTTTGGAGCGTCCGCCGTCAATCGTCGGGATTTCAACATCTCCGCCAAGGGCCGCCACTGTCATTGGCACAGGCGCGCGGCAGAACAAGTTTGGCCCCTCTCGCTCAAATAATTCATGTGGTTTAATTGAGACGAAAATATACAAATCGCCGCGTTGGCCTTGGCCGCCACTGCCGCGTTTGGGTGCGGCGTCGCCTTGCCCTGTCAGGCGGATACGCGTGCCGTCTTCGACCCCAGCGGGGATAGATACATCAAGTTCTGTTTGTTCGCGCACAAGGCCTTGGCCGTCGCATTTTTTACAGGGATTGCTGACATATTCGCCTTGCCCACCACAGGTGGAGCAGGCGCGTTCCATGGTGAAAAAGCCTTGCTGTGTCCGCACGCGTCCTGCGCCGTTACAGGTTGAACATATTTCAACTTTTGCGCCAGGTTCTGCGCCAATACCGTCGCACCGATCGCAATCTTCGGCAATAGGAACCGTGATTTCAATATCTTTGCCGCGAAACGCTTCTTCCAGCGTGATTTCCATTTCATAGCGCAAGTCTGATCCGCGCTGCACAGTTTGACGCCCACGGCCACCGCCGCCGCCACCGCCGAACATATCAGCAAAGCCGCCGCCCGCCGCGCCGCCGCCAAATATCTGGCTGAAAATATCGCCAAAGTCTTGGAAGCCAGCCCCGCCGCCGCCCATGCCGCCTTGCTCGAACGCGCTATGGCCCATGCGGTCATAGGCAGCGCGTTTTTGCGCGTCTGACAAGATGCCGTAAGCTTCATTTAATTCTTGAAAGCGAGCTTGTGCGCCCGGATCATCGGGGTGACGGTCAGGATGACACTCCATTGCTTTCTTGCGAAAAGCGGATTTCATTGTCTTTTCATCGGCGTTCTTAGCGACGCCAAGAATTTCATAATAATCGCGTTTTGCCATGGATTATATCTTCTCAAAAATAGTGTTGAGGGGAGTGCGATCAACGCGTTTATATCCATTCTCAACACACAACTCAATCATCGGGGAATTGGGCAAGATGCCTGTTTCCGCAATTAACAATTTGGGATGCAAGGCGGTCTGCGCGTCCTTGAAAAACTTACTCAGCGCTTTGTAGTCATGGCCCTCAATATCGATTTTGATCGCGTCAATATGGGTCAGGCGTAGCATGGTTGCGATGCGCGGCAGGGTTTCAATCACAACAGGCTCTGATTTTCCGCTATGCTCGCCCAAATGCGCTTCGCCGCGATTACGTTCACCGCCGCCCAAATTGCCAGTACCAACATCATCAGAAATCGCAACGCGCAGCACTTCGATATTGGCGTTTGATGCGGCGATATTCGCATCCAACCGCGCGCCCGTTTCCTGGCCGGGCTCAATCGCTATAATCCGCGTGGGTCGCTTCGCCTGCTTTGCATAGGCGTTCACATACAGCGAATACAGACCGACATTGGCGCCGATATCGAGGAAAACAAAAGGCGCTTCACCGCCTGCATTGACTGCATTTTGCAGATATTTCCGCTCGACAGGATCAAAAGATTGTGGCCCCGCAAAAGCTCGCTTCTCGCAGCGATTTCCTGTCGGATATAGCCGCGCATGAACGCCCGGTTCAACCTCAACGTCAAACGGCCCGATCTCCCCTGCCAGCGCTTTTTTGCGCGCATGGGAAATGCGTAAGCGACCCAAGCGCGTGTCCGCAAAGCGCGCCGCTTTCTGGCGCCAAGCTTCTCGCGTGGGCGGCAGGGCATAAGTCCCGTAGGGTGGATGGAGAGAATTGCTCATAGCCATGAAAAACCCGAGGCAGTTGGGGGCCTGCCTCGGGCTGTCCTAAAATGACTTAGGCTTTGTCGTCAACGTCTTCAAACTCGGCGTCAACAATGTCGTCTTCGTCGTCAGACGCGTGGTCTTGCGCGGAGGCTGGACCTGTTTCTGCGTCGGCTTGGGCGTTGGCATAAATGGCTTCACCCATTTTCATCACCGCCGCTGTCAGCACTTGCACCTTGTCTGTGATCAAAGCGGTGTCGTCACCTTCGGCGGCTTCGCGCGCCTCTTTAATCGCCGTTTCGATGTTTTCACGCTCTTCTTCAGAGATCGCTTCACCATGCTCTTTCAAGTCGGCTTCGGCCTTGTGTGTCAGGGCTTCGGCTTGGTTCTTCGCTTCGGCCAGTTCGCGACGCTCTTTATCAGATTCCGCATTGGCTTCGGCGTCTTTGACCATGGCTTCGATATCGTCATCTGACAGACCACCAGAGGCTTGGATGCGGATTTGCTGTTCCTTGCCAGTTGCGTTGTCTTTGGCCGACACATTCACAATACCATTGGCATCAATGTCGAATGTGACTTCAATTTGCGGCATGCCGCGCGGTGCTGGCGGAATACCGACCAGATCGAATTGACCAAGGAGTTTGTTGTCTGCCGCCATTTCGCGCTCGCCCTGGCTGACGCGGATGGTTACAGCGGACTGGTTATCGAGCCGCTGTTGAGTAGACTTGTGACTTCTTCGTCGGGATCGTTGTGTTGCGATCAATCATGCGTGTGAACACGCCGCCTTCGGTTTCGATACCCAATGAGAGTGGCGTTACGTCAAGCAAGAGAACGTCTTTGACGTCGCCTTGCAAAACGCCCGCTTGAATAGCCGCGCCCATAGCAACGACTTCGTCTGGGTTCACGCCTTTATGCGGTTCTTTGCCAAAGAAATCAGTCACGGCTTTTTGCACCGCTGGCATACGTGTCATACCACCGACCAAGACAACTTCGTCAATATCGCTAGCTTTGATACCTGCGTCTGCGAGAGCTTTCTTACACGGCGCAATCGTGCGCTTGATCAGGTCACCGACAAGGCTTTCCAGCTTCGCGCGGGTCAGTTTCATGTTCAGATGTTTCGGGCCAGAGGCATCGGCCGTGATAAACGGTAAGTTCACTTCGTAAGTGGACGCAGTCGACAGCTCTTTCTTGGCTTTCTCGGCTTCTTCGCGAAGACGTTGCAGCGCGAGCTTGTCGCCTTTCAGGTCGATACCTGTTTCTTTTTTGAACTCAGAATTGAAATATTCCACAATGTGCATGTCGAAGTCTTCACCGCCAAGGAATGTATCACCATTGGTTGACTTCACTTCAAACACGCCGTCGCCAATTTCGAGGATCGAGACGTCGAATGTACCACCGCCCAAATCGTAGACCGCAATCGTCTTGCCGTCTTCTTTGTTCATGCCATAGGCAAGCGCCGCAGCGGTTGGTTCGTTGATGATACGCAGAACTTCGAGACCCGCAATCTTGCCCGCGTCTTTTGTTGCTTGGCGTTGTGCATCGTTAAAGTAAGCTGGCACAGTGATGACAGCCTGCGTGACAGGGGAGCCGAGAAAGTCTTCCGCGGTTTCTTTCATCTTAGTCAAAATCATCGCGGAGACTTCGGACGGAGACAAAGCCTTGCCGTCGCGGTCTTCGACATAAGCGTCACCGCCCTTGCCTTTGACGATTTTGTAAGGGACCATCTTCGCGTCTTTTTTGACGGCTGGGTCTGTCATCGCGCGACCGATCAGGCGCTTGATGGCATAGTAGGTGTGTTCGGGGTTTGTCACCGCTTGACGACGGGCCGTTTGGCCGATCAAGCGCTCACCATCTTCGGTGAAAGCGACGACGGACGGCGTAGTGCGCGCGCCCTCTGAATTTTCGATAACCCGTGCTTTGCCGCCTTCCATGACAGCGACGCATGAGTTGGTTGTACCAAGGTCGATACCAATAACTTTAGACATAGTCCTTCTCCATTTTGGGCCTGTAACAGCACCCGTATTTAAACTTGAGAGGGGTCGTCACCTGCTCCAAAAGCCACGCTTTCGACCCGCTTGACCCCGATATGGGGGGCGAAATGCGACTCGCAAGGGTTCAGGCGAAAGAATCTTCACATTTTTGTGTTGTCGCAGATCGCCGCATTTGATTTACTCGACAAAATAACGACAAATATAAAGAGAGGGCCATATGAAACCAGAAGTCATGGTTGTTTTTGGCATTTTCATCACTTTTATCGTGGCTGAAATGCTGTTCACACAGTTCTTTCGCAAAAAAGGCCAAGTCAAAGGTGATGGTTGGGTGGAAGCGATCGGCACGCTGATGCTGACGCTAATCACGCAGCCCCTCGTCGTGGCGGGTGGATTCGCCTTGGCCGCATTGGCCGTGCCTGGGGCGCAGGACACGCTGAAAAGCTGGCCGTTTCTGGCAGTATTCGCGCTGTTTGTCGTCTTGGATGATATGACGCAATATTGGTGGCACAGAATTACACACTCTACGCCGTGGCTCTACAACCTCCACCGCCCACATCATAATGCAGAGTATATGAGCATCCGCATCGTCTACCGGAATAATATATTCTACTACTTCCTCATGCCGAGCTTGTGGTTTGTCGGGATATTGATCTATCTGGGCGGTGCATGGGTGTATGCTGTCTATCTGCCGATCAAGATGACCGTGATCTTTGGCGCACACAGCGATATTCGATGGGACAAGAAACTCTACGAGATCAAATGGCTCTCCCCAATCATGTGGGTGGTTGAACGCACGATCAGCACTCCTGCCACGCACGCCGCCCATCACGGCAAGCACCTCTCAGACGGCGTTACGAATTACAAAGGCAATTACGGCAATCTGCTATTCTTTTGGGATGTCCTTTTTGGGACCGCGAAAATCACGCGCCAATATCCAAGCGAATACGGTGTTGAGAATCTGCCTGAAACGTCAACTGCGGAACAACTGATCTGGCCGCTCGTGCGGGTCAAACCCAAAGGCGGCGCGCTTGACCCAGCCGAATGACTATCCGCAAGGTTTCGCGCATTACCCGCTCTATTTTGATGTCGACCAACAGGCCGCACTGATTGAGGCCGTGAAAGACGGCGTCGCGCAAGCGCCCTTCTATCAACCCACAATGCCGCGCACGGGCAATCCGCTCTCTGTTGTGATGTCCAATTTCGGCCCGCTGGGCTGGGTGACGGACAAAGAACGCGGCTACCGTTATGAGCCCGCCCATCCCAAAACAGGCGCAGACTGGCCCGACCTGCCAGAATTGTTGGGGCAGTTATGGGACGATGTGACAGATTTCCCCGTCCGCCCCGAAGCGACGCTGATCAACTGGTATAGGGAAGGGGCAAAGATGGGGTTGCACGTTGATAATGACGAAAACGACCTCCGCGCCCCTGTCGTCTCCGTCTCCCTCGGCGACCCCGCCCTCTTTCGTATTGGCGGACAGAAACGCGGCGGCAAAACGGCTGGCCTCAAGCTCTTCTCTGGCGATGTCGTCGTCCTCGCAGGCGATGCCCGTCTCTGCTATCATGGGGTCAGCAAAATCTATTACGGCGAAAGCGCCCTCGTGCCCAAAGGCGGACGGATTAACCTCACGATGCGACGGGTGAATGGGGTAGGGTGAGGTGAATGAGTTGGAGTGATAAGCGCTTGCCTGCGCCTGCCATTCTCCATAACACCCCGCCATGACTTTTGCTCCGACCCCTTCAGACATCCTCGGCCTCATTGGTGTGTCGATTATTCTCGCGACCTATCTCGCTTTGCAGTTAGGGAAGGTGGCGCCGACGGATTGGCGATATTCGGCGGCGAACGGGTTTGGGGCTTTGTTGATTCTGGTGTCGCTTTATTTCACGTTCAACCTCGCCTCTTTCGTCATCGAGATTGCATGGCTGGCAATTAGTCTTTTTGGGCTGTTTCGGGCTTTTAAATCTCGCAAGTCAGGCTAAAGTCGCGCTCTACTCAAGAGGCCCCCCATGACTGACATCTTTTCTTCGCTGACGCTTCCCAATGGACAAATCGTGCCGAACCGTTTGTGCAAGGCTGCGATGGAGGAGAACATGGCGGATGGCGGGCAACTGCCAGGGCAGGCCTTATTTAATTTATATCAGCAATGGGCGAATGGCGGTGTTGGCATGATCTTGACGGGCAATGTCATGGTGGCACCTGATGCGATGACAGGCCCGGGCGGGGTCTATCTCGGCGGCGATAGTTTCACGCAAGACGGCGTCAAAGCGAAGTTTGCGCAATGGGCGAATGTCGGCAAATCGGGCGGCGCAAAACTCTACATGCAGATCAGCCATCCCGGCCGCCAAGTCTACGCCGCACAGGGCACAGAAGTCGTCTCGGCCTCGGCGACCAAAGTCTCTATGGACGGGCCAGCGGCGAGTATGTTTGATACGGCCCGCGCGCTGACGGGCGACGAAATTCTCGGCATGATTAAGCGCTTTGCAGACACCGCCCACGCTGCAGAGATTGCAGGCTTTGATGGGGTGCAGATACATGCCGCACATGGCTATCTGATCGCGCAGTTCCTCTCGCCGCTGACCAATCTGCGCGAGGATGAGTGGGGCGGCCCGCTGGAAAACCGTGCGCGGCTGTTACTCGAAATCGTGCGCGAAGTTCGCGCGCGGGTGGAGCCAAGCTTTGGTGTTGCGGTCAAGCTCAACTCTGCAGATTTTCAAAAAGGCGGCTTTGACGTCGAAGATGCCCGCCGTGTCGTGGACTGGTTAAACGGCGAGGCCGTGGACTTTGTCGAGTTGTCTGGCGGGAGCTACGAATCGGCGGCGATGATGGGTATGGCCACAGATGGTCGTGCGCAATCAACCAAGGACCGCGAAATGTATTTTATCGACTTTGCCAAAGATATTGCGCAGGCCGCCAATATGCCGCTCATGGTGACCGGCGGGGTGACGAAGCGCAAAACGGCAGAGGCTGCGCTGGCGACAGGGGACGTAGATATGATCGGGATTGCTCGCGCCATGGGGTATAATCCAAACTTGCCAAATGACTGGAAAGCGGGACAGAATTTGCACGTCGCTTTGCCGGTCGTCGGCTGGAAAAATCCGCTGTTTAAGGGCCTCGCCAATATGGCAATGACCAAGATGAACCTTTACCGCATGGGCGATAATAAGCCGCCCAAAGCCAAGCCAAGCCCGCTCGTCTCAACCCTCAAGCAACAGATCAAACAGGCTCGGCAAACCGCGCGTTACAAGGCGTGGCTGCAAGACCGGGCTGGCTAAGGCGCCCCGAAATCTTGGAACAAACCTGCGCTCTCTCGCATTGTTTAAGCAGTATTCACCGCGAAACATAAAAGGAGCGCCCCATGGCTGATCTGAAAAAATTTGAAAATAATCCCCAAAAACAACTGCTTGAGAACTTGAAGGATGTATGTTGCGTTATGCTCGGCACACCCAATCAAGATAAACACATGCAGCCCATGTCCCCGCAAGTTGATGTGGAGAACAACGAAATTTATTTCTATTCCGACAACACGAGCGAACTGGGTCAGGCCGTCCTGGAAAAGCCAGGATTTGTGCATATGTGTCTGGTCGAAAAAGATTATCAGGCCTGCGTCAAAGGCTATCTCATCACGCACAAAGACCGCGATACGATTGAGAAGTTTTGGAGCCCAGTGGTTGCAGCGTGGTATCCCGACGGGAAATCAGACTCGAAACTCATGATGTTGCGCTTCGTCCCACATGATGCTGCGATTTGGGCCTCAACAGGTAACCCTCTGAAATTTGCTTATGAGATTGCAAAAGCAAATCTAACAGACGGCATGCCAGATTTAGGCGACATGAAAAATGTCGAACTTGATGCAGCGTAAACAACGCAAGAAATAATAATTAACTAGGTCGCCCATTGGCGGCCTTTTTATTTGCGTAAAATTATCACCGCGCGAGTCCCAAGCCGACAAAATCAAAAACGGAACGTGTATAGAGAAATTTTGGGAGATGGGGCGGTAGGGACGAGACGTGGAACTGGCAATAGAAACTATCTTTCTGGAGCCGCGCTAACATCTCCAATCACGCGCAGTCTGTAGCCTATGAGAGTGATTTGCACGTGAGCATGCGGGTAGTGGCAGCGAAGCTCTCGCGCGATCTTCTGCGCACTGCATGACAACTCGCGACGCAAAGCGGTGATTGAACTGGCTGGCACACCTTCGTAAAGGGCGCGGGCGGCGCGCTCTAAGTCATACATAAATGCCATACATCACACCACTTTGATAGAATAAAACGCAATTAAAGATTGCATTTACTCTCTCAAAGTGATTTGCGTTTTGGGTCAAACCCGACCCGAAATTATGGTAAATGAAGCGTTAAAGCCCGATGCTTTGATAGTGCAGCGCAATGTCTGAAATCGCGACATAGAAAGCCGCAGTCCGCATGTCTTCCAACTCTGGGTTTTCCTCCAACGCGCCTTTAATATTAGAGTAAGCGCTGCGCATTGTGTCGTCCAAGCCGGCACGAACGAGGTCTAGCTCGCTGGCGCCGTCAATATATTCTTGCTTGAATTTCTTGGAAAATTTGATGTCTTTGGCTTGTAGGGCTTCGATAAGAAGGCGTTGCTTGGCCTCTTGGTTGCGGCGCTGCAGACGCCCAAACCGAATATGGCCAATGTTCTTGACCCACTCAAAATATGACACCGTCACGCCGCCCGCATT
This sequence comes from Litorimonas sp. RW-G-Af-16, assembly GCF_048319245.1. Taxonomy (GTDB): domain Bacteria; phylum Pseudomonadota; class Alphaproteobacteria; order Caulobacterales; family Maricaulaceae; genus Litorimonas. Next base: position 19,282 of record NZ_CP166993.1, read on the forward strand.
GGCATACATATCGGGAATGATGAACACGCCCTTATCGCGTAAAATTTTGTCAGCTTTGGCGGTCACAGGGCCGTTGGCCGCTTCGATAATTAATTTCGCTTTGACATTATGGGCGTTATTCATGTGGATCACACCCTCCAATGCCGCAGGGATCAGAATGTCACAGGCTGCACAGATGGCTTCGGGATCAGGGTCGCTCACCTTGCCGCCTTCGAACTTATCGAGGTCTTCGCCAGAGCGGATATGCTGATAGAGTTTTTCAATATTGATACCCTTTTCATTGCGGACGACGCCCGCACGTTCAGAGACGGCAATAATCTTTGCGCCGTCTTCTTCTGATAGGAACTTTGCCGCGTGGTAGCCCACATTGCCGAGCCCTTGCACAATGATTTTCTTACCCTCGAGATTGCCACGGAAACCAGCTTTCTTCTTGTCATCATCGTGGCGGAAAAACTCTTGCAGAGCATATTGCACGCCGCGACCCGTCGCCTCGACACGCCCCTCAATCCCGCCCAGATGGACGGGCTTACCCGTGACGCAGGCAATGGCATCGATATTGGTATTATTCAGGCGGCGATATTCATCCATCATCCACGCCATTTCCCGCTCGCCCGTGCCCATATCTGGCGCAGGCACATTCAGGGAGGGGTGGATCAGATCGCGCCGTGCTAGCTCAAACGTAAAGCGCCGCGTAATACGCTCTAACTCTTCTTCGTTCCAGTCTTTGGGGTTAATACACAGCCCGCCTTTAGAACCGCCATAAGGCACTTCAACGAGCGCACTTTTATAGGTCATCAAAGCCGCTAGCGCCTCGACTTCATCTTGGTTGACGTCGAGCGAGTAACGGATACCGCCTTTCACGGGCTCTTTATGCTCGGAATGGACGGATCGGTAGCCCGTAAAGGTATGAACTTCGCCGCGCAACTTTACGCCAAACCGCACAGTATAGGTGGCGTTGCAGACACGAATTTTCTCGATCAGCTTTGGCGAAATATCTGTAAAACTTGCCGCACGGTTGAACATCAAGTCCACGGATTGACGAAAGTTTAGCTCTTTTCCCGATGCTTGGCTCATGCCCAGTCCCTTCTTTTTGGTGTCATCTGAAAGACAACAATTTCTTCGCCATTAGAACAGTTTGCGCGCAAAATACCATGCTAATTTTCGATATTCATAGAATAGTTAAGTCGCAGAGCGGGAGGCTTTGCCGTAAAACATGTCGCAGCTTTCTACTTTAACGGGATATTAGGGCTGCCCTGATAGACCATCCTCGAAGACTGATTGGAAAAATCGGCGCGGTGGAGTGGATGAATGAGTTTTGATATCAACGAATATCGTCAAAATCAGAATGCCCCAGATGAAAACGAGACCGAGGACAATAACAAAGTCTATATGATCGGCTTTGTCGTCATGGCTCTGCTAACGGTTGGGTTCGTCGGCTATCCCAAGTTACAGGAATTTCGCTCTGCTAATGTCGAGAAGAACGCCATGATTATGGCAGAGGCTGAGGCTTTGTCGTCTGAGCGTCAGATGGAACGGGAGATCAAAGCACAAAGCTATGGTATTGGTCGCGCGGCGCAGGGGTTGCGGATGCGGGGACAGGCTGTGTCTGCCATGAATGAATTGGTCGCTGAACATGGAATTGACTCCCATAAAAGACCACCCGTCAAACGCCATAAGATGGAGTCCTCAGATGTTGATCGCATGTTGGCTTATCCCAAGGGGATTGTCGGCGATATTCGCACCTATCGCGATGTCAAAATGATGGCGCGCACATGTGAGAAGGCTTTTAACTATCCCGCCACGGGACCGCGCAAATTATATCAAGAAGAACCAATCGGCCCTGAAAAAAATCGCCAAAACCAATGCGCGTTTGCAGGCTGAAAAAGCGGCTAAAATGGCGGAACGTCGCGCAGGCAAACCCGCCCGTAAAAAAATGGAACTCGATGATATTAATGGCGCAGGGGACTACCTAAAATGGCGGGCACAAGGTGGCAGTCCAGGCGATATGGCCATGGATAATATGAGCGCCATGAGCGACATGATGGGTGCGATGGATGATATGGAACGCGGTGCGCGCGTGAAAATGCCGAAAGAAGTCGCTATCCCGAAACAATTAAATCGTGCTGCGATGTCACTGGCCAGGCCCAATGGGCGCAAAACATCAGGGTGGAGCCGCGAAGGCTGTGGCCATCTGATGAAACAAATGAAGGCTGGCAAATATAACGTCAAAGCCTAAGCTCTGCCGTTATAACTAACCGTTCGCTCTTAACTCCTTTTTAGGCGTCTCTCGCTACGCTCAACACTGTATTATGTGGGGAGGCCATCATGGCATTGGATTTAGAGAGTATACGTCGGCAACAACGCGACGCGCGATTGCAAGATGCGGCAACTACCCCGAAGGGTAAAGTCGTTAAATTAAAAGCAAAGCCTAAAGCGAAGCGCGCCAAGGCAGCCGCACCTCAGCCACAGCCAATATCGGCCCCAGTATCTGTGCCAGACCCTATACCTGCGCCACATACCGCACAAAGCTATCAGCCTGAAGCTTACACAGCCGTCGCAGAACCCGCAGCAATACCTAAAGCCGCTGCGCATCAAAAACATATGTCTGCAAAGCCAAAATCACCGATTCTTGCTTTTCTAGCTGGGATCGCTGTGGGTGTGGTCGGCACGATCGGTCTAACCATATTGGCAGGCAACGTGTTGGAAAAGAATTTGGAAACCCAGTTCGACGACCTGCAGGCTGAACTAGACGCTTTTGAGACGATAGAAGACGTCCAGCCCGTGCCGACGAGTAACGCGGCGAACGAATAAGGACGGCGTCATGTCATTTCTGACAACAGGTGGAAAAATCGGCATTGGCCTTGCGCTGGTTTTCATTCTCTATTTGAAATTTGGTTTACCAGATTTGATTTGGGATGAGGCGGAAGAAGACGTGAGTTATTCGCAGCGCAATCCCATGGTGTTGGACACGGACGAAATCGACAAAATGCTGGATGCGCCTGTCTTCGTGGAAGGCAAGCATATGCGCGGCAAGCGCATTAAGGAACCGACTGAAAACCTGAAAGCCCATGCAAAGATAAACCGCCAACCCCTTGAGCCTCTCGGCACGATTGAGGATTTTAAACTCCAATTACGCAGCGCAAACTCTCTAGCAGGACAAGTCCGCAAATTTGAATTTGTAGATTTCGTAGCGTCGGAGTGTGCGCAAACTTACAACTATCCGACCAATAAGCAGATCACATATCTGCGCCGAAACCGCAAAATCTTGGTCAATTATCACAAGAAAAAAGCGCAGGCCAACGGCACGTATGATCCGAACGAAAAGATTGTCGCAATCCCGCCGAGCCTATCGCGAAAAACGCAGCGTATGGTGCGTTTCACAGATAACCGCCGCACCGATGGGTGGGAGCGTGCAGCGTGTAATTACGTACAAAAAGGCCTGAGCCGAAAACGCTTTGACATTCAAATCAATCCGAAGTGGATAGACGCCTAATTATTCCGTCCCGCCTTCCGGTCCCGCGCTTTGAGCAAACGCAAACGTAGCGCGTTGATTTTGATAAACCCGCCAGCATCTGCCTGATCATACACATCGTCTTCTTCAAACGTGACATGTTCCTGAGAGTAGAGAGAGTAGGGGCTGTCGCGTCCGACAATATCGCAATTTCCTTTGTAGAGTTTCAGGCGCACTGTGCCCGTCACCAACTCTTGGGATTTATCAATCGCGGCTTGTAGCATCTCGCGCTCGGGCGAATACCAATAGCCGTTGTAAATCAGTTCCGCATATTTCGGCATTAACTCGTCTTTGAGATGAGCAGCACCCTTGTCCATTGTGATCTGTTCAATCCCGCGATGCGCCATCAGCAGTATTGTTCCGCCGGGTGTTTCGTAAATGCCGCGCGATTTCATACCCACAAATCGGTTTTCCAGGAGGTCGAGACGGCCAATGCCGTTTGCGCCACCCAACTCATTTAGCTTGGTCAGGATCGTGGCCGGAGACATCGCTTCGCCGTCAATGGATACGGCGTCACCCGCTTCAAAACCGATTGTGATATAGGTGGGTTTGTCAGGCGCATTTTCAGGCGACACGGTGCGCTGATAGACGAATTCGGGCGCTTCTTCATTGGGGTCTTCCAGCGCTTTGCCTTCGGATGATGTGTGGAGCAAGTTTGCGTCGACAGAAAACGGTGCCTCCCCGCGCTTATCTTTGGCGATCTCAATGCCGTGCTTTTCGGCATATTCCAACAACTTCGTCCGAGAGTTCAAATCCCATTCCCGCCACGGTGCGATGACTTTAATGTCAGGGTCCAGCGCATAATAGCCAAGCTCGAACCGCACTTGATCATTGCCTTTGCCCGTGGCGCCGTGACACACTGCGTCTGCTCCAACCATATGTGCAATTTCGATCTGGCGCTTAGAAATCAGGGGCCGCGCAATCGACGTGCCGAGTAGGTATAGACCCTCATAGAGCGCATTGGCGCGGAACATGGGAAAAACGAAATCGCGCACGAACTCTTCGCGCAAATCATCAATAAAAATCTCTTTCACACCTTGCGCTTCAGCCTTGCGGCGCGCGGGTTCCAGCTCTTCGCCTTGGCCCAGATCGGCGGTAAAGGTCACGACTTCGCAGCCTTTTTCCTCCTGCAACCATTTTAGAATGATCGAGGTATCAAGGCCTCCTGAATAGGCCAGAACTACTTTTTTCGGCGTCGCCATCATGTCTCTCCAAATTATCGAAAGGCTCTTACCCAAAAGGTTTGGCAAAAGCCATAGTTGTTTACAAAGGCGGTGAAATTTGCCTAATACGACAAAAGTTTGAGGGGATAGCTATGCCGACTAATGTTGAAGACTTTCAGGCCATGCTGGCCGCTTGGGCTGACCAAATTGTGACGTGGGCGCAAAGTCCCGTATTTTTAGCGCAGCTGGCCGCTGTGATTGCGGCCGTCATTTTGGCGCCCTTGCTGGCAGGTTTCATCAAAAAGCGCGTGCCGTTATTTCGTGCGACACCCGCGGAAGACGCCAAATATCTGAAACTGCGTCAGATCATCTTTAAGGTCGGAGGGTTCTTACGGGCCATTTTGCTTGTGGTGCTGCTGGCGATTTTTGCATCTATTTTAAAATCAGTGCCAAGCTTGGGGCAGGATTGGTTAGTCAAACTGGCACAGAGCCTTGCCGTGGTGTTCCTCGTCTACCGCGCGATCAAGGTCTTTATAACTGATCCTCTCTATAGCAAGCTCGCGATCTGGACGCTCATCCCCTTAGCTCTTATTTTTGTATTGGGATATTTTAATCTGCTCACAGATTTCCTAGACCGCACCGTATTACTGCCCATGGGCGATAGTCCGATTACGGCGATGACGGTCGCGAAGCTCGGCATCTTCGGCTCGCTCTTTTTCTGGCTCGGCAATTTATCGAATTCCAAAGGCCAAAGCGCGATCCGCAGTCAGGAAAGCCTCGATGTCGGCGTTCGAGAAATTGTCGCGAAATTGTTCCAGATTGTGCTGTTTGGCGTGATTTTCTTTCTGGTCATGGGCGCAGCGGGAATTCCACTATCAGGCCTTGTTGTTGTATTCTCAGCTTTGGGACTGGGTATTGGGTTTGGCCTGCAACCTATCGCCGCGAACTTTATCTCAGGCTTGATCATTTTATTTGATCGGTCCGTGAAAGTGGGTGACTTCGTGGTCCTGCCTGACGGACAACAGGGCTTTGTCGAAGCGATCAATATGCGCTCGACGACGGTTGAGACGGCCGATGGCAAAGACATCATGGTTCCAAACACAAAGTTTACCGAAGAAGCCTATGAGAACTGGACGCACAAAGACCCATCCCAACGCTACGAAGTCGAATTTACCGTCTCTTATGATACTGATCTCGATAGCCTTGAAGGTATCCTCATTCCAGAGATTATGAAATATCCCAAACTGCTCACAGAACCTGAATTACCTGATCTTGAATTTCGCAGCTTTGGGGATAGCGGGATTAATATGGCCATCGAATTTTGGTGCGATGGCGTAGATGACGGCGCGAATAAGTTCACGTCTGACATCGGATTTATTATCTGGCGCACGCTGAAAGCGAATAAGATTGAGATTCCGTTCCCGCAGCGTGTGGTATGAAACATCAAATAAAAACGCTCGCCCAATAAAGTGGCGAGCGCATTTAATTAATTAGGTCTATTCTTCCCACCAATAGGGCAGGCGCTTTGTGTCGCCCGTCACGATTTCGTTCATTGTGTCAGCCTCATAAAGCCGCCCGCCGATCATCACGTGTTCTACACTATCGGTATTGCGAATGTCCTCTGTCGGGTCTTTGTCAAGGATGACGAGGTCGGCGAGCTTCCCAGCTTCGAGCGAGCCAATATCGTCAAAGAACCCCAAATGTTGCGCGGGTAAAACCGTTGCAGTGGAAAGCGCTTGCAGCGGGCTCATACCGCCGCGGGCAAAACTCCACATCTCCCAATGCGCGGCGAGGCCTTCGCGTTGTCCGTGCGCACCAATCGCGACCATCACGCCCGCATCAGCGAGTTGTTTAGATGTCGCGCCTGACTGCCCGTCTGCATAGTCTTTGATGGGTGCCATTTGACGACGTTTCGCCCGCGCCCGCAGCGCGGCTGGCGGCACGTGCTTTGACAGGACGGGATGCTGCGACACATCACTTTCCTGGTAGTAATAATCTTCCCCGCGTATCCCGCCATATGTGACGGCCAGCGTTGGGACATAGGCGACATTTGTCTGCGCAAACATTTGCACGACATCGTCATAAATATATTCCTGCGGCAGATTATGCTCCAGCGACGTGTTACCGTCCTGCACCAGCGCCATATCCATGTGGAAAAGCGACCCTCCCTCGGCAACGACGATCATGTCTTCTTTGCGAGCCGCCTCGACAACTTGCTGACGTTGATCACGGCGCGGTTGGTTATAGTTTTTGACGCCATGTGCACCTTGCTCTTTTAAGCGCGTGACATGTTCTTGGGCGTCGTCAAAAGACTGTATATTGGCAAAGAACCCTGGCGCTTTCGCCCCGTAAATGACTTCACCCGTCGAGAATAGACGCGGGGCGAGTAGCTTCCCCGTGCGCTGTAATTCCTGCGCAGGGAAAAACGAATCCGCGCGGGTGGACGGGTCAAAGACCGTCGTAACACCCAAGGCCAATGTAGCAACGGTTTTCCAGTTCTGTTGCGGGACTAAGTCCCCCACGCCTTGCGGGCCGTGGGCATGTGCATCGACAAACCCCGGCACAATCGTCTTCCCGTCAAGGTCAACAACTTCTGCGCCACGCGGGATAGAGACGTTTGCACCCATCGCTTTGATGCGGTCGCCTTCGATCAAGATTGTCCCTTTTTCGATGATGCCGCCTTTGGCATTAGACATGGAAATGATCTTCGCATTGGTCAGTGCGACCATGCCGTCGGGCATATCTTTCTTGATGGTCCGCGATAAAGACGCGACAGATGCCGGGCTCTCAGGCTGCTCTTTCGCAGACGGATCAGCCTTGAATACGTTAGGGCCAAGCGACCAATAAATATCGCCGTCCTGCGTCCAACTCGGATAGGTTGCCCCGTTCAAACTAAGCTTTGTCACAGGGAGGGCGTCCGCCTTCATGCCTGCCGTAACATTTTGCGGGCCAGAGAGCAGCGGCATGGAATAAAGATTATAATTCTCACGAAACGCGACATGCTTGCCGTCCATCGACACGTGATAGCTCTGCGCCATTTTCGAACTCGCATGGGTACGCGCATCATGGCCAAGCAAATTGACACTGACTAGGGCGTTCATATCGTCCTCATTTTTGGTCATAAATAGGCGCAGATCATCGCTGCCAAAATGTGGCATAGAGCCAGATTTCGACACTCGCACAGGCTCGCCGCCGTCAACGGCTTGAATATAAACACCCGTATCAGCTGACCATTCCGGCGCTGTCAGGAAACCACCACTGCGTTTCTCATAGGTCAGGAATTCGCCGCTGGGGGAGAGCGCGGGATTGGCGTAATGCCCAGGTGTCTCTGTCAGCGTTGTAATTTTATTCGACTTTAGATCCATCGTGTGAATCGCGCCGAGGTCGCTGTCATTCCACGTCACAAAGGTCAGGCTCTTGCCGTCGCGAGAGAAGCGCGGGTGCATCTCTTTCATGTCCGCAGGCAATTTTGTCAGGCGTTTCGCCCGCCCGCCTGATGTCGCTTTGGTGTAAAGCTTGCCGAGGCTTTCATAGATGACGCGGCTGCCGTCAGGAGAGACCTGGACAAAGCGCGGCATAGTTGTCTTGAACGTGTCTGGCGCAACCGCGACTTTGGGGCGCGGCGCGGTGCGCATTTCGCGCGTATCTTTGACACGGAAGTCGATGTGGTCGACCTCTTTGGTGGCGACATCTAATTTATGAATTTGTCCGCTGGCCCAGAAATAAAGATGCTTAGAATCGGGGCTCCAATCCATATTGGGATAGACGCCGTGGACGGCCCAAGTTTCCTGCATATCGCGGTCAAGATGGTCAAAGACTTCTCGCTCTTCGCCGCTTTCAAGGTCTTTGATGAACAGGCGCGTTTCTGCATCAACACGTTTGACAAACGCCAAATGTTTTCCGTCTGGCGAAGGTGTCGGACGCACCGCGCCGCCAAAGCCGCCTGCGACCGTTGAAATGTCGCCCGTGTCCATATCATATTTCTTGATCTGAAATAATTCGCCATGGGAGTCTTGGGCATACTCAAAGATAGGGCCAGGGGTCGTGTTCTGGCTGTAATAAATTGCGCTCCCGTCAGGTGTGAACATGGGTTCACCCAATTCTTTTTGATGCGCCTCAGATGGCTTCTTCACAAGCTGCACGCCTGACCCGCCTTGCGTGCTATAGAGCCAGATTTCGCCGACGCCGAGTGAACGGCTTGTTGTGAAATGTTTGCGGCCAGCGATAAAGTCTCCGCTCGGATGCCACGTCGGATTGTTAAGCAGGCGGAAGGTCTCCTTCGTCACTTGCTCCATGTCGGACCCGTCAACGTCCATCGTCCAGATATTATCGCCGCCCGCGCGATCAGAAATAAAGGCGAGGCGCGACCCGTCAGGCGAGAAGCGCGGCTGCATTTCCCATGCCATGCCAGAGGCGATATTCGTCGCCATACCGCCCGTCACAGGCAGAGTGTAAATATCGCCGAGCAAATCAAAAGCGAGCGTCTTGCCATCGGGCGACACGTCTAGGCTCATCCATGTGCCTTCGGTGACGTCAATATCAATCATTGTCTTTGGCCCAGGCGGGTTCATCACGTCCCATTTTTCGGCCTCGTCCTTATCCTTATCTTTATCGCCGTGGTTATCAGCGTAAGCGAAAGAGGCGAGGGAGATAGCGGCGATGGTCGCGAGAAGCGTTGATTTTAAAGTCATGATAAGCCTTCATGTAAAGTTCACCGCATTGAACCCCATCACGATAGGAAAATCATGCCTTTTCGCCTGTAGGGTGAAGAAAACCTTGCTTAAAACCGACCTGCGGCGCCTGGGAAGACAACGGGTGTTTCGCTACCGTCCTTGGCAACCGCGCTGACGCCAAAGAAGTAATTGTCGATGACGAGGTTCGTAAACTCCCATTCATTGACTTTCCCGACAAAGCGAGAGTGAGTCCATTCGGGTTCTGTGGTCAGTCGCCAATGGACGCGGTAGCCTGCAAGGTTGCCGGAATTGCCGGGCGTTTCCCAACTTAGCTTGGCAGAGGGTTGCACTGCGCCTGTCGCTTCAACATTCGCTGGAAAGGGCGGTGCGCCCGCCATGCCCGCCATCGTGACGGCGTTCAGCGCCGTAAGCTTGGCCGCATAGTTCGCATCCACACCGTCCATCGTATCGCCATAAGTCACGCCGTCTTCGGTGCGAAGGTCTTGATGCTGCCGATCATAATGTTCGTGAACTTCCATGATGCGGACGCCAGGAATACCGACCTGATTGAAAGGGCGGTGATGTCCGCCGCGCCCGAAACGGTCGAGGCGGTAGACCATCATGACGTTCAGGTTTGTCATATATTGATCGGCTTGCGCCTTGACGTAGCGGGCGAGATTGCGCGACGGGCTATCGACTTCGCCGCCCGTAAAGCGCCGCGTGCGAGCTTCGGCTTCGGTCTCATTCGCGCGCGTGCCTTCAGAGAAAACGCGGGCGGTAGAATTGTCCGTCACCCCGTCAATGCCAGAGATGTTGGAGATCATATCATTGTTCAGAACGCCTTTAATCTCCCACCCATTATCCAGCGCATATTTCGCGACGATCTCGCCGCCGAATAGGCCTTGCTCCTCGCCTGATAATCCAGCGTAAATGATCGAGCCTGGGAATTCATATTTGGACAGCACCCGCGCCGCCTCTATCGCGCCCGCCATACCAGAGGCATTGTCATTCGCGCCGGGGCTGTCGGATGTGCCGTTGAGCGGGTCTGTCACGCGGCTATCAATATCGCCGCTCATCATGACGTAGCGATTGGGGTCAAGCGTGCCGCGTTGGATCGCGAGAACGCTGACTACTTCTGTTGGCTCTGGAATACGGCGCTCGCCAGATACCGTGTCAGAGACATATATCACCTCGAGGCAGCCGCCGCATTCAGCAGAAATTTTCTCAAACTCCGCGAATATCCAGCGCCGCGCCGCGCCGATCCCGCGAGTCTCTGAGTCTGTCTCGGATAGTGTATGACGCGTGCCGAAATCGACAAGGGTTTGGATGTCTGCGCGAATACGATCAGGTGAGGGCGCAATAGCGATGTCGTAAATCTTTGGCACTTCGGAGGGTGGCCCAAATGCTTTCGTCTGCGCATCCGCGGAACAGGCCGCGAGAGAAACTCCCAAAGCGGCAAAGGTCACATGTTGAAAAGTCAAAGATTTAAAAGAGATCATGGTGTATCCAATTTGTCGTGCGGGGGCGCACAGATTTATTTAATTAACTCTAGGAGGCAAGTGAGAGGGGAGCAAGGCGCGTTACGCGCGGCATGAGGGCTCATCTAACCATGATCGCTACCAGCCACCGCCGCCGCCGCCACCGCCTCCGCCGCCCGACGATCCACCGCCGCCCGACGAACCAGACGAGAAGCCGCCAGAGCTGCCAGAGGACACGCTAACGGGGGCCGCTGCCGCCACGCCCGCTGTCATCGCGGTGGCCATGGCTTTGGTCATGTTAAAGGGCGAGCCGCCTTTGCTGATATAGTTGCCGTGGGCATAGCTCGGCTCATAGGTTCTGGCTTCAACGGGCATGGTGTCTTCAAATTGCTTGGTCCAAGGCTTCTCCACACCCAGCGCGACCGCATAGGGCAAGAAGCGCTCATAGAGTTCCACAGTCATCGCAGGCGGTCTTTGGCCAGAAGGGTCAGCCGTATTGATGCGGTCTTTTTCGGCGAGACTTAGATATAATTTAAAGCCTTCAATCTCGGATTTGATCTTTGCACCTTTCTTGGTCGGGGCGCGTAGGAGGATAAAAAACACGACATTCATGGCGGCAATTCCAAGCAGGATAAGCGCAAACAACCCGCCCGATCGCGACACGGGCATGTTCATCACAAAAAAGACTAAAACAACGCTGGCCGCCATGCCGAGCAGGCCCCAGCCCGCATTAGAGCGGTGATAATCACGGCCGTATTTCTTCATCAAATAAAGCGTGAATTTGTTGACGTTAGAATAAAAGCTTGAGTTGGGTTTCCCGTTCAAAATAATTTGGGCGTCCCTATCCCCAAACAATCGATCCAATAAATAGCGTTCATCCGTCAAGAGGTTCGCACTCTTGCGATTGTCCAACATAGAACTGATGATGGTGGTCTTCTTGCTTTTGGCCTCGATGTCTAGAACGTCTTTGGTAGATAGGCTCATCAGAGTTGCGGTGAGAGCTTTATTGCGATCTACGCCGCGCTTATTGACTGTATGCACGCCCGCGGCTGAATAATTCTTGGGCGGCTCGTAGCGAGGAAAAACGGGCGGAGCGACAGGGTCGCGCCCCACGCGCATCCACATCATCATATAATATGCCAGCAGCCCCAAACCTCCGAGCCCCAAAACTGTCGGCCCGCCTTTACGGATCCAGGCTAGCTCATTCCGCCGCGCCTGGCTCATCGGGGCAATCACGCCGGGTGCAACAGAGGCAGACACGGTGATGCCTTGCTTTGGCGCAAGGGCGGCTGTCGTGCGGAAAGTCGCGCGATTGCCAACTTGATTGACCGTGTAGTTTTGATCTTTTGACCCTCTGCGACCCGTAAAGGCATTTGTATCAATGATGTCAGCGCCGAGTGGAAAGGTGACCGTAACAGTCGCTTTATCAATGATGAAATTCCAATAGGTTCCCGTCGCATTCCAATATAATTCGTCGCGATCACCGAGTTCGCTACCGTCATCCCTGTGCCGACGGATTTGCTCAGGTAGGGCGTATTTAATGGTGTAAGTGTGCAGGCCGTCCCTCAGAAATATATTCCCGCTTCCCAGCCGCGCCACAACAGCGTTGCCGTTTCGGCTAATGTTGTAATTCACGTCTTCGCCGTCTTTTTCAAACGTGATAAAGTCATAATCATTGTCGAGCGTCACGCCCATAAAATCGTATTTGGCCGGGAGTTCGCGGAATATCCCGCGCTTAATTTGTTGCCCAGCAGAGCGAACAGTAATTGATTCCGTGACGACAATGCCGCCACTTTCCTGCACATCGACAGTCACATCGAAATTTGTAATCCGTTCATCACTCCCCCTTGCTGTTGCGCAGCACTTGGCAAGAAAGACGGGTCGACCTGCCGTTGCAAGCGTCTATTCTCGGCCAGTAATCGGTCAAGCTCCGCATTGAGTTCTGCCGTATTGTCTGGATCGCTCCGCATCTCCAATAGTGACTGTTCCAAGACGTCAAACGGCGAGTCTGTGGTGTCTTGCGCGTTGGCGCTGAAGGCAAAAAAGATACAGAAAAGGAGGGAGAGAAAAACGCGGATCATGTATCAAACTCCACATTGGGTATGGCGGCATCGACGGGGTCGATCTCGAAATAATCTCGCTTTTTAAATCCGAACGGCCCTGCGATAAAATTGCTCGGCACGGTCTCAATCGTTGTATTTAATTCCCGCACAGCCCCATTATAAAACCGTCGCGCCATCTCGATCTTATCTTCCGTCTCTGAGAGTTCATTCTGGAGATCGAGAAAGTTTTGGCTGGCTTTCAGTTCTGGGTAATCCTCCGCTATCGCCAGTAAGCGCCCGACAGGTTGCGATAACGCACTTTCTGCCGCCCCCCGCGCTTGCGGATTTTCGCCCGCTGCGAGGGCCAGATTGCGCTTCTCGGTCACGTCGATGAAGAGTTGCTTCTCGTGCTTGGCGTAGGCTTTGACCGTTTGCACAAGATTGGGGATTAGGTCTGCGCGCCGCTTGAGTTGCACATCAATATCTGACCAGCCATTCTCTGCCATCTGCCGCTTGGACACCAAGCCATTATAAAGAAAAGCAATCGCGCCCGCGAGCGCTGCCAGTATAATGAAAATTATGACCATGCTCGACATAAGTTCTCCCCTTTAGATCCCTTTTACGCGAGTAAGCTTGAAACATAAAGCGTAAAGCCTGATGCGTCTTTCGCTCAAAAATTTCTACGCTTAATGCCTTTCCCCTTTATGCCCCGTCGCTCACAGGTTAGGACACCTCTAAATCGGGAGATAATATGAGACTGCCAGACGAAAAAACGATATTGATTACAGGCGCATCTGCGGGGCTGGGGGCAGCTTTGGCGCGTGAATATGCGAGCCGCGGTTGGAACCTAATCTTGGTCGCGCGTCGGCTGGAGCGTCTGCAAGTGCTGGCCACAGAATTGTCAGATACATACGATATTCAGGCCCATAGTTTTGAGGCGGACTTGTTCAAACGCGACGCCGTTGACATGCTGCTAGGCGAAATCAAAGCGAAAGGCTTGCAGGTCGATGGCCTGATCAATAATGCAGGTTATGGCCACCCCGGTAGCTATCTGGATAGTCCGTGGGAGGAACATGCGGATTTCATTCACTTAATGGCGACCGTCCCGAGTGAGTTGGCCCGAAAGCTCGCGCCTGACATGGTCGCGCGGGGCTTTGGCCGGATCATGAATGTCGCGAGTTTGGCGGGGCATATGCCAGGGTCGCGTGGACACACATTATATGCGGCGGTCAAAAGCTACTTGGTCAAATTTAGCCAGAGTTTGAACATGGAATTGGACGGCACGGGCGTGCATGTCTCCGCGCTTTGCCCTGGCTTTGTCCTGACAGAATTTCACGATGTGAACGGCACGCGGGACGCAATGAACAAACTGCCAGATTATATGCTGATGGATGCGGATGAATGTGCGGAACTGGCAGTGGAAGCGTTGGAGCGGAACAAAGCCGTCTTTATCTCTGGCCGGGTGAACCGTTTTATCGCGCTGCTCGGTCGGTTATTGCCGCAGGAAATGTCGCAGAAATTGATGGCGAAAAATTCAGAGAAGTTTAGAAAGACCTAGATTATGTCCCATCCGATCTCTCCTTCTGCACCAAGGCCTTCCAAACCCAGCGACCCGCGCCTGTTCGTGGCGCTTGATCTATCAAGTCTCGATGATGCGCGGGCCATGGTGGCAACTTTGGGCGATGCGGTGCAGAGCTATAAGATCGGGCTGCAGCTTCTCCCGATTGGCGGCGCAGAATTTGGGCAGGAATTAAAAGCGCAGGGAAAGAACGTCTTTTTGGACTATAAACTCCACGACATTGACGCGACCGTCGAGAAAGCTACGCGCTCCATTTCCACACTCGGCGCAGACCTGCTGACCGTTCATGCGCGTCCCGATGTAATGGTGGCCGCCAATCGCGGGCGAGAGGGGAGTAGCTTGAAAGTGTTAGGTGTGACCGTGCTGACCTCACTGGACCAAAAAGCGCTGAATGATATTGGCTATAATGATAATGCCGAGAGCCTTGTGATGCGCCGTGTGGAACAGGCGCTAAAAGCAGGCATTGACGGGGTTGTCGCCAGCCCGCTGGAGGCCGCCGCAATCCGAGCGGCCGTGCCAGATAGCTTCTTGGTCGTGACCCCTGGCGTGCGCCCCAAAGGATCGGCCAAGGGCGATCAAAAACGCATTGCCACGCCCGCTGCAGCGCTAGCCTCTGGCGCGACCCATTTAGTGGTCGGTCGCCCAATCACGCAAGCCGATGATCCCCGCAAAGCGGCTCAAATGATCTGCGCTGAAATGCTGGGCCAGACCTAATCAAGACATAAAAAACCCGCCTTCCAGAGGAAGACGGGCTTTGAATTAAATCTCGTCGTAGATGTTATCTACCGCAGTGACCGTGGCCGTGACGATAATCCAGACCTTGCGCCCAGCTTGTCCCGCCATAGCGAGAATAATGCGTGGTAACATTGCACGTTGAATATGTCGGCACTGCCACAGGGACAGGGTAGCGGACATAGATGATTGGACGCACGACGCGGACGTAATTGGTCTGCGGCACAGGTTTGACGACATTGTAACATCCAATGACGCGACCGCCATTCGGGTTGTAGACATTTGTCGGACAATTTGTGGCTTGCAAAGACTCGTTCATGCCGAGGCCGCTAAGCTGACCAGAGAATGGATATAATTCGACATCGCCGCCAGTATAAGTGTTTGATATTGAGCCCGTGCCGTAAGTCGCATCAGCCTGTGACTGGCTCATCACGCCGCCATATGACGATGTAGAGCTATAAGATGTGGAGCCATAAGCGGGTTGGCTGGCGAATGTGCCAGGCAACGTGACGCCTGAATAGCTCGTGCTACTGCCGCTAGAGGCCATTCCGCTATAATCATAGGTTCCGCCGAGCTGCTCGGCTGTCATCGCGCCGCTATAGCTGCTGCCATATGATGATCCGTAGGAAGAAGATCCGTATGATCCGCCAGACATTGAGTGGCTTGAGCCCGAGTGGCTAGACCCAGAATGACCTGACCAAGATGATAGCGCAGGCAGGCTAGAGCTATGCGAAGAAGAACAATATGTTGAACTGCCACAATTCGCCGAGGCGGTTGAAGCAAAAGCTGTTGTCGCGAGCATAATTGCTGCGCCTTTAAGAATACGGGACGACATAACCCACCTTTCAATTTTGAGACGCATATTTGCGTTTGTTCTAATCAAGAGCAAAAGGCGTGCCAAAACAAAGGGATTCACCTTCAAGGCGAATCTTTTCGCGGGGATTGCCCATAAAAATGAGGGTAACTCATAAAAAAACCGCCCTCCTTGTCAGGAGAGCGGCTGAATACTTTACATATATTGGCGGAGTTATTGAACCCAACGCCCTGGCATTTGCTGGCCATAACGACCGCCGCCGTGATGTCCCACGGCTGGACGACCATGCTGTCCGTGCATCGCATGCACAGGGGCGGGCGCTTCGCAATACGGCACTTCCACAGGGGTCGGCACAGGCACTGGCACGTTGATGATCGGGTTCACAACACGGGTTGGAACCGGCACAGGCACACCCACGACAGGATTGACGACTTGCTGCTTCACTTTGCGCTTACAGATCACCTGCGTTGCAACAGTGGAGCCGAAAGTTGTCAGGCCAGATGTTTTCTCCCAATAGGTGCCATCGGCACCGATGTTAGAGACATAAGTATTATTGCCGGCATGCACAGGGGCTTGCGCGGGCGCCGCATAAGGCGTTTCGCGCAAGATTGTCCGCGGGGCATTGCTGCTATAGCTCATCGCTTGTGGCGCTGGATTATATGTTCCTGCCGACCCATAGGCTTGGCTGGGCGCGCTGGCGAATGTGCCGGGGAGAGTAACGCTCCCCATAGCGGGCATAGTCTGCGGGGCACTAGCAAATGTGCCAGGGAGCGTCACGCTGCCCATAGCTGGCATAGACTGTTGCACCATGCCCATGTGCGGGACTGTTCCGCCATTGGCACGCGCTTGCGGCACTGTGCGACCAGAGTTCAACACAGCTTGTGCGCGGGCTGGATCACGATCCACGATAGAGGTTGGAATATGCGCAATGCCTGGCGTGAGAATGTTCTCACCATATTGGCGCGGAGCAAATTTGGACGGATCATAACCTTTACCAACCCACGTATGAAGACGCGGCGCAGGGGCGGCGACAACGGGCGCCCGCATTACTGGTGCTTGATAGACAGGCTGCTGCACAACAGGGCGCGGCGCCATGTCGACTGTGACAGGGATGCCAGCATCTTGGCGGCAATAAGTTGTCGAGGTTGGATGACATCCGTCAGTAAATCCAGACGGTGCATCAGACAGGCCAGCCGTTGGGGCCATGCCGTGAACCCGTGTGATTGACACATTCGGCGCACGTTGAAAATCGATAGAGCGGAAATGCCCCATTGGCGGTGTATTGCGCACTGTCATCGGGCCAAATTTTGGCGCGTAGTCATTGATGACCCGCACATCTGTCTGACAGTTTTGACCAGAGGCGCAGTGACCCGCAAAAGCAGGCGCGCTGGCAGCTAGAGTTGCGACAAGGCTGACAGCGCCAACCAGAAGTGTTTTGTTCGGCATGATTGCCTCTCCCACGTTTGTGCCGTGCGGCACGTTTATCCCGTCACCTGACAGGTGTTAAAACTCTCGTGGAGCGAAAAAGAGGCGAGGGGTTGCGACCCCCTTAGAAGTCGTAAGCGATCCCGCCACGTTCCCAATCGCCGTAGCGAGTAGGTTCCGCTCCTTTCGGACCGGCTTTTTCATTGGGACGGGCTTTGTCTGCGGCTTCACGCGCTTTGCGGCGTTCAGCAGCTTCGGCCAAAGCCCGCTTTGCAGCAGGCGTTAGCTCTTTTTGAGGGGGCGTTTCTGGGGGCGTATCAGTCATACGTTCCAGATAGGCTCTCTCTGACATCCCGTCAAACCGTCAAAAAAGCACAGCCTGACACCAAAGTCTGCCTGACAGCGTCCCTTGGCTTATGGAGCAGTCTGATACATCAGGAGCGATAAAATATGATTAAGCGCGCGTTGGTAGATTATTTACCATGATTAATGGCTGTTAGGCCGCGCTCGCCTCTGCTAGGGGGCTGAATATGAGCGATAATAATACACCTAAACCTTATAAAAAACACGCCCGCCCGCAGTCGCGGGATACTCGTGGCGGACGAAGTGGCGGCGGTCCGCGCCGTGATCGCCCAGATTCCAAGCCTGCCGTGAAACTATCCTCCTCTATTCTGGCACGCCGTTGTGCGGCGGCCGCGATGAAACAGATTATGACAGACCAAGAAGCGCTCGAATCCGCGCTGGAACGCCAAGATGATTATGCGGGGCTGGAGCCGCGCGACCGCGCCTTTGCTCGCGTGATTGTTGCCACAACCTGCCGTCGTCAAGGACAGATCAAAGCGGCGCTCAAACCTTTTATCCGCAAAGCTCCGCCAGAGATGGTGACAGCCGTGCTGCAAACGGCGGCGGCACAAATTCTCTTCCTCGGCACCCCGCCCCATGCGGCGGTAGACGAGACGGTCAGCGTATTAAAATCACTCCGCGCCACGCAAGGTTTTGCCAATATGGGCAATGCCGTTCTGCGCCAAATCGTCGAAAAAGGACCAAAAATCGCTGCTATGGTGGCCCCGCGCGATAATATCCCGGGTTGGATCAAAGGCGCATGGGAAAAAGAATATGGCCGCGTCGAACTGCGTAAAATGGCAACGCAGCTGACCAAAGACCCGACATTAGATATAACAGTGAAATCCGATGCGGCTGGCTGGGCCGAAAAATTGGGCGGCAAAGTCATCGCGCCCCAGACTGTCCGACTCCCAGAGATTGGGAATGTCACGGAGCTAGACGGCTTTGCGAGCGGGGAATGGTGGGTGCAGGACGTGGCCGCCACATTGCCTGTTCAATTACTGGCCACGCAGATGGGCGACCTTTCGGGCAAGCGCGTGCTGGATTTATGCGCCGCGCCAGGCGGGAAGACGCTGCAACTCGCGGCAATGGGGGCAGTGGTGACAGCGCTGGATAAGTCTGAGGGCCGCCTGAAACGTGTGCATGAAAATCTCGCCCGTACAAAACTCTCCGCCGAGATCGTGGCCACAGATGCCCTAGAATGGGACACCGAGCAGACATTTGACGCGGTATTGCTGGATGCGCCGTGTTCTGCCACAGGCACATTCCGCCGCCATCCCGATGTTTTGCTCAACCGCACACCGAAAAGCGTGTCTCAACTCGCCCGATTACAGGATAAACTGCTCGCCAAAGCGGCCACCCTCGTCAAACCTGGCGGCACGCTCGTTTTTGCGACCTGCTCACTCCAGCCTCAGGAGAGCAAACCGCGATTGACTCGCTTTCTAGCTGAGTTGCCAGATTTTCGCCTTATTCCAGTGACAAATGTGGCAGGTCTGTCGCTGCCTGAGAGTAGATTTGAAGGTGGCACGGTCCGAACACTACCGTCTGATTTGCCGAATGAGGGGGGAATGGACGGGTTTTTTATTGCGGTTTTATCCCGTGCATAGGAAGTTTTGATCAGTTTAACGCGTTGTAAACACGGTGTTAACCAAACAATGGTCTAAGTTTTGCACGAATAACGCCGTGATGTTTCAAAATGGGAGGCTCCTTATGAGCACGAACACATTATTCCGCGCTGGACTACTTGCCACTATTGGTGTGGCAGCTCTGTCAATGACAGCCAACGCTCAATCTAATTCTCGCTACGGGAATGTACATGACTACGAAAGTAGCCAAAACTGCGGCAATCCATGTGTTGCGGCCCCAGCGGCCAATTCACGCTACGGATCAGACGCTGTGGTGCAACAACCAATGATGCAACAGCAGCCAGTCTATCAGGCCGCACCTGTCTATGTTGATTGTCGCCAAACAGGCACATGCGCACCTGCGGCGCCTGTCTATGCCGAGCCAACTTATCAAGCCGCACCAACATATTCGACACAATCATATGCATCATCTTCTTATGGTGAGCCTGTGAACTGCCCAGCTGGCACAACAGCACAAGCGGACGGTACGTGTATGCAGGGATCGTCTTATGGCTCAACGACATCGACAGAGAGCTATTCCACATATTCCGCACCAACAACTATGATGGCGCCTGTGAATTGCCCAGCGGGCACAACAGCACAACCAGACGGCACATGTATGCAAGGGTCTGATTATTCATCAAGCTCTAGCTACTCATCAGGATCAAGCTACTCTTCTAGCAATAGCTACGCTTCGACGACAATGTCAGAGCCAGTCAACTGCCCAGCCGGGACAACGGCACAATCAGACGGCACATGTATGCAAGGCGGTTCTTCGTCTTCAGCTTACACAGGTAGCACGGTCGAGCTTTACACGGGCGACGCGTCCACGACGACTGACACGACATATGGCTACACATCTGATGGGGCTTACGGTCCAAAAGATTACCTGCCAATTCGCAAGTAAGCTAATTTAATTGATTGAGAAAACCCGTGCAGCCTGCACGGGTTTTTTTATGCGCGATTGGGAAGTTGTGGTGAATATGCTAAGCAGGAGGTGAAGCGATCTCTTGCGCCCTACGGCCTGCGCTGATACGAAGCATTATGCCTCATAACGTCTTGATATCTCCGTCTATTCTATCCGCGGATTTTGCCGCTTTAGGCCAAGCTGTGCGCGACATCGACGCGGCTGGGGCAGATATGATCCACATTGACGTGATGGATAATCATTACGTCCCTAACCTGACGATTGGGCCCATGGTCGTGAAGGCGCTGCGCAAGCATACGACAAAGCCTTTTGATGTGCATTTGATGGTGTCGCCTGTCGACGCATTGATCCCAATGTTTCTCGATGCGGGTGCAGACTATATCACGGTCCATCCCGATGCAGGCCCGCACCTGCACCGTTCGCTGCAATCTATCCGAGACGGCGGCGCGAAAGCGGGCATTGTCCTAAATCCCGGCGCGCCTGTCGAGCAGCTCGACCCTGTCATTGACCTTTGTGATCAAGTCATGGTGATGAGTGTTAATCCCGGCTTTGGCGGCCAGAGCTTTATTCCCAGCCAGTTGGATAAAATCGCTGCGATCCGCGCGCGCATTGACGCTCACGTCGCCAAAGGTGGCCAAGATATTCTCTTGCAAGTTGACGGCGGCGTAAATCCGACAACGGCCCAAGACTGCATTCGGGCGGGCGCAACCTCGCTTGTGGCGGGCAGCGCCGTGTTCAAAGGCGCAGGCACTTACGCTGAAAACATCGCCGCCCTGCGGGGTCAAAATGTATCTCGCGTGGCCTAACCGCATGGCCTTGTCCCGCAGTCACAGGTCGGGATAGCGCGCGACATGTCGCGGCCCACATCCACATTTGCGCCCTATATGGCCGCCCTGCGTCACGGCACGGGCAAGCTTTGGCGCAATCTTAGTGGCCCGTTTTCGCGGCTCAAGCTCGGCCATTCGCGGCCAAAGCCATTTCATGTCGCACCGCTCAAACTCACTCTGGACCGCAGCAAGACCCGCGACGCGATCATACGCGGCCAATTTAGCTATGCGGGTCAAGACCTAGATGTCGGGGTGCAAGGTGATCCTTGGACAATAGCGGTCCCATCCACAAATTTTGCGCGTTGGCTCCATAGTTTTGTCTGGCTAGAAGATATGCTCGGTCATAAATCTGAAAAAGGTCACGCGCGGGTGCGCGGTCTGATCGATGGCTGGGTCATGACGTATGGCGAGTGGAATGATTTCGCGTGGACTCCCGATATGCTGGGCGAACGCCTGTTTTACTGGCTCGCCTTTTGGTCGCCCGCGCTAGGCCAAGATGCGGAAAGCGGTGTGGCGGAAAAGCGTCGCGCCAGTGCCTTGCGACAACTCAAAGCCTTACGCCAATCCTATGCCCGCACATCCGCAGGCCTCCCCCGTTTACGCGCGGCGGCAGCGATCACGCTGGGCGGGGCGCGATTAGTGAGCAATTCTCAGGGCTATCTCCCGCGCGGACTGGACTGGTTGGACGACGAGATCGAACGCCAAATCTTGCCCGATGGAGGGCATGTTTCGCGCAGTCCAGCGCAGACGGCGGAGGCGCTAAAAATTCTGCTCATGCTGGATCAAATTCTGCAAGAGCGCGGGGTCGAAGGGTCACGCGCTATGTCGCGCGCGATTGATCGTCTGGCGCCGATTGTTTCTTTATTTCAACATAGCGATGGCGGCTTGGCTGTATTCCAGGGCGGGAATGCGGTTGATGCAACAACAGTCAAAGCCCTGCTCGCGGCAGCTCCCGGCACGCCGAAACCTTTCGGCTATTGCCCGCATACAGGGTATCAGCGGATTGCTTTGGGCGAGACGACTTTGATCATTGATACGGGCAAAGCTCCGCCGCAACCATTTGATACGCAAACCCATCTCGCCCCGCTCGCCTTTGAGCTGTCCACAAAGTCAGGGCGCTTGATTGTGTCTTGCGGTTGGAACGAGACACAGCCTGCCGTGTGGCGTCGTCCTGTTCGCGCTGCAGCGGCTCACTCAACCCTCATATTAGATGACCGTTCTCCGGGCCGCTTGCTACCGCTAGGGTGGAAAACGAAATATCTCGGCGAGGCGGTGCAGCTAGAGCCTGGCCCTGTGAAAGCTTCGCGCAAAGAACAAGATAGCGGCGTCTGGCTGGAGGCATTCCATGAAGGCTACCGCCGTGATTACGGCCTGTGCCATCGGCGGCGACTATTCATCGCCAAACTGGGCGATGATATTCGCGGTGAAGATTCCCTCTATTTGCCGCTTGGCTCAGAACCGCTGCGGCGCGATCAAATCCCGTTTGATATTCGGTTCCACATTCACCCCGATGTGCGGGTTAGCCTGTCCCAAGATCAGGCCAGCGCTTTGCTGGTGCAAGACGGTAAAACAGGTTGGCGCTTTCGCACAGATGGTGGACCGCTCCGCATCGAAGATTCTGTGTATCTGGCCGAAGGGCATAAGCCCGTGAAGACCAAGCAACTCGTTATTTCAGGACAAGCCTACGGCGATAGTGACGGGGAATCCCGTACCAACCGTGTACGCTGGTCGTTCCGTGAATTAAAGGCGCGCGAATCGTGAGGGGGACCACCACATCCGCCTATGGCCGCTGGCTTAAAAGTCTGTGCCTCACGCTTTTGGATGCGGCATTGGGCGGGCTGGCAATGCTCGCTGCCGTGCGTTGGCGCTATGATTTTCTGAACAAACCGATTGAAGACAATATCGATCACCGCGCCGCTTTGGTGACCGCAGCGGCAGCTTTGTTAGTCTGGGTCGCGATGCGCCAGGACAAAGCGATTTGGCGCTTCACGTCTTTATCAGATTTTCGACGCATATTTATGGGCGTGGTTGCCGTGTCTCTGCTGACACCGCTTATCCTATTTCTGTTTTTTGACCGCGGGGAGCATTTCCCGCGCTCCGCCCCTTTCACCAGTGGCGCCCTGTTCTTTGTCCTGATCGTGACCTCGCGCTTGCTAACGATGATTGTGCAGAATGGCGATTTCCGCGCGCTCTTTCGTAGTCCTGCGCAGATGGGCAAGAAGGCTTTGCTGATCGGCTCCCGCGCCTGAATTATATAATTACCTGCGCGATCGATCACGTCGCCAACAAGGCGTTGGGTTCAATCCTGTTGGCTTGATCGAAACCTCAGGCGGGTATCAAGGGCGTTCTATTCGGTCTGTGCCTGTTCTGGGGAATTTAGAAAGCCTGCGCGATATCTATCCCAACATTGCGCGCAACATTGATGGGGGCCTGCAATTAATTTCAGTCGATATAAATCCCGACCGCAAACAAACTCAGATGCTCGTAAAAATGGCCTCAGAATTAGGCGCACCGCTTTCTCGTAATTCTAATGAAATGGGGGGAAGCTCAATCAGTTTGAAGCGGCGGATTTAATTGGTCGCGACATGCGCACACTCGACCAAACCCCTGTGCGCCGATTAATGGCAGGGCGTCGCGTTTTGATTACGGGCGCGGGCGGCTCTATCGGGTCAGAATTAAGCGAGCAAATTGCGGCGCTGTCGCCCGCCAAGTTGATATTGCTGGATCAGAACGAGTATAATTTATTCCAGCTCCAACATGCGATCCGTCCGCTTATGCCGAAGGGCGAAGGGAAAGACTGGAAAAGCTATCTGGCAGACGTCACGCAATCGGACCGTATCGCCGAAATTTTCGAGGCTGAAAAGCCAGAGATCGTCCTGCATGCGGCGGCGCTTAAACACGTGCCGTTGGGCGAGGAGAATCCGCTGGAAACATTGCGGACGAATATCCTTGGCACCAAAGTTGTCTTGGATCACTGCAAGGCGAATGGCGTTGCGCATTTTATTTTGATCTCGACGGATAAAGCTGTCAGCCCTGTCAATATTATGGGCGCGAGTAAGCGTATTGTGGAAATGCTTACGCTCAGTTTTCAGTCGATGACGCCGCATATGCAAGCGGCCGCTGTGCGGTTTGGCAACGTCTTGGCATCGCGCGGCTCCGTCGTGAATTTGTTTGAAGAACAAATCGCGCGCGGTGGTCCCGTCACAGTCACCCACCCCGATGTTGACCGCTATTTCATGATGATCGAAGAAGCCTCGACCTTGGTCTTGCAAGCCGCCGCGCTCAGCGCACAGACCTCCAATGGTCAAGCCAATGCGGGTGGGAATATCTATGTGTTGGAAATGGGCGAACCTGTGAATATCCGCCATCTTGCGCGGCAACTTATTCGCCTGCGCGGGAAAATTCCCGATGTCGATATTAAGGTGGAATACACCGGACTGCGACCCGGCGAAAAGCTTTCAGAAGTTTTGCAATATGATGATGAAGAATTAATTCCAACTAGCTTGGATGCCGTCCGCCGCTTGAATGGCGATATTGAGGATCCAGCCTCTGTGCTGCGCCGAATCGATAGATTGATCGCTGCAATAGAGACTCGCAATAAACCTGATGTGCGTCGTGCGCTGCAACAGCTCTTGCCAGATTATTCGCCGAATGGGGCTTTGGACGACGCGCCTGCTGCGTCTAAATCATCCCCAGATGTGACGCCAAATAATGTTGTCCCACTGGTCACTCAACCCAAGCCGTGATAGGCCGAGCGCTTATTTACCTCTAGATGGATTCATACATTATGCCCGCGCCCAATCCCGATCTTCCTGCCTTTGATCCTGCTAGACTCGCGCCTGTGAAGCGCGCGTTGATTTCCGTGTCCGACAAATCACGCCTGCTCGCTCAAGCGGCTGCCCTGCATGAGCGCGGCGTGAAGCTCGTCTCCACGGGCGGCACGCATAAAGCGATTGCCGCTGCGGGTATCCCCGTCAAAGACGTCACAGAGCTTACGAAGTTTCCTGAGATGATGGACGGGCGCGTGAAGACGCTGCATCCAATGGTCCATGGCGGTTTGCTAGGTGACCGCGACTTGGCGAGCCATAAAGACGCGATGCATGAACACGGCATCCTCTCTATTGATCTGCTCATCGTCAATCTTTACCCGTTTGAGCAAGCGGTTGCGGGCGGCGGTAGCTACGAAATGTGTGTCGAGAATATTGATATTGGCGGCCCTGCCATGATCCGCGCGGCGGCCAAGAATCACGCCCACGTCGCAGTCTGCACAGACGCGGACGATGTCGATGAGGTGCTGGCTGATATGGACGCGAATGGCGGGCAGACGACAGGGACGCTACGACAAAAACTCGCCGCGAAAACTTACGCACGATCCGCGGCCTATGATGCGGCCATTGCGAATTGGTTTGCGGCGCAATTACATGACCCCGCTCCCGCCTACCGCGCCCAAGGCGGCACGCTCAAGCAAGCGCTTCGTTACGGCGAGAATCCACACCAAACAGCGGCGTTTTATTCTGACGGGTCACACCGTCCCGGTGTTGCTACGGCGGAACAACTTCAAGGCAAGGCGCTGTCATATAACAATATCAACGATACCGATGCGGCCTATGAACTCGTCGCAGAATTTGGCTCAGTCGCTGTTGGGGCTAAGCCTGCCGTCGCTATCATCAAACACGCCAATCCTTGCGGCGTCGCCGTCGCCGATGACTTCATCACGGCCTATCAAAATGCGCTGGCCTGCGATCCTGTTTCGGCCTTTGGCGGCATCGTCGCGCTGAACGGAAATCTGGATGCGAAGACGGCAACGGAGATCGTCAAAGTCTTCACCGAAGTTGTTATCGCGCCATCTGCCGACCCTGACGCCGTGGAAATTTTTGCGCAGAAAAAAACTTGCGCCTCTTGATTGCGGGTGGCCTGCCAGACGTCAAAGCGCCGTCTATGACGCAACGCAATGTGGCGGGCGGGATCCTCGTCCAAGACCGCGATAATGGGTATGTCGCCGATAGTGATTTAAAAGTCGTGACGAAACGCAAGCCGACAGATGCGGAAATGGCGGACCTCCGCATGGCGTGGAAAGTCGCCAAACACGTGAAATCAAATGCGATCATCTATGTCAAAGACGGCAGCACGGCAGGCATTGGGGCGGGTCAAATGAGCCGTATCGACTCAGCTAGAATTGCTGCGCGGAAAGCCGAAGACGCGCAAGCCGCTGCAGGGTGGGACACGCCGCGCACACAAGGCTGCGCCTGTGCTTCTGATGCTTTCTTCCCCTTTGCCGACGGCATGCTTGCGGCTGCGTCAGCAGGCGCCACAGCGATCATTCAACCTGGCGGCTCTATCCGCGATGACGAAGTGATAGCCGCCGCGGACGCCCAAGATATCGCCATGGTGTTCACAGGCATGCGCCATTTCAGGCATTAGGAGGCGGTGTCTGGTCTGGCGAACACCAGACTAGCTTCACTCAAATTTAAACAGCCGTATAGCCGCCATCAACTGTCAGGATTGTCCCTGTGATGTGCGTCTCTTGCGATAGAAACATGACGGCGCGGGCAACCTCTTCTGGTTCTGCCACTGCGCCAATGGGGATGCTTTCAATATTACGTTCTATCACAGTTTCAGAGAGCTTCGGGTCGGTATGTTTTGAAAATAGCATGGGGGAATTTATTGCGCCTGGAGCCACCGCATTGACTGTAATCTGTCGCGGCGCGAGTTCCAAGGCCATAGCGCGTGTGAGCTGATCCACCGCACCTTTGGAGGCACAATAGGCGGCCAGTCCCGCTGCGCCTACTTGCCCGCATGTCGAGGACAGGTTCACTATCGCGCCTTTCCCCACGGCTTGCTGCGCAAAGGCTCTGCTAAAATAAAACACACCATCGACATTAATAGACATCACTGCGGCCCAGTCTTCGTCTGATGTAGCTTCAGCCGTTTTGCGCAATATCGTCCCTGCATTATTGATCAGTATATCGACGGGCTTGCCGAAACCTGATTTGGCCTTTGCCATAGCAGCTTGAGCAAATTTTGGGTCAGTCACAGTGCCAGCGAGATAATCGCTATGACGGCCGAGCGATTTGCAGGCGGATTTTAGCGTTTCTTCATTCCGTCCGACGATCAAAACTTTCGCACCGGCCGCGATGTAACCTTTGGCACATTCAAAACCGACGCCGCTGCCGCCGCCTGTAATAAGCGCTACGCAATCTTTCAGTCTTCGAGGTGATCCTGCCATATTTTATTCTCCTGCCACACTCGACCCTAAAGGCTCGGAAGCGGAAGTTTAGCCATGCGCCCGCCTGCAACGATAATTTCTTGCCCAGTGATGAAGCTCGCTTTTTCACTGGCCAGATAGACCGCCGTATTGGCGATGTCTTCGGGCAAGCCTAAACGGCCAACGGGGTGGAGGTTTTTAATCTCTGAATCGACTGTCTCGCGGTTAGGATATTGCGCTAGAAATTTTTCGTTAAAGGGCGTGTTGATCCATCCAGGCGCGATCGCATTACAGCGAATACCGTGTGGCCCGTACTCGAGGGCTGTATTATGCGTGAAGCTGGCGACGGCCCCTTTGGAAGCGGCGTAAACACCGTGCATGGGGTTGGCCGCAAGACCCTCGATAGAACTGATATTGACGATAGCAGGGGCAGTGGAGATACCGTTGGTCATGAGGGAAAAGGCTTGTTTTGTCATCAGGAAGACGCTGCGCAAATTGACCGCCATGACTCTGTCCCACTCTTCAACGGTCATGTCTTTGATCGGCACCTCGATACAGATGCCGGCATTGTTCACAAGAACATCCAATCGCCCAAATTCAGTTTTAACTCGGTTCATCAAGGCTAAGACGCTGTCTTCATGTGCGACATCTGTTTGATGAAAGATCAGGTTATGATCAGCGGGCGGATTGATGTCGGCGACAATGACAGTATACCCTTCTGCCAGAAAGCCTTGCGCGATCGCGAGACCAATATTTTGCGCGCCGCCCGTAACGATGACAACGCGGTTATCCATTGTAAGAGACGACCTTGCTGCGATGTGCACCAAGCCCTGCAATGCTGGGTTCCATTATATCTCCAGCTTTCAAATAAAGCTGAGGCGTCATGCCGTATCCTACGCCTGGCGGCGTCCCCGTAAACATAAGGTCGCCCGCTTCCCAGCGAACGTAATTTGAAATGTTGGAAATGAGCTCCGCCACAGAAAACACCATATCCCCTGTATTACTGCTTTGCCGCGTCACGCCGTTAATCTTGATGGAAATATCCAAGGCATTGGGGTTGGGTATTTCATCCTTTGTCACCAGCCACGGGCCAAAGGGTTTGAGGGTGTCGGCACTTTTCCCTTTTGTCCATTGCGTACCGCGTTCGAGTTGAAACTGACGTTCTGAGACGTCATTGCCAACGCAATATCCCGCAACGTGATCCATCGCGGTTTCGACAGGAATATAACTGCCGCCTTTACCCAGCACGACTACAAGTTCTGCTTCCCAGTCTAGCTCTGTGCCGCCACGCGGGATCACAACGTCATCGAAAGGGCCATTAATCGCTGTGCGGGATGTCAGCATAAACATGGGTTCTTTTGGCGTTTCCAAACCCGCCTCTTGTGCGTGCTTCCCATAGGTCAGTGCGCAACCGATAATCTTGCCTACACCCCCCACTGGCGCGCCGATGCGCACAGCGTTGTCCACGGCTGGAAAGCGAGAGAGATCCTTGCCGCCGATGATCTCAACCGCGTTACCAATAGTTTCGCCTGTCCAATCAGCGATAAGAGCGCTTATATCGCGCGCCTGTCCGCGATGATCGATCACGCCAGCTTTCTCAAATCCCTGAGGCCCAAACCGAATTAATTTCATGAACTTTGCTCTATCATTTTGCTGGCCATGTCGGCGGTTAATATGCCACGCACACGGGCTCGCTCAAATGTTTCTAATGTATGCGCGATACCGTCTTTCATAGACTTATATGCCTTCGCGCCCAAGAAGCTGTTCAGCGCCCCATCATCGGGTGCATGGGGGAAGGGAAGTGGGTTGCCAATTATTTCAATGTTTGCGCCTTCTATCTGGCGGCGTATTTCGCGAACGACATCGGCAACATCCGCTTCTGTGCCTTGCATATCAAACACATGGGCGTCCTCGATCTCTCGGGAAACGGCCCCAATAAATCTGTCAGCAGCATCCTCAACATACACAAAAGCGACAGGGCCAGAGAACGGAATAATATGGCTTTGCGCATTAAATGCCGCAAGCATCGCAACGGTTGGTGCGGCGCTCATGCCGCGATCTCGTCCTGGGCCGTAGATCACTCCTGGACGAATACAAACACTCGGCACCTGCCAATCTTGCCAATAGACAGCCGCCATTTGCTCACCGCAAACTTTATGCGCGCCGTAGAGCGTTGCGAGATAGTCATTATCACCCATGGCGGGAGACGCGATTGAGCTTGCAAAGGCAAGGCGTTGAATATTGTGTTGGCGGCAGGCTTCGAGGATATGGGCGGTGCCGAGGACATTGACCTTTGCGCTGCCGATAGGATCTATCTTGCAATAGGGGACTTGTAGCGCGGCAAGGTGAATAACGGCGAAAACATCATGCTTTTTTATGACGCTGCAAAGCTGCTCATAATCAGTAATGTCGCCTATTTCCCACACAACATCCGCTGCATGAGGCATAATTAAATGAAGCCGTTCGCGGTTTTCCGTCAGGTCAAAGACGACGGGTTTTGCGCCTTGATCCAGCAGCTTTTTAACGACCCACGCCCCAATACACCCTGCGGCACCTGTCACAAGAACGCTCTTGTTTTCAATATCCGACATTATGATTTTCCAGGTGCGGAGATGCGGTTTCGAAATTTCAATAGAGGTTCCAAAGCTTCATCTAATTGCTGGACCAGAGCAGTGGTGTCGTCATGTAAACTGATTGTGTCGATGAGTTTCTCAAGGCGTGCAGAGGCGCGCCACGCCTCATGACGTGCAAGTTCTGCGGGGAGGCCTGGGTCATCCCACCCCGACATATTGATAGAATTTGTGGCATCTTTCGCGGTGGCAGGCGTGACAACGAATGAGGGGATCATTGTAATGCGCTCCGCTTTTTTCTTCAGACGGCAAGCCCTATGGAAGATCATATTCCCTTGCTGCATGAAGCCGTAACCTGCTGCGGGGAAAGGCACAGTCACAACGCGGTCCGGGGGCAGTTCCACATCCACCCCTTCTTCGCCCTCAATCCCCAACAGACTTTGACCTTCCATTTTAGTGCCATGGAAATATTGAAATTCACCGCCCTCCAGAATGGTTGGGTCAGACACCATCATAACTATGTCAAAGGCAACCGAGTCGACATGCCAGCTATCAACCGCTTTTCGAATATCCTTTGGTGCATAGTTCACGCCGCACGCAACGGCGGGCACGGAATGTCGCGCGAGCGATACGCCTGCCATGGCGGATAAGTGCTCGGCTAATTCAGGGCTGTCACAAAAGTCTTTGATAAACTGAGATCGGTAGCCCGCACCGCGAACATATGAGCCGAGCCTGTTGACGCCTGTGCCGACACTGACATTTCTGTTGGCATACATGGCATTGCAGGTTTCATGCATGACCGCGACGCCTTCGTCAGACAGAATTTTAAACGCCGTGCTAACGCCAAAAGAGGTTGGGCAGTCTTTGACCTCAGCCTCGGTGTATCCCAACTGCGAGAGTGTGATGATAGTTTCAGGTGAGCCCAAATTTAGGTGTTTGCGCGCATCAAATTGGGGTTCGTTTTCAAGTTTGATATAATTTGGCGGGCGTTGATTGGGAAAGGGCAGCGTCTGTACTCATGGCTCAACTTTCAATGTAGCGTAAGACGCCATCCTTCGCCCAAATTGTATCTAGGTCAACACGGCAGCCATTCGATAAGTGAATTTTATGCTCCCATGTAAAAGCACGATTTCATAGGATTAAGACTTACGCCGCTGGAAAATATATGTGCAAGGTCACGTCGCGGCGCACGCGCAGGGATGCAAAACGATATGAAGATAAAATCTATCGAAATTTATAGTCACGACCTTCCTGTGAAAAACGGGCCATATCTCATGGCCAGCACACATGTCTGGTCGCTACAAACCATACTCGTCAAAATAACAATGGATAACGGCCTCTTTGGCTGGGGTGAGACCTGTCCCGTTGGGCCAACCTATGCAGAGAGTCATGCGCTAGGGGCGATTGCGGCCCTCACGCAAATGGCGCCAGGATTGATCGGGGTAGAGCTTGACGGTCTGCGCAAACTTCACAGCTATATGGGTGATCTTTTAAATGGGCATAATTACGCCAAAGCCGCTATCGACATTGCCGCCCACGATGTTTTGGGAAAGCACACGGACCAGAGTGTTGCGGCTTTACTGGGCGGAGCTATGCAAAACCGGATACCGTCTTACTATGCCACAGCCATCGCAGCCCCAGATGAGATTGCGCTGATTGCGGCTGACAAAATGAAAGAGGGCTATCCGCGCCTCCAAATCAAACTCGGCGGGCGACCCATTGAAATTGACATCGAAGTCATCCGCAAGACGTGGGAGGTCATCGGCACAAATATGCGCCTCGCGGTTGATGCCAATCGCGGATGGACAAAAAGAGATGCCGTGCGTGTTAGCCGTGAATGTCAAGACATTCCCTTTATCCTAGAGCAGCCCTGCAACACTGCCCAAGACTTGTTTGATCTTCGCTCACACGTCTTGCACCCCATTTATATGGACGAAAGTGGCGTTGATATAAACACGGTAACTCGCGCCGTGAGTTCGGGTATGATTGACGGCTTCGGGATGAAGGTCACGCGATTGGGCGGGTTGCAGCCTATGACAACCTTCCGCGATATATGCGCTGCACATACGATACCTCATACCTGTGACGATAGCTGGGGCGGGGATATTATCGCGGCCGCTTGCGCGCATATTGGCGCCACCGTGACACCCAAATTACTCGAAGGCGTATGGATCGCCGCGCCCTATATTGAAGGGCATTACGACTCCAATGCGGGCATCATTGTTCGCGAGGGACATATTGATCTGCCCAAAGGAGCCGGGGCTGGGCATCGTGCCTGATACGGGCCTGTTCGGTGATCCAATAGCGAGTTTCTAGGCATAAATAGACAGCCAACGAAACGCTCTCATATCTGAAATGTTGCAGGACGAAGGCGTCGATGTTTCACCTATCATAGGCCCGCGAGAGAGTGTCGCCTATGCCATACGGGCCAGCAGATTGAAGAAAAGCGCGGACAATGATATGCTAAAGCCATGTTTAAGTTCTCGGGTATTATCGCAGCCGTGACATTTATGGCATCTTGCGCGTCCGCCTCCAACCTGCCCGCGCGTGTGAGTTCAACGGTCGCTTTTTCGACGTCGAAGACCATTCCGAATTATCTGGATGCGCCTGGCCCTGCCGCCATTGAGGCTTGGGTCTGGTTTGATGAGGATCTCGCTGACAATATTTGGTTTGGCGTCAATGTCGAGTTTGTTGGCGGAACAGAAAACCCCACGCGTTTTAGCCAAGAGGATTTCGCGGCCCTCGTTATTCTGACGAGAGATGGTCTGGTTGCACTGCCGCGCGGCACCGGCAAGTCACATGCAGGTCAGCCAGATAATAATGATATTTGGGAGCCCAAACAGCTCGGCCGAACCCTTGCGCCAAACACATGGCACCGCATTCGTTTGGAGGCAGATTTCAACACCCTACAATTTCAAAAGCTCATCGTGGAAAGCCCCGACGCGCTCAGTGAGTTGGACATTTCAGGCATAGATTTATCCTACCCCAATCCAATACCCGTCGATGGTCGCGCCTTAACATGGTATGTCCACGCCATGGCGAACGGCCCTGCGAAAGGCGGCGCGCTGACCCATGTCATATTTGACGATGTCAAAGGCGAGGTTTTTGAAAACGGAGTTTGGAGGACAGTTTACACCGAGGGCTTTGACACCCCCTTTCAAGAACTCGCACCCGTGCCATTTACCTTTCCAGAGTTGAAACTGAAATCGGTTTCGGAGGGTTTGCTTTACAAAGAAAATGACGATGCACTTTTGATGTCTTCCCCCTTTGGTCGTTCTGGTCGCGGAATTATCTGTGACGTGAACCTCACAAAACCCTAGAGCCCTCTCTGCTCGTATGTTGATTTAGAGACAGAAGGAAAGCCCCATTACGTCGCGGGTGTGGGGGGTGGAAGAGGTCTGCTGAGGGGGCATTGCGGACATTAGGTATCCAGAGCAATATCATCCCATCGTTTACCTAAACCGTAGACCCAATCAATTGCTCTGCGCCTTTCAACAATTACATTATAATTCAGATTCTTCACATTCATGTGGCGGTCTCTAAACTTTGCATTCCAATGTAATCGGTAAAGCAAATCTACTTGCCGTTGAATGTCGATCATAGGTCTGAGTGTTGCTTTTTCTATGAAACTAGACGGGTCTGTTTTTGGAGGAACCTTGTCACTTAAATCAGGATCGCAGCGTTTAAAGTGATCCATCTCCACCAGATTAAGGCACCATGCTAAAGCTTGGCAGCACTCACAAAGCCATTGATAGTGCACTTTTATGTCTTCGCTTAACCTAAAAGAGTTCAAATTCTTTCGTTCTGCTTCAGTCACGAATGGCCAAAGCTGGAAAGTTTTTAAATCTTTCTTCAACCTTGACCTCTTCGCCCCATAGCCCATTCCAATTAGATTACTCATCGCGAACATACGCGAAGCAACATCTCGGGCATTGCGAGGCGACACCTCATTTATATTTTCAATCAAGGGTAAATTTGGGTTTGGCTCTAAGCCTTTGCTTTTCAGATAGTTTTCTGTTTCAAGCTTGATACTTTTTAAGTTCATTCGTCGAATATATAGGTATTGAAAACAAAGTAAACTTAATGTCAGCTTTGGAATTATTACAGAAATCTCAACAGATTAATCCCCGCCTTCGCACCGTGTGATACAACACTCTCGTTCTTCTGATCTTGGGACAGGAACGCGTCAGGTTTTGGATCAGAGGACGGTGTGGTTAAGCGTATCCGGAGTGACAGCCGCGTGCGTGACCCTTTTTAAGCGGGGCCGATCATTTCGATATTCTAAGGAATGTCTGGATGCGAACAACTGGCCGCTGATCAACAAACACCGCCGCGAAGCTACTTTCGTGAGAAACAAAACTAATTATTCGGTATCCGTCACGGATGCTGGCTTCGCGGGCTGTCCTATCCGTCCTGCTTAATTCATTTAATCGTTGATGATTAATTGAATGAGGCAGAGGCGCTATTTGGCCTGCGCCTCTAACGCCCAGCCACCTTTCCCTGTCACCTTGCGCAGTATGACATAGAGCAGCAGGCCGAAAGGCCCAGCCATGAATGTCAACAAGAGGCAGGGGATGAGGAGCCAGTGAGAAAAGCCTCGGCGCTTCGCGTCTCGCGCTTCCCATGCGCCGACAAACAAATCAAAGACGAGATAATGCGCCCAGCCTGTGATGATGCCAATATCGCTCGCAAAAAGAGCGCGCACTTGGGCGATGGAATTAAATCCGCCGCCCTCTGCGCCCATCCCACCAAACACAGCCAAGCCAAGACATACGGCGTAGAGTAGGCCTAGCATAAGCGGATAAAGCATGGAGTGAACCAAGGCCCGCGTCCCCGACCATCGCGGCGCAAGTATGAGCAAAGCCCAAGCGGGCAGAACGCTAAGATTAATAAGCGAGAAGAGCATTTCAAAAGTCATATAGCGGGTGCTTTCGGAACAAAAATAACGTCACAGAGTTATTGGGTAGTAACACAAACATAGGAGAACACCATGTCAAAGCTATTATTACCCCTCATCGTCGTAAGCAGCGCTGCCGTGATTTATGCCTCCCCAGTCATGGCGGCCGACAATCCTGAGCGCTCATCTGCGCCAGTCGAGCGCGTCCTATCAGAGACGACCATAGAGCCGCGGACAGACGTCATGTCAGCCATTGAAACATCAGGACTGATCCCTGTTACGGCAGAGGACGGCACGATTTACTACAATCATTATGTGGCGGAAGATGAACTATTTAATCCGACACTCGAGTTGGAAACGGTCGAGACTATCACGATCGAGCATGATGGTCGTGTTTACACAAACAAGATCGTTGTCGCTGACTAGGCTCTAATTTTGCCCAAAATAACCTCGGACGGCTAAGGCAGTCTTGGCCATTTATTGCGCTGCCACAGCTTGCTTAAGTGTAATGTCTTGGCAGTCACCTGACCACAATTTAGCCGTTATTGAGCGCTCTCATAAAGCATCATTAAAGGAGAACCGCTATGTTGAAACCTATGATTTTATCTGTTGCGAGCGTGAGCTTGATCGGATTGTCTGCCTGCACAACGACAGGCAATGTTGAAAAGAACGCTGCCATTGGCGCGGCCGCTGGGGCTGTTGCTGGCGCAGTGATTGGCAATAATACAGGCAGCGGCGATGCAGGCACAGGTGCCGCGATCGGCGCGATTGTCGGCGGTGCAGGCGGGGCTTACGCGGGCCAACAAAAAGATAAAAACATGAATGAGCCTACCGTGATCAAACGCGGTGCCGACGGCCAAGAACTGATTTATGATCAGCAGGCGGGGCGTTACTATTACTACAATGCTGCCAATGGCCGAACATATTGGCGAGACGGCTCTTACCGCGGATAGTCAGGTCGATCATACAACGACAAAGGCAGGGCTGCGGCTCTGCCTTTTCTTTTGGGCGGGATTTGCTTATGGGGGATTATGAGCAATTATCCTTTTGAGCGCGCCCCGCGCATTTATCCCGCTGGCAGCTTGCTGGTTGTGAAAGCTTACGGCGTGATCCGCCACTATGGTTTGGCGACAGGCTACGGCACAGTCATCCACGCTTCCCGCCGATTTGGGAAAGTCGAGGAAACAGATATGGCGGCGTTTGCGCAGGGCAATATCATCACTTTGGTGCCTTATGCTCATACATTGTCAGGTGCAGAAATCGTCGCCCGCGCGCGTCTGAAAAAGGGGCAGCGCTATAATGTGATCATCAATAATTGTGAGCATTTTATTACGTGGGTGCTAGAGGGCAAAGGCCGCTCCCCGCAACTCGGGCCACTAGATGGTCGTCGGTTAAGCCGAGACTAGCAGACACAAAAAAGCCCGCAGAGCTTATCCACGGGCTGATTTTAAATCGTATAACTGCGAAACTTATTCCGCCGCTTCCGCCTCACGGGCCAGGTTGCGCAGGACGTAATGCAGGATGCCGCCATTTTTATAATATTCATGTTCGTTGTCAGTATCGATCCGAACATTGACAGTAACAGTCTTGGACTTGCCGTCTGGGAAGTCGATCTTAACATCGAGCGTGCCGCGTGGCTCCAGGTCTGCAATATTGGCGATGCTGACGGTCTCGCTACCTTTCAGGCCGAGGGACTGCCATGTATCACCCTTTTGGAATTCCAGTGGAAGGACGCCCATGCCGATGAGGTTGGAGCGATGAATACGCTCAAAGCTCTCTGCAATCACGGCTTTCACGCCGAGCAGGATCGTGCCTTTGGCCGCCCAGTCACGGGATGAACCATTGCCATACAGACCGCCTGCAAAAATCACGAGATCGGTGTTAGCCTCATGATATTTTTGCGCTGCGTCAAAAATGGACATGACTTCGCCAGATGGAATGTGCTTCGTCACGCCACCCGTTGTGCCAGGGGCCATCAGGTTTTTGATACGGATATTGGCGAAGGTGCCGCGCATCATGACTTCGTGATTGCCGCGACGGGAGCCGAAAGAGTTAAACTCGTTCTTCGGCACGTCATTGGCAGTCAGGTAGTCACCCGCAGGGCCGTCATGCTTGATCGCGCCGGCTGGGCTGATGTGGTCTGTTGTGATCGAGTCGCCCAGAAGCGCGAGGATGTTCGCGCCCTTCACGTCTTCAATCGGTTCTGGCGTCGTGGTCATGCCTTCAAAATAAGGCGGGTTGCGGACATAGGTGGACTTCGGCGCCCAATCATATGTCTTGCCACCCGCGACTTTGATTTTCTGCCATTCCTTGTCGCCCTTATAGAGATCGGCATAGCGTTCGGTGAACATTTTGCGCGTGATGATCTTGCGCACGACGTCGGCGATTTCTTTGGACGTTGGCCACAGATCTTTGAGGTAGACATCATTGCCGTCACCGTCGACGCCGAGCGGATCATTGTCGAAATCATGGTGCATAGAGCCAGCCAGCGCATAAGCGACGACAAGCGGCGGGGAGGCGAGGAAGTTAGCTTTAATATCCGGCCCAATACGGCCCTCGAAGTTGCGGTTACCCGACAATACAGAGCAGGAGACCAAATCACCATCTGCAATCGCTTTGGCATATTCAGGGGCCAGAGGGCCAGAGTTACCGATACAGGTTGTGCAACCATAACCGACAACGTCAAAGCCAAGCTGGTTCAGCTCTTTCTGCAGCTTGGATTTCTCCAAATACTCACCCACGACTTGCGAGCCAGGTGCCAGCGAAGTTTTGACCCAAGGCTTGACTTGCAAGCCAAGCGCATTGGCTTTTTTCGCGAGCAAGCCCGCCGCCATCATCACGGATGGGTTAGATGTATTCGTGCAGGATGTGATCGCCGCGATGAAAATGTCGCCGTGATCAACAGAGAAGTCTTTGCCACCCACTGGCACCGCGCTGTCGCCGCTAGGCGTCTTGTTAAATTCGTCACGCAAGATTTGCGCAAATTTCACATTCGCGCCTTTGAGGTCAAAGCGGTCTTGTGGGCGTTTTGGGCCCGAGATCGCAGGGCGAATGGAGTCCATGTCGAGGGACAGTGTGTCTGTAAAGACGGGTGTGCTGCTATCACGCCAGAGGCCTTGCGCCTTGGAATACGCCTCGACGAGTTCGATGCGTTGTTTGTCACGACCCGTCGCTTCGAGATATTTCAGCGTGTCTTCATCAACAGGGAAGAAGCCACATGTCGCGCCGTATTCGGGTGCCATATTGGCAATCGTCGCTTGATCTTCGAGCGACAGAGAGTCGAGACCTTTGCCGTAAAATTCCACAAACTTGCCAACCACGCCTTTTTTGCGGAGCATTTCCACAACGCGCAGAACGAGGTCTGTCGCTGTGGCGCCTTCTGGCAATTTACCTGTCAACTCAAAGCCAACGACTTCTGGGATCAGCATGGAGATCGGCTGTCCGAGCATGGCCGCTTCAGCTTCGATCCCGCCAACACCCCAACCGAGAACGGACAGGCCGTTGATCATAGTGGTGTGCGAGTCAGTGCCGACAAGTGTATCAGGGAAAGCATAAGTCTTGCCATTCTCAGTTTTCGTCCAAACCGTCTGCGCCAGGTTTTCGAGGTTCACCTGATGACAGATACCTGTTCCAGGAGGCACCACAGCGAAATTGTCGAAGGACTTAGACCCCCATTTGAGGAAGTCATAGCGCTCGCCATTGCGCTCATATTCGCGGGCGACGTTTTTCTTAAACGCTTGCGGCGTGCCGAAATAATCCACCATGACGGAGTGGTCGATGACCAAATGCACGGGGTTGAGCGGGTTAATCGCGTCAGGCGATCCGCCCAAATTGACCATGGCGTCACGCATGGCAGCCAAATCAACGACGGCAGGCACCCCTGTGAAATCTTGCATCAGCACGCGGGCAGGACGGTAGGCAATCTCATGCGTCGAGGTCTTTGGCCCCAACCAATCTGCGATCGCTTGGATGTCTTCTTTTTTGACGGTATTGCCGTCTTCAAACCGCAGCAGATTTTCGAGCAGAACTTTCAGAGAGCGCGGCAGTTTTGAAATGTCTTTCAGGCCGTTCTTCTCCGCCTCTTTCAGATCGTAATACGTATAAGTGCCGCCGCGAACTTTAATTTCGCGCTCACATTTGAAGCTGTCTAAAGATGCCATGATAATCCTCGTAACTATAGTTGCGAGGCTTATAGCAGGCTACGCGCCGCTTTCAATGCGGCATAAGCTGAAAACGACAAAATTTAGAGGGTCGATGCGTATTGCCGCCATGCGTAGCTGCACAGGCGCTTACTGGCTTTGATAGATGTCAGGTAGCTATTCAGAGCTTCCTGCTCCGCCGTGAAGGGTTCCGAAAACCCAACATTATGTGCGGCGAGAAGCTGATATAAATGCGCTTGGTCGCGCGTCTGCGCGGGCGTCCACTCATCGCCAGCCTCGATGGAGCGGATCACTTGATCCACGCGATGTGTCTTGTCCTGCACTTGATAACCCATGCCCATGTCCAACCCAGTTCCCACGCAGGCCATTGGGGGAGGTTGAGCGCAGACGCAAGCGCTGCAAGTTCGTGAAGTTAATGAAAGGTGAAGGCTAATCTGTGGACGTGTCGGCGCCTACAATCTTGCCGTGTTTTTGGATGAACGGCAGCTGCGTCAGTGTGAAGACAACCGTGATAGGGAGGAAGCCAAAGACCTTGAAATTTACCCAGAAATCCTCTGTCTGCGTGCGCCAAATAATTTCGTTTAGGGCCGCCATGGCAAAGAAAAACAGACCCCAGCGAATGGCGAGTGTGTTCCATTTCTCAAGCGGCATCTTAATCGCCCCGCCCATCAGCATCTCAATGATATTGCGCTTAAGGAACACCCCGCCAATGACGCCGACCCCGAATAGGATATTCGTGATCGTCGGCTTCATATAGAAAATAACTTTGTTGTCAAAGGCCAGCGCCATGCCTGCCGTGATCACAATAATGACGGTCCCCAAGATGAGCATGCCCGACACTGATTTGTGCTTAAGCCAAGAAATGCCCACCGCAATCACGGCACAAACCGCAAAGATCCCCGCCGCCCATAGCATTGCATTATCGGCATTGCCCGTCCGCTTAAAATACTGAAATGCGATAAAGAAAACCAGCAATGGCCCGAAGTCGAGCCAGAAGCTCGGCTTGGATTTCGGCAAGGGCTGCGAGGGGCTAATATTTGTGGGATCGGTCATCAATTATTCTTTCATCGCGTCGGCCACGCCGGATAGCGCGGCGGCGAAGACGGGAGCGGAGAAATTTTCGAGATCTTCGATGCGCTCGCCAATTCCAATATGGTGAATGGGCAGACCAAATTTATCTGACAGCGCCACCAACACGCCGCCTTTGGCTGTGCCGTCGAGCTTTGTCATGATCAGGCCGCTGACTTTGGCGGTTTCTCGAAACGCTTCGGTTTGCAGCAGGGCGTTTTGTCCGACAGTTGCGTCGAGGACCAAAATTGAGTGATGGGGCGCGGAGGGGTCTTGCTTCTCGATCACGCGGATGATCTTGGACAATTCGTCCATTAATTCCGTGCGGTTTTGCAGACGACCCGCTGTGTCGATCATCAGAATGTCAAAATCTTCTTCGCGGGCGCGCGTGATAGCGTCATAAACAAGTCCTGCCGCGTCCGCGCCAGGTTTCGCTGACATCACGGGCGCATCAGCTCGCTCGCCCCAGACCGTGAGTTGTTCAACGGCAGCGGCGCGGAACGTGTCGCCCGCCGCGATCAAGACTTTCTTGCCTTGGTCACGATAACGCTTGGCGATTTTGCCCAGCGTGGTTGTCTTGCCCGACCCGTTGACGCCAACAAATAAGAGAATTTGCGGCTTAGCCAGCCCAAGCGCAATCGGCTTTTCGAGCGGCGTCAGAATATCAGAGATCACGTCCGCCAGTGCGATTTTGACTTCAAGGTCTGTTACCTGCTTATCGAATTTATCGGCGGCGAGACGTGACGTTACTTTCGTCGCGACACCTACGCCCAGATCTGATGCGATCAAGATGTCTTCCAGTTCTTCCAGCGCCGCATCATCCAAAGTCCGTTTGGTGAACGCCGCCGAGACACTATCGGACATGCGTGACGTTGATTTTTTCAGGCCCGTTGTGATGCGACCCAAAAATCCGCCCTCTGCCATAGGATCGGATTTCGGCGCGTCAGGGTCTTCGCCCCGCGCGATTGCGGCTTCACGTTCCTTCGCCGCTTCTTCGGCACGTTTCGCCTCGCGAGCCTCGCGTTCAACTTGTTCCCGCGCGGCTTGTTCTGCTGCGATCGTCGCCCGACGTTCAGCCTCTTCGGCCTCTTGCTTAAGGCGTTTCTGCTCCGCTTTTTCGGCCGCCAGTCGTTCGGCCTCGATCCGTGCAGCCTCTTCGGCTTCAGCCTTTAGGCGAGCTTCCTCGGCGAGATGTTTTTCTTCTAATTCCCGCGCGGCTTCGGCTTCGGCACGGGCCTTCGCTTCAGCGGCCTGACGCGCCTTGAGGGCAGCCGCTTCGGCCTTAGATTTGGCCTCGGCTTCTGCGAGGGCTTTGGCTTCCTCAGCGCGAATGCGGGCTTCTTCCTCGGCGCGGGCTTTGATTTCTGCCTCGCGTTTAAGCTCGGCTTCAGCCTTCAGCCTGGCCTGTTCCGCCTCACGTTCAGCCGCCTCTTTGGCTTTGCGTGCGGTGTCTTCAGCGGCGGCTTTTTCTGCTTCCGCCTTGCGCGCGCGTTCCTCGGCAAGTTGTTTGGCACGCGCCACATCGCGGGCGGCTTGGATCTCCGCTTGGCGCTTTTCCTCCGCCTCAATCGCGGCGATTTCTTCGGCCGATGTTTCGGTTTTTCCCTCGTCTTGCTCTCGCGCAGATTTCAGGGCAGCCGCGTTAATGGCGGCCATGCGCGCGGCCATCTGGTCATCGACCAGTTTTTGCTGCGCGGCCCGATTGGCGGCTTCCTCAGCGAGTTTTTCTTCCTTAGACTTGAATCCAAGTTTCGAGAGGAATCCGCGTTTTTTCTTTTCTTCAGCCAATTTTTAAAGTCCCTGTCGTTCGCTGCGCTCGCTTTGCGCCTCTTCTATGACGCATCCCTGTAAAGTCTCTGAATCCGCGCCTGTCACAGCCACATTTGCTAAACTACCCGCTGCGGGGGGATTGTCCACTTTGATCATTGAAAAGTCGGGGAGGCGGCCCAGCCCTGTGTCTTCGAACAAAGCGATGTCTGTGTCGCCGATCCGAGAGGCGAGATGGGCGGCTTTCACGCGCGCGCCTTCATCGCGTAGCGTTTTGGCGCGCGCTTTAACAACCGCGCCGTTCACAGGCGGGATTTTAGCGGCAGGCGTGCCTTCGCGCGCAGAATAAGGAAAGACGTGCAGCCACTGTATGCCGATTTCGTCGATCACGGAGAGCGAGTTCGCGAACATTATCTCGTCCTCGGTCGGGAAGCCTGCGATGATGTCTGCGCCAAACGTAAAGTCTGGCCGTGCGGATTTCAGGTTTGCACACAACTCGACGGCTTGCGCGCGAGAGTGGCGGCGCTTCATACGCTTGAGGATCATGTCGTCGCCTGCCTGCAGAGAAATATGCAGATAGGGCGTCATGCGCGGCTCATGGATAAGGAGGTCAAACAGGACGTCGTCGACTTCGGCAGGGTCGATGGAGGATAGGCGCAGACGCGGCAGGTCAGGGACGAGTTTCAACACGCGCCGCACCAAATCACCGAGCGGCGGCTGCGCGGGTAAGTCACCGCCCCAGCTACTTAAATCGACTCCCGTCAGCACAACTTCTTTATAACCTTGCGCGACAAGCGATTTTACGGAGCCGACGACTTCGCCCGCTGGCACAGACCGAGAATTGCCGCGGCCATAGGGAATAATGCAAAATGTGCAGCGATGATCACAGCCATTCTGAACCTGCAGAAAAGCCCGCGTGCGAGATTGAGATTTATTCAAGATCTGATTGCCGCTGCCCATGAATTGCGGGGCCGTTTCCGTTACGCTCATAATGTCGTTGACGCGGATGGGTTCAGATGCGGCGAGGGTGTCTGGATCAAATGTGTGTGGCGACATTTTCTCATGATTGCCAATGACGCGGTCAACATCTTTCATAGCGGCGAAGGCTGTCGGGTCAATTTGTGCCGCGCAGCCAGTCACGACAATCATCGCGTCAGGGTTTTCGCGCTTGGCTTTGCGCACCATGCGGCGGCTCTCGGCCACGGCGTCATTGGTCACGGCGCAGGTGTTGATGACGACCGTATCGGTCAGCCCCGCATCCCGCGCATGCCCCGCCATCACGTCCGCTTCATAGGCGTTCAGGCGGCAGCCGAGATTGATAATTTTAGCCTGCTCCGTCATGGGCCGCTATGTGGTGCCTAAACTCTCTCTGGTCAAGCGAAGCCGACAGGGCTATGGCGGACGCATGATCGCAAAGCTCAAACACATCATGCCACTAGCGATGCGCACGCGGGTGAAGCGGTTGGGCTATCACTTGCTTGATATAGCGCGTCCCATCACGGCCAAGCGTGTGCCGTCTCGCGCACAGACCTCAATCGGGGGCGGTGATTTTGCGGGGGTCGGAGATGGATTTTTTGCGCTACAGAAAGACCTTGGGCTGACGGCTGATATGCATGTGCTGGAGCCGGGTTGCGGGCAGGGGCGCATGGCGCGGCCCATGGTCGGTTGGCTGACGGGCGAGTATCACGGCTTTGACATTGACGAAGCGGGAATAGCGTGGTGCCAAAAACACTATGCCGACGCGCCCAATTTCCACTTCACTCACACCGATGTCTTCAACGCCCGTTATAATCCGACAGGACAGATACAGGCGCAGGATCTTTGCTTTCCGTCAGAAGATGCTGCGTTTGATTGGGTGATTTTAACCTCCGTTTTTACCCATATGTTCGAAGCCGATATTGACCGTTATATGGCCGAGATTGTGCGCGTGATGAAGCCGGGCGCGACCTGTCTGATCTCTTGGTATTTATGGGAGGAGGGGACGTCGTCAGACATAATGGACTTCCGCTACGCCGTTAACGATGTCTCCCGCACGACACTTAAACAAAACCCCGAAGCGGCGATGGCGTTTGATATGGCGTGGGTGCGAGCGCTCTACGCGCGGCACGGGCTGACGATCACGAAATTAGAGCGCGGCCATTGGGCAGGCGGCGCAGGGCGTATGGGCATACAGGATTTGGTTGTGGCAGAGTTGGGGTGAGGTCAAATATTTATTGGTCAAACAACCCCTTCGCTTTCTAACTCCACGGGCCCAGTCATGATGACGTGATCATCCGCATCGCGCCATTCGATCTGCAGCAGCCCGCCATCGACTTCGACGTCGACTTTACGGTCTGTGCGTTTTTGGCGAACGGCGGCGACCACGGCAGCGCAAGCACCTGTGCCGCAGGCGAGGGTCATGCCGACGCCGCGTTCCCAGACTTTCAGGCGGATACGGTCGCGGGCCTCAACCTTGGCAAAGCCGACATTAGCTTGTTCAGGAAAAAGCGGGTGGAACTCGATCATCGGGCCCGCGCGTTCGGGTTTGACCGTGGTGAAATCCTCGACGAAAAAGACGCAATGCGGATTGCCCATGCTGACCGCGCCGGGGTTAGACAGTACGGGATTATCAATCGGGCCGAGTTTCACATCAATATGATGGGTGTGCATGG
This sequence comes from Litorimonas sp. RW-G-Af-16, assembly GCF_048319245.1. Lineage (GTDB taxonomy): Bacteria > Pseudomonadota > Alphaproteobacteria > Caulobacterales > Maricaulaceae > Litorimonas. Next base: position 63,739 of record NZ_CP166993.1, read on the forward strand.
CTTCTTTGAGCGGGATTTGCGTCCAGTCGAGCTTGGGTGGGCCCATATCAACGGCGACTTTCATATCCCCCGCCAAGCGGCAATGCAGCAGCGTATCATTGGTCTGCACGATGCACGCGTCAACATCATTATCGCGCATATAAAGCCACGCCGTTGTGCGCGTGGCGTTGCCGCAGGCATCAACCTCGAACCCTTCGCGGTTCCAGATTTCCATGAAAATATCGGCGTCTGGCGACTTTGGCTGACGCAGGATGACAAGTTGATCCGCACCCCTCTCGCCCATGACGGGGCTGCCTGGCTGGCAGATCGCTTTGACCTTCTCTGTGCCCAATGTAAAGCCAGGCGTGTCTTGCGCATCAAACACCGCAAAGCGGTTACCGGCGCCGTTCATGATTAAAAACCGCATGGTGTGTCCTTCGTGTATTTAGCGACATAGGCGCACTTGCGCCCTCACGCAAATCTTGCGATGCTTTATCTCAATTATTTCATCCCATAGGAGAGCATTATGCGTTTCCCAACCTTCAAACTCGCCTTGATCGCAGGCACAGCTCTGGGCCTTATAGCTTGTTCAGAGACGACGTCTGACAGCCCGTTAAAAGACGCCATTGAAGATCAAACTCAAACCCTCAAGGACACCACCCGCCCCATGCTCACATACGATACACCCGGCCAGACTGACGATGACCATCTCTATCTCGAAGAGGTTTTGGGCGAGAAAGCCTTGGATGAAGTAAAGGCCTGGAATTCGCGCTCGCTGGACCGCCTGATGGCTGACCCGCGTTTTGCAGAAATGCAAGCTGAGGCGCTGGAGATTTTAAACTCGAAAGAGAAAATTCCTTATGTGTCTTATCGTGGCGGCGAAGTATATAATTTCTGGCAGGACGCAGACCATGTGCGCGGCATTTGGCGGAAGTCAACACTGGATAGCTATCTCGGCGATGAAACGAAATGGCAGACAGTCTTAGACTTCGACAAGCTGGCCAAGGACGAAGATAAAAACTGGGTGTATAAAGGGAATGACTGCCTCGCGCCTGATTACGCGAAGTGTATCATCAACCTCTCGGACGGCGGTAAAGACGCGGTTGTGCGGCGTGAGTTTAATGCAGAAACAGGCGAATTTGTTAAGGGCGGTTTTGTCACCGAGGAGAGCAAAGGTACGTCGAGTTGGCTCGACGCGGATCACCTCGTGATCGGCGTTGATTTCGGCGAAGGCTCACTCACCGATAGCGGTTATCCGCGCATCGCGAAGCTATGGAAGCGCGGCACGCCAATCACGGAAGCCGTCACCCTCGGTGAGGGTGAGCAGGCGGATGTTGGCTATTGGCCAGGTGTGTTTGAGCTGTCAGACGGGACGCGAGAAATCGTGATTTCCCGTTCCATGACGTTTTATGACTCCGAGATGTTCTGGGTGCCGATGAAAGACGGTGCGCCACAAGCGCCGATTAAATTTCCTGTCCCTGAAAAATCTAATTTGGGGGATGAGTTTAAAGGTCAGGTCTTGCTGTCACTCAACGAAGACTGGCGCGGGTTTAAGTCGGGTGATCTGGTAAGCTTCGCGATGAGCGATTTCATGGCGGACGGCGAGATCACGGATGTAAATTTGGTATATAGTCCAGACGAAAAATCGTCGATGAATGGCTACGGTGTCACCAAGTCCAAAGTCCTGCTGAGCATTTCACGCGATGTGGCGGGCAGTGCTTATGCTTTTGATTGGGACGGCAGTCAGTGGACGTCAGAAAAGCTCGACTTCCCAGAAAACGGCGCAGTCAATATTGGCGCGACTAATGACAAAGAAGATATTGCTTTCATCAGTTCCGAGAGCTTCCTAACCCCAGACACGCTCTGGACATTTAATACGGCGACGATGGAGAAGGCGAAAGCGAAATCCCTGCCTGCGTGGTTTGACGCAGATAGCATGGTGGCGGAGCAATTCTTTGCGACCTCGACTGACGGCACGAAAGTTCCTTATTTCGTGGTGCGCGCGAAAGACACGCCAATGGACGGCACGAACCCAACGCTGCTTTATGGTTATGGCGGGTTTGAGATTTCCCTGAACCCGAGCTACTCGGCGACGCGCGGTAAATTATGGTTAGAGCGGGGCGGCGTCTATGTTCTCGCCAATATTCGCGGCGGCGGAGAATACGGGCCGAAGTGGCACCAGGCTGGCCTGAAGACGGACCGTCAGCGTATCTATGATGACTTTATCGCAGTGGCCGAAGATCTGATTGCCAAAGACATCACGAGCCCGAAGCATTTAGGGATTGAGGGCGGCTCGAATGGCGGCTTGTTAATGGGCGTCATGTTTACGCAGCGAGCTCGATCTGTTCAACGCCGTTGTCTGCGCCGTGCCGCTGCTCGATATGATGCGCTACCATACCTTATTGGCGGGCGCGTCATGGGTCGGAGAATACGGCAATCCCGAGGACGAGGTGGAGGGCAAGTTCCTGCGCTCAATCAGCCCTTACCATAATGTCGACCCAAATGCGGACTACCCCGAAGTCTTCTTTATCACCTCGACCAAAGATGACCGCGTCCACCCAGCGCACGCCCGCAAAGTGGCGAAACGGATGGAAGATCAAGGGCATGACTTCCTTTATTATGAGAACATTGACGGGGGCCATTCTGCGGCAGCTAATCTGAAAGAAACCGCCAAGCGCCTTGCTCTGCAGCACACATATCTGCTGCAAAAACTCAAAGACGACGAGTAAAAGCTTTGCCAGCGTGAGTTGTAGGGCGCGATCACGCTGGCGATAAAAGATTAAATTTGCTTATGGTGTAGTTTTTAATAGCTGATCATTGTGGCGTCAGCTGTTTCAATTTCGCGCAGACGCCTGTCGGAAAGCACGGAAATGACGGGCTTTTTCATATAACTTTAACTTTATGTGACATTTAAGGCGCACTGCGTCACTATTACCGATCTTATTACTAATAATCACGACTTAGCTCTAGCCAGCCCGTGTATATTTTTTAATAGTCCCTCATACCTAAATATATGTGTCGCCGATGAACGGTGTCCGAAAGACTGAGGGAAAATTCATGCACAAAAATAATCTTCTAACCTGTAGCGCGATCGGCGTTATTTTAGCCGGCGGGTTCGCAGCGCCAGCTTACGCGCAACTGCAAGACGAAGTTATCGTTACGGCAACGAAGCGGTCCGAGAGCGCGTCCGATATTCCAATCGCTGTCGCGGCCTTGGGTGAGGACACGCTTGACGAATTAAACGTCAATGTCTTCACGGACTATCTTGTTCAGCTTCCAGGCGTATCTGCCGGTGGTGCGGGTCCAGGTAACAATACAATTTATATTCGTGGTCTAGCCTCGACAACGCCTGCGACATCCATTGCGGGCGTGGCGGGTCTGGCACCAAACGTCGCTTTCTATCTCGACGAGCAGCCTTTGGCACAACCAGGTCGTAACCTTGATGTTTACGCAGCTGACCTAGAGCGCGTCGAAGTTCTCTCTGGCCCACAAGGCACATTGTTTGGATCGTCCTCGCAAGCGGGTATGGTTCGTATGATCACGAACAAGCCAAAAATTGGTGTCGAAGAAGCAGCGCTGAAATTCGGCACAGCCTTCACCAAAGGCGGCGATATGAGCTTTAATGCTGAAGCCGTTTACAACGTCCCAGTCGGTGAAAATACAGCGCTTCGCGGCGTGGTCTATTTTGACTCACAGGGCGGTTATATTGACGGTGTTGCGGGCTCCCGCACAGCTGAAGCATCTGGTCGTTTCAGAACAGCTGATACAGTTCGCTCTAACGGTGTCGTTGTCGGCACAGCGCGTCAAGGCTTCCAATCTGCTGTGAATGAAACAGGCGGCTCACTCGATGGTGTTGAATTTCTGTCAGCCAATGCGATCGTCGAAGAGAACCAAAACGATGCAAAATATTTCGGTTTCCGCGTCTCGGCTCTGCACGAGTTTAATGACGATTGGTCACTCAATGTCGCTTACGCGCATCAAGAATTGGACACAGATGGTGTCTTCTTTGCCGATCCAAACCTCGATGGTCTGAGCATCCAATCTTATGAGAAATCAGAACTTGATGATGATTTCGACAATGTCTCGTGGACATTGAAAGGTCGCTTGGGCGCCTTGGAAGCACTCTATACGGGGGCTTACACAAAGCGGTCAGCGGATCAGCGGATCGATTACTCCGACTACCTGTTTATCGCACAATATCTGCCATACTATATCTGTGACTATTCAGTCTATTCCGGTGGCGCAACGCCAACAGGGACATGTCAGGCACCGAACCTTTATGGTGAGATCGACTCAAACTTGAGCGTGAACACACACGAGCTTCGTTTCAACACACCATCAGATAAGCGCCTCCGTGCGACCTTTGGTGGTTTCTACAGCGATCTTGTCCTGAAGGAGCGTGTGAACTTTGCCTATCCTGGTAATAAATTCGTGCGCTACGGCACAGACACAGTCGGCTTCCCAGATAACTTCCGTTTCCCTGGGCCAGGCTATAGCTCTGATGACACAGCGTTTAGCGAAGACACGATCTTCCGTAACGACACACGTCGTCCTGATGAGCAACTGGGTGTCTTTGGTGAAGGTATATTTGATCTTTCCGATCAATTCGCTCTGACAGTTGGTGCGCGTTGGTATGATATCGAAGTCGATCTGGAAGGTATGGCGAACGCGTCCTTCTGTAACCTCTTCTCACAAGAAGACCGTAACGCATTTGGTACAGACATTAACGATCTGTATGACGGCGACGGTGTGTATGCCTTTACACGGGATTGCGGCACGGATCGTCCGACATTTACGCTCGACGATACAGTCGACGAAATTCGCGATGCCCTGCCAGCCAACCGTCAAGGTCAAGCGGAACGTATTTTCAACGAGCTTCGCGCGCCAGACAAGGCTGCTACCGATGGCGTGATCTTTAAGGTCACGGGTATATGGACACCGAATGATGACATGCTGTTCTACGGCACATATTCACAAGGTTTCCGTCCAGGCCTTCTGAACCGTCCAGGTGGTACGCCAGGTGCGAACGGCTTTACGGTTCCATTCGCGCTTGATACCGATGACGTTGATAACTTCGAATTTGGTTGGAAAACCACGCTCGCAGACAATCAAGTCCGCTTTAACGGTAGTGCGTTCTATGTCGACGTCAGCAAATTGCAGACAACGATCTTTGATCCAGCAATTTCGAACCTCTTCTTCTCCGATAATGCGGCCAATGCCGAAATTAAAGGTGTTGAGGGCGACATCACTTACGCTCCTATGAGCATGGAAGGTCTAACTGTCACGGGCGCGTTCAGCTTCTTGGATACAGAAATCACAGAAGTCTTGACGCCAACTGAAGACGTGCAAGCCGGCGATAGCCTGGCGTTTGCGCCTAGCTTCCAAGGCAATCTGCGGGCACGTTATGAGTGGGAAACGGCTGGAGGCTTAACCGCTCACGTCATGCCGCAAATCGTTCATACATCATCGTCCTTCAGCGATATTATCACGATCAACCGTGATAAGATCAAAGGCTGGACGACACTCGGTATGTCCGTTGGTTTGACAGGCGATCAGTGGATGGCTGAAATCTACGGCACAAACCTGACGAATGAGAAAAATGAATTGTCACGGACTTACATCAATGACCGCGAGCGCGCTGCCTATGGCCGCCCTCTCACGATTGGTGCGCGTTTCGGATATAATTTCTAGTCTCGACACTGCTAACAAAGCTAAACTATAACAAAGCGCGTCTCCTTCCGAGGCGCGCTTTTTTGTGACCATATTTATGACAGACACACTGCCCAGTCCTCAAGACATTCAAGCCCTGATGCGTCAGGGTCGGTTCGGGGATGCCGTAACCTCCGCCGATAAACTGATCGCGCAAGACCCCAAAGACATCGAAGCGCTCTATATGAAAGCGGTCAGCCAGCGTTATCTCAAAGACTTCGAGTCGGCAGAAGACACGCTGCGCTCCCTGAACAAAATCGCGCCAGAACTGGGTCGCGCTTTGCAAGAAGAAGGGCACTTGGCACGGGATCAAGGCTTGTTGGATGCCGCCTTGGCTGCTTATCAAAAAGCAACCCGCGCCAATCCCGCGTTGATTGCCTCATGGCGCGCGCAAGCGGAAATCCTTGCGCGCAAAGGCCGAGCGGCAGATGCGAAGGCCGTAAAATTCCAAGCGGATCGTGTGGCGGCGCTCCCGCCAGCCCTGCTCAGCGTGACTCATCTGATCCATGAAGGAAAGCTCCTCAAGGCCGAAGAATTGTGTCGCGTTTTCCTGCAACAAAACCCCCATCATATTGAGGGCATGCGTTTGCTTGCTGATATTGGGGCGCGGTTTGGTGTGTTTAACGAGGCGGATTTCCTTCTCGAAAGTGCCATCGAATTTGCCCCCCAAGATGTACAGCTTCGCCTTGATCACATCCAAATTTTGCGCAAGCGACAGAAGTTCGCCGCCGCCCTAGATCAGGCAAAATCGCTCTATGATCGCGACCCTGAAAATCCGCTCTTCCAATCGCATTTGGCGATCGAGTCGATGCAAACAGGTGACCATGAAAAGGCATTCGAACTGTTTGAAAAAGTCCTGGAAAAAGTCCCCAATGACCCCGCCACGCTGACATCGCGCGGGCATGCGTTTAAGACATTCGGCAAACAAGACGACGCGATTGAGAGCTACCGCGCCGCTTACCGATCCAAGCCTGAACACGGCGATGCGTATTTCGGCCTCGCTAACCTCAAAACCTACCGTTTTACGGATGATGAAATTGATCAAATGATGGCGTTGAGCGAGCGACACGACATTGGCTTATCTAATTTGATCAACCTCTGTTTTTCGCTCGGCAAAGCCTATGAAGATCGTGAAGATTTTGCTGCGAGTTTCATTCAATATGAGCGCGGCAACGACATGAAAACAATCCAATCGCGCTATAAGTCTGATGACATGACGACAGAGCTAGAAGCGCAAGCCCGCGTTTGCACCAAAGATCTATTCGCAAAGCAAAGCGGGAAGGGTTGCCCTGCGCCCGACCCTATTTTCATCGTCGGTCTACCGCGAGCGGGCTCCACTTTGCTGGAGCAAATTATCGCTTCGCACAGCCAAGTCGACGGCACATTGGAACTCCCCAATATCCTGTCGCTCTCCTATCGCTTGCGGGGCAAGGAGCGCGCGAAAATCGATGGCCGCTACCCTGCGATTTTGCACGACCTCACGGCCGAACAACTGACAGAATATGGCGAGCAATTTATAGAAGACACGCAAATTCACCGTCAGGGTGCGCCGTTTTTTATCGATAAAATGCCAAATAATTTTCGTCATATTGGCCTCATTCATTTAATTCTGCCCAATGCGAAAATCATCGATGCGCGGCGTCACCCGATGGCCTGTTGTTTCTCTGGCTTTAAACAGCATTTCGCTGAAGGGCAGGAATTCACCTATGGTTTGGAAAATATCGGCACATATTACCGCGACTACGTCACATTGATGGATCATTGGGACACGGTTTTGCCGGGCAAGGTTTTACGCGTGCAATACGAAGACGTTGTCGCCGATACAGAGACGCAGGTTCGACGTATTTTAGACTATCTCAATCTCCCATTCGAGCAATCTTGTTTAGAATTCCACAAGACAAAACGCTCTGTGCGGACGGCCAGTTCAGAGCAAGTGCGTCAGCCGATTTACAAGTCTGGAGTCGATCAGTGGCGCAATTTCGAGCCGTGGCTGGGACCGCTTAAGTCGGCGCTTGGCCCTGTGCTAGAGCGTTATCCGATTGATGAGGCATAGGCTAATTTAGCGTTTTGCTCACGCCTATTCCTCCGCTATCATTCTCAAAAAAGGGGATGAAGCCGATGGATAAAAACACGACCTTAATGAGCTTGGACACGATCCGAGCCTTGGCGACAGACACGTTAATGGCGCATGGGTGCGACCGTGAAAATGCGGAGGCCGTTGCCGAAATTATCACGAAAGCGGAAGGCGACGGCTGTCACTCCCACGGCCTCATGCGGTTGCCAGGCTATGTCGCCACGCTGAAATCGGGCAAGGTCAACGGCAAGGCACGCCCGACGGTTAAACAATTAGCGCCCGCGATTGTGCAAGTGAATGGCCATAACGGCTTTGCCCCATTAGCGCTACAAACAGGTCGCGCGGAATTAATTAAATCAGCTAAAACTTGCGGTATTGCTGCTATGCCTTTGATCGGCATCCATCATTTCGCGGCTTTGTGGACAGAGGTCGAGCCTGTGGCAGAAGCGGGCTTGGTCGCCTTCGCTTGCACGTCCTATAAGCCCGCCGTTATTCCTGCGGGCGGTTCGCAGGCGTTATACGGCACGAACCCTATCTGCTTTGGCTGGCCCCGCATGGGGAAACCGCCCATGGTGTTTGATCAAGCGAGTTCCGTCATGGCGCGGGGCGAGGTTATGCTGGCAGCGCGAGAGGGGCACAAGCTTCCCGAAGGCGTTGGCGTCGATGCAGACGGTAACCCGTCCACGGACCCCGATGCCGTTCTTAAAGGCGCATTGTTGGCATTTGGCGGCTATAAAGGCAGTTCCATCGCGATGATGGTTGAATTGCTCGCGGGCGGCTTGATCGGTGAGAGCTTTAGTTTTGAGGCGGCCGCGCGCGATAATAATGACGGCGGGCCACCCCAAGGCGGCGAATTTATGCTGGCCATGGACCCGAACCTTTTTGGCGACCAATCAGGCTGGGCCGATCATGCCGAGGCGCTATTTGACCAAATCAAAGCGCAAGACGGTACGCGTCTGCCAGGGGAGCGGCGACACCGCGTTCGCGGCGAAAGCGAGGCTTCTGGCGTCGCCGTATCGAACATAATTTTGGATAAGATTAGAGCGCTTTAGGCTAGAGTATTAGCCACAACACACATACGAGCAAGATCTGAAAAAGATGGGAACAGCATGAACGATATTTACGGCAGCCTCATCAACGGTGAGTGGCATGATAGCGGCGCACAAATGCCCAATATCAACCCATCTGACACGTCTGACATTATTGGGCATTTGGCGAGCGCCACGCCCGCTATGGTGAGCGACGCCATTGCTGCCGCGCGCGCGGCTCAACCCGCGTGGGAGGGCATGAAGCTCGAAGAGCGGAAAAACAGACTCCACGCGATTGGGCAGGAGTTAATTGATCGCTGCGACGAGATCGGCGAAGTACTGTCACGCGAAGAGGGTAAGCCCTTTGCCGAAGGACGGGGCGAAACTTTTCGGGCGGGTGAGTTTTTTCAATACTATGCCGCGGAATGTCTGCGCCAAATCGGCGAGAGTGCGGCGTCTGTGCGGCCCGGCATCCACATTGATATTACACGCGAAGCCGTCGGTGTGTTCGGCCTGATCACGCCGTGGAATTTCCCGACCGCTATTCCCGCTTGGAAGATGGGGCCAGCTTTGGCTTACGGGAATACGGTTGTGCTGAAGCCCTCAGAAATTGTTCCTGCCAGTTCTCACCTTATGGCCGAGGTTATCAATAAACACCTGCCAGAGGGCGTGTTCAACATGGTCCAAGGCGGCGGTGAAATTGGCGCGGCTTTGTCGTCTGGTAAGATTGACGGTGTGTCATTCACGGGATCCGTCGCAACGGGCCGTAAAATTGCACAGGCGGCTGTGCAAAATATGGCGCGGGTGCAGTGCGAAATGGGCAGTAAAAACCCGATTGTGATTACAGAACATGCCGATATTGACCTTGCTGTGGCGCAGTCCATCGTTGGCGCCTTTGGCGCGTCGGGCCAAAAATGCACCGCCTCCTCGCGCCTGATCGTTGATGCGAAAGTCCACGATGAATTTGTTGAAAAACTTGCGAAAGCGGCAGAGGCGAAAAAAGTCGGTCACGCGCTCGCAGACGGCACAGAGCTTGGCCCTGTTGTAACTGAAGGACAGATGGATAAAATTCTGGGCTATATGAAATTGGCTCAGGATGAAGGCGGCGATTTGGTCACGGGCGGTGAGCGTTTAGACCGCGACACGGAGGGCTATTACCTTGCGCCGACAGTCTTTGCAGGCACGAAAAATGATATGCGGGTTAACCGCGAAGAAGTCTTCGGCCCCATGACATGCGTCATCAAAGTCGACGGATTTGACGAAGGTCTAGCAACGGCGAACGACACTGAATTCGGCTTGTCTGCTGCGATCATCACGCAAAATCTAAAAGAAGCCGAGCATTTCAAACGCGGCGCAAAATTCGGCTGTACCTTGGTCAATTTACCCACGGCTGGCCTTGATTACCACGTGCCATTTGGCGGGCGTAACGCCTCCAGCTACGGCCCAAGAGAGCAGGGTGAGCATGCCAAAGACTTCTACACGATCATGAAAACCAGCTACACGAACCCGGGGTAAAACTGTGCTGATCATTGACGCCCTACAATATGTAAATTGGACGCGCGAGCTTTTTGAAGAGGCGAAGGCGGGCGGCGTGAATGCAATCCATGTGACGATCGCTTATTGGGAGAATACGCGCGACACGCTGGAAAATATAGGTGATTGGCGACGCCGCTTTCGGGACCACGCCGACCTTATTATGCTCGTGCGGCAAGCTGATGATATTCTAACGGCGCAGCGTGAGGGGAAAGTCGGGATTATTCTTGGCTTCCAAAATTGCTCCCCGATCGAAGATGACTTGCGCATGGTCGAAACCCTCTATGATCAGGGCGCACGGATTATGCAGCTGACCTATAACAATCAAAGCCTGCTCGCGACGGGGTGTTATGAGGACGGCGATAGCGGCGTGACGCGCTTTGGCCGCGAAGTGATCAAAGAAATGAACCGCGTCGGCATGATCATCGATATGAGCCACAGTGCGGAACACTCGACCTTGCAAACAATCGAACTGTCAGAGCGCCCCATCGCGATCACGCACGCCAACCCCTCGCGCTGGCATGAAGCTCTACGGAATAAATCTGACGATGTCTTGCGTGCCTTGGGCGAGAGCGGCGGCATGCTCGGATTTTCGATGTATCCTTTCCATCTGCACGGCGGGCCAGACTGCACGCTGGATGATTTCTGCGGCATGATCATGGACACAGCGGAGTTAATGGGCGTCGATCATATCGGCATCGGGTCTGACCTCTGTCAGAACTGGGGATATGAGACGTTGGAGTGGATGCGGTCTGGCAAATGGACGTTTAAGCCTGACTTCGGCGAAGGCTCTGCCATCAACGCTGATTGGCCGCGCCAACCCGAATGGTTCCAGTCATCCAAAGATTTTTGCAATATTGCCAGCGGCTTATCGGCCAAAGGTATGAGCCAAAAAGATGTCGACAAGGTCATGGGCGAAAACTGGTTTCGCTTCTTCCAAAACGGGTTCAAACCCGCTGGCGTGGGGGCCCTCTAATGGTGATGCGCGTGCCGCATATCGGTGACGAAAGTCTTGATCTTCGGCCAGCCAGCATTGTCATGAACCTCGCGCGCCTCGGCACGCTCTACCCCTATCCCCTCAGTTTCATGCGTAGCCTTGTGCGGCGTATTTTACGAGAGGCATGGGAAATTAAACGTGTATGGACGGCCTTGTGTGACGGCGGCTTTGGGGACGTTGTCTACGAAATTCAAACGCCAAATGCGCTCTTTAGCTATGTCGTCTTCGCCAAATATATTGACCCTGATCGGCGCAGTGATCGCGTTATCGCCGATGATTGGGATTTGACTGTGACGCTATGTGAGGGGCGGGTTGACGCGGAAAGGCTGGAATTTCTGCGCGCCAATGTGCCGCTGCAGGAAAATGGCCGTGTTGACGCAAGCTGTATCGTGCTATCGCGCGCCAATAAATCCGTGCGTAATTTTGACTATGTTGTCGACGGTTTAGCGCGCGGGGAGCAGCCAGATTTAGACCATATGGCCAAGGTCGGATATCTCTACCGCACGACAGCAGTTTACGGCTCTGGCAAGTTCGGCATGGCGGATTGGAACAAAGTCCGAGAGGCCTATCCCGATTTCGCAAGACCTTTTGCAGCGGAAATGTTCTCGTGTTTTCTGATTCGAGACTTCAGCCTATTCCAAGCTGATTATGTCGCGCAACGCCGCGCCCCTGATACGGCGGTGGCCATGACGCCTGAAATCAAGCGCTATGTCGGGATTGGTAATGCGACAGGTTTGGGCATGGCGCCCTTTCTGATACACCACCCGCTATTAATTAATAACTGGATCGAAGTGCGCGAGACAGCCTTGGCACGGGTGAAACGGGACGGCGAGGTTACAGCGAAGACCCGCGGTGATCTCAGTTGTCTGGCAGAAAAAGCGCAGATGCATTTGTCGCAAATCACAACGGATAATGCCGATCAGAACGAGATTAACCGCACTGCGGTTAGGGACTTAACGGCGGTCATGGCATGGCTGCAGACGCAAGATAAGTTGGAAAAATGGACGCAGCTAACAGATTACGTCGCGGCGCATTTTGGCCATGAGGCGCAAGAAATCGTCAATGCACTTCTGCTCGAATTGCACCCCGAAACATTCACAGACCTTGAACCAGACTTGTCCATTGAAGAGCGGTATGACCTCGTCCCTCACATGCGATTGTCTGATTTGGCCGCCGTGATCGAAGATAAATACCGTTGGGCGCTGGCGGTTGATTTTTCCACGGATGCAGGGCTTGGGACGTTCTGGTACCGCTCCGTCGAGAAGCAAGAGCCGCGCCTCGGACAAAGCCATAAAGAGCCAGGTTATCGCAGACAAATGTTTATGGGTGTAGCGTATCAAGTGCGACGCGCCTATGACGATATTCTGGCCCGCAATGGCGATATGACGACCGCTGAATTCGTCCTAGCGCACCCCGAACACCGCGCTATTATTCGCCGTATTCAAACCATGGCGCAGACGCGTTACGGCGAGATACAGGCAAACCTTTTAGATGCCGATGTGCTGCCCATTCATTTGCTGAGGTGCAAGCTATCATTCTTCGGGGTCGGAAAATTTGATCCGCGTTCTCGGTTATGGGTGCGCAATACGATGTTTCAAGGTGCGCCGCTGATCCGTGATATTGGTCAAATGACAGATGATATTTGGTGCTTCCCGATCAAGCCTGACGCCGATGTCGTCCCCGCTTAAACTATCGCGCAACGAATTATTGTCCTTGTTGAAATCTGCTTTCCAAGGGCTTTATAAACATGATCAAGATTTTAGTGCCATGGCGGAGACCGTCTTGTGGCTAGAGATGCACGGCTTTGGCGGAGTGGAACTGCTGATTGGGGCGCTGGGGAGTGATTACGATCTGCCGACTTGCCCGGCTAAGTTAGAGAGAACACAAGCTGGATATATATTTGAGGGCGGCGGGGTGTCTGCAATCATATGCGCGCACAATATCGCTGACCTCATGTCCACTATGGTCGTTCAAAACACTGACGCTGTCATGCAAATCCGCGGCGTGACGGAGCCAGAGGCACTCGCTGTCCTCCCCGAATTGTGCGAGCGACAGGGTGTGCGGATTTATCCCCACCATTTGCCGAGCCACGCCCACCTCTTGCAGCCCTTGTCCAAGGCCAGCCGACAAACTTTTAACGATAATTTGCAAAACGGAATAGCTATTCGCCGCGATCATTACGACATTTTATCGAGTATCGCAGCGCGGATATTGGTCGAATCGACGGAGCAATCCCGTCGCGGAGCGGGTGAATAAGTCATCGCCGCGATAGAAGCGCTGCCCCTGCTTCCAAACATTAGCGACACTTATACACGCTGATGCTGTTTGACGCATTTAAACCCTCAATATAGGGGCTAATCTAAAGCACAAATCAAATGGGAACAGGCGCCATGAGCGACATTCAATCAACAGCAAAAGTGGTCGTTATCGGGGGCGGTGTCGTCGGTGTATCGACCCTTTATCACTTGGTCAAAAAGGGCTGGACGGACGTCTGTCTGATCGAGCGGAAAGAGCTGACATCTGGCTCGACATGGCATGCAGCGGGTCTGCTGCCGCTCTTTAATATGAGCTATTCTGTCGGGCAGTTACACAAATATTCTGTCAATTTGTACAAGCGGCTGGAAGCTGAAACGGGCCAAGACGTCGGCATCCGTCCCGTCTCCAATATTCGGCTCGCGACCAATCAAGATCGCATGGATGAGTATCTGCAATATGCGGGTGTGGCGCAGACGATCGGCGTTGAAGTTAAATTTATGACCCCCGAAGAAGTCGTAGAAATTTGGCCGTTCGCCAAAAAAGACGGCTTGATCGGCGCGATGCGTCATCCCGAAGACGGCTATGTGCAGCCAGCGGACCTCACGCAGGCTTTGGCGAAAGGCGCCCGTGAGGGCGGCGCAAAAATTCACCGCTATACGACTGTCACAGGCATTGACCAAATGGATGACGGGATGTGGAAAGTGAAGACAGATAAAGGCGACATTATCGCGGAGCATGTTGTCTCTTATACAGGTAACTTTGCACGAAAAACGGGCGAAATGATTGGCCTAGATATTCCAGTGGTCCCGGTCGAGCATCAATACATAGTCACCGAAGCGCATCCTGATATCGTCGCCCGCCGCAAAGATGGTGAGCCAGAACTGGGTGTTCTGCGCGAGTCGGACGGCAGTTGGTATATGCGCGAAGAAGCGGGCGGCCTGATCCTCGGGCCTTATGAACACGGCGCGCCAGCGTGCTATGTCGACGGCCCAGATGATCAATCTGAATATGAGCTATTCCAAGAAGACCTCGATCGCCTCATGCCGCATATTGAGAGCGCGATTAACCGCGTGCCGATCTTTGAAAATATGGGCATCAAAAAAGTCTATAACGGCGCGATTGCCTACACGCCCGATGGCAACCCGATTGTCGGGCCAGCTTGGGATAAGAAAAACTTCTGGCTGAACGAAGGTCACAGTTTCGGGATCACGGCGGCTGGCGGGGCAGGCTGGCAGTTGGCAGAATGGATTGTCGAGGGCGAGCCGACCGTTGATATGATGGGCGTCGACCCGCGCCGTTTTGGTCCCTATGCGACCAAAAGCTACCTGATTGAGAAAAACGAAGAGGCATATGCAGACGTTTTTGAAATTCACTATCCTGATGAAGAGCGCTCTGCAGCGCGACCCCTGCGGACATCACCTTGTTATGACCGCCTAAAAGCCAAAGGCGCCGTGTTCGGACAGCTCTTTGGCTGGGAACGCGCCAACTGGTTTGCCCCTGAAGGCGTCGAGCAAAAAGACGATTGGTCTTTCCGCCGCTCGTCTTATTTCGAGCATGTCGGCAATGAGGCGAAGAACGTCGCAGAAAATGTCGGTGTGCTGGACATGACAGCTTTTGCCAAATGCCGTATCCAAGGGCCAGGCGCGGTGAAATTTCTCAATCGGATTTTAGCCCAAAAAATGCCCGTCACGATTGGCCGCCTGGCGCTCTGCCATGGCCTGACAAACAAAGGTGGCGTCCATTCTGAATTTACCGTGCAGCGCGAGAGCAAGGATAGTTTCTATCTTGTATCGGCGGGCGCGTATCACCGCTTGGATCATGACTGGCTGCGCAAGCATATGCCAACGGACGGATCTGTGCAGATGACAGACCTGACCAATGCCATGGGCGTTCTGGTCGTGGCAGGGCCGAAAGCGCGAGATTTGCTGCAGCCGATTTGTGGGTCTAACCTGTCCAATGAAACCTTCCCGTGGTTGACGGGGCAGGAGACATATGTCGGCCACGCCCCCGTTAAATTGCTGCGCGTCAACTTCGTGGGTGAGCTAGGCTGGGAAATCCACCACCCGATCGAATATCAAAATCATATTTTTGATGCATTGTTTAAACACGGCGACAAGCATGGCCTGAAACCTTTTGGTATTCGTGCAATGAATTCTATGCGCCTAGAAAAATCCTACCGCTTGGTCGGCACAGAAATGTCGATTGAATACTCAGCCTATGAGTCGGGCTTACACCGCTTTGTAAACCTCAAGAAAAAAGACGGATTTATCGGTCGCGATGCTTTGCTCGAATGGGAGAAGCGCGGGTTTGAAAACGCGTTTGTCACGCTCGAAGTGATGAATGTTGATGATGCGGACGTCATCGGTAACAATCCGATTTATAAAGACGGCGAAGTCATAGGCCGCGCAACAGGTGGCGGCTTTGGCTGGCGCATGAACAAGTCACTCGCACTCGCCATGGTGCATCCTACACATTCTGCGATTGGCACGGATCTTGAGATTGAAATTCTCGGCAAGCGCTATAAATGTCGTGTGCTGGAAGACAGCCCGCACGACCCAACCAATGAGAAGCTCAGAAGCTAGCCATGAAATACTCCGCAGCCAGTTTATTTGCGAATGCGCTGTCAGGTCACAAAAACTGGCCTGTGCAATTTCCCGATAAAGCGCCGAAAAAAGAATATGACGCCATTATTGTTGGCGGCGGCGGGCATGGCCTCGGCGCGGCCTATTATCTCGCCAAACGCTACGGTATCACCAATGTGGCCGTGCTGGAAAAAGGCTGGATAGGCGGCGGGAATACGGGTCGGAACACAACGATTATTCGCTCTAATTATCTGTTCGATGAATCGGCGGCCATGTATGATCACGCTGTCGATCTGTGGGACGGCCTTGGACAGGAACTGAACTATAACTTGATGTTTTCCAAGCGCGGCGTGTTGATGCTCGCCCATAATGTGCATGATGTTCAGAGCTTTCAACGTCACGTGCACGCCAATCGTTTGAATGGTGTTGATAATAAATGGCTGTCACCAGAAGAGTGCAAGAAATTTCTGCCTATCCTCGATATTTCCCAAAACCGTCGTTATCCCGTCATGGGCGGCGCGCTGCAAATGCGGGCAGGCACCGCGCGACATGATAGTGTCGCTTGGGGCTATGCACGGGCGGCGTCAAAGCTGGGCGTTGACATCATTCAGAACTGCAAAGTCACAGGTATTCGCCGCGGCGCAGACGGTGCTGTGGAAGGCGTTGAAACTGAAAAAGGCTATATCGCGTCGAAGAAAATTGGTGTGTCCGCGGCGGGGAATACCTCTGTCGTGATGGAAATGGCAGGGCTGCAATTCCCGCTCGAGAGCTATCCCCTGCAGGCTTTGGTCTCAGAACCGATCAAGCCGATCTTCCCTTGTGTCGTCATGTCCAACGCCGTGCATGCTTACATCAGTCAGTCGGACAAGGGCGAGTTGGTGATTGGCGCGGGAACGGATCAATATACGAGTTATAGCCAGCGCGGGGCGCTTCATATTCTGGAACATACCCTGATGTCGATTAGCGAGATTTTCCCGATCTTTAAACGTCAGCGTATGCTGCGCAGTTGGGGCGGCGTGGTTGACGTCACGCCGGATCGCTCACCGATTGTGGGCAAAACGCCTGTGCAGGGGCTTTATGTGAATTGTGGCTGGGGCACGGGCGGTTTTAAGGCCACGCCTGGGGCTGCGGATACCTTCGCTTACACCATCGCCCATGATGCGCCGCACAAAATCAACGCACCGTTTAACCTCGACCGCTTTGTCGGAGGCCGCTTAATCGACGAAGCCGCCGCCGCCGCTGTCGCGCATTAAGGGGGCGAGAGCGTGTTTCAAATTCATTGTCCCTACTGCAACGAAAAACGTGACGAAATAGAATTCGCACATGCGGGTGAGGCTCATTACGTGCGCCCGACTGCCAAAGAACAGGCCGAGATGTCGGATGCGGAGTGGTCGCGCTATATGTTTATTCGCGATAATGTGCGCGGCGACACGGCGGAGCGTTGGTGGCATCAGCACGGCTGCAATCTGTTTTTTAATGCTGTTCGGAACACTGTCACAGATAAATTAGTTATGACTTACAAAATGGGTGAGCCTCGTCCAACTGCAGCCAAAATTGAAAAGGCGCGAGAGTCATGAGCGCATTTCGTAAATCAGGCCGCGGCATTGTTGACGCCAATCAATTAATTAATTTCACTTTTGATGGGAAACCCTATCAAGGTGCGCAGGGCGACACCCTCGCATCGGCATTGCTTGCGCAGGGTCAGCACCTGATGGGGCGGTCTTTTAAATATCACCGCCCGCGCGGCGTCATCGCAGCAGGTTCAGAAGAGCCCAATGCCCTCATCGCTTTTGATCGCGGCGTGGGTCGTGTTACCCCCAATGTCCGTGCTACAACGCTCGAGATTTTCGAAGGCATGGTGGTCGAAAGCCAGAACCGTTCGCCTAATTTGAAATTTGATATTGGCGCGTTTAATAACGTCTTCTCGCGCTTCTTCCCCGCCGGGTTTTACAACAAGACATTTATGTGGCCCAAGAGTTTTTGGGACAAAGTTTATGAGCCGTTTATCCGCCACATGGCGGGCCTTGGCCCGGCGCCAAAATCCGAAGACCCAGACGTCTATGCCAGCACCTATGGTCACTGCGAAACGCTGATTATCGGCGCGGGCCCAGCGGGCATTGCGGCGGCCCTAGCAGCAGCGAAATCTGGTGAGCGTGTGATCTTGGTAGACGAGAACGCTCATCTGGGCGGCAGCCTATTGTCGACTCCCTCCGTGATGATCGAAGGCCAGACGGCAACAGATTGGCTCGCGAAATCTACCGCTAAATTGGAGAAATCCGAGACTGTGACAGTTCTAACGCGGACAACGGCGATTGGGTATTTCCACGATAATTTTGTCGCACTGGCCGAACGACTCACGGATCACTTGCCAGATGCCCCCGTCGGAACTGCGCGCGAAAAGCTCCACCGCATCCGAGCAGGCAAAGTAATTCTGGCGCAAGGCGGTATTGAACGCCCGCTTGTTTTCAACGGCAATGACCGCCCCGGTGTGATGCTGGCGAGCGCTGCGCAAACCTACCTCAATAAATACGGCGTCGCTGTCGGCAATGAAGTCGCGATCTTCACTAGCCATGATAGCGCCTACCAAGTGGCCTGTGATTTGGCCGATGCGAATATCCGTATTGCCGCCGTGATTGATGCACGCGACACGGTCCGCGATGAATTAGTGGCGTCTTTGACGCAGCGCGGGATTGATCATCTGCCAGCCTCATCGGTTTCAAAAACATCTGGCTCGCTACGAATTAATTCCCTCGAGGCTTACACGCCTGAGACAGGGGCGAAGCGCATAATTAAATGCGATGCGTTGCTGATGTCAGGTGGCTGGACACCAAGCCTACATTTGTGGTCTCACTCTAAGGGCGGAATTAAATGGGACGCAGATCTGTCAGCCTATGTTCCAGATGTTGCAAATGAAAACGCAGTTTGCGTTGGGGCATGTAACGGTGATTTTGGCATAGAAGCTGCGCTGAGTGGCGGCCATAAAGCAGCAGGTGGGCGCAAAGCTTACACGGTCGAAGAACCCGAATTTGGCACAGGACAAATCTTTAATAGCCTGCCAAACTATATCGAAGGGCCGAAACAAAAAGCCTTTGTCGATTTCCAAAATGACGTGACAGAAAAAGACATCAAGCTTGCCGTGCAAGAAGGATTTAAATCTATCGAACACGTCAAGCGGTACACTACGAACGGCATGGCCACAGACCAAGGCAAGACGTCTAATCTCAACGCGCTAGAAATCGCGTCCAAAGCGGTCGGTCAGCCGATTGAAAAAGTCGGCCTCACGACATTCCGTCCGCCCTACACGCCGACGACGTTCGGCGCGATGGTCGGCTACCGCGATCAGGAATTATTTGATCCAACCCGCAAGACGCCCATTGATCCTTGGGCCGAGGAAAACGGCGCGGTCTTCGAGCCTGTCGGTGTTTGGCGTCGGGCTTGGTATTTCCCGAAAGCGGGCGAAGACATGCACGCAGCCGTTGCACGCGAGTGCAAAGCCACGCGCGATAGTCTTGGTATTTTTGATGCGTCAACGCTGGGCAAGGTCGAAGTTGTGGGCCCGGACGCCGCAAAATTTATGAACTTGATGTACACCAATCCTTGGTCTGCGCTACCTGTCGGCGGCTGTCGATATGGTCTGATGTGTCGGGAAGACGGGTATATTTATGATGACGGTGTTGTCGGGCGCATGGCCGAAGACCGCTTCCATGTGACGACAACAACAGGCGGTGCGCCGCGCGTTTATCGCCATATGGAAGACTATCTGCAAACGGAATTTCCAGAGCTTGATGTCTGGCTGACGTCAACGACGGAGCAGTGGGCGGTGATCGCAATCAATGGACCCAATGCGCGTAAATTAATTGCGCCTTTCGTCGAAGGCATTGATCTTTCGCCTGAAGCATTTCCGCATATGACTGTACGGGAAGGCAAAATTTGCGGCGTCCCGACTCGCCTCATGCGAGTCAGCTTTACGGGCGAATTGGGTTTTGAAATTAACGTCCCCTCGCATTACGGCCGAGCGGTTTGGGAAGCCCTGATGCAAGAGGGGCAGCAGTATAATATCTGCCCCTACGGCACCGAGACTATGCATGTGCTTCGCGCAGAAAAAGGCTTCATCATTGTAGGCCAAGATACAGACGGCACAGTCACCGCGCACGATGCGGGGATGTCTTGGGCGGTGAGCAAAAAGAAGAAAGACTTCGTCGGGAAGCGGTCACTGGCACGGCCCGATTTGGTAGCGGCGGAGCCGCAAACAATTAATTGGTTTACTAACGGATGATCCAAATGAGGTGCTAGAGGAGGGCGCGCAGATTGTTGCTGACCCTCAACAATCAATTCCCATGGATATGCTCGGCCACGTCACCTCATCATATTGGAGCGAGCCGCTAGGTCGCTCCATCGCTATGGCAGTCGTTCGGGACGGATTTAATCTGATGGATCAAACGCTTTATGTGCCAATGGCTGACAAAACGATTGCCGTAAAGGTCGTCAAACCTGTCTTTTATGACCCAAAAAATGAGCGATTAAATGTTGTTTGATCAAGCTATTGATATGCCAGATACGCTCGTAACACCCGCAGTCAGCGTGGCGTTGCTGGGTGAGCGCGGACGGTTTAACCTACGGATTAAGCCGTCTGATCTGGCGGCTTTTAAAAAAGCCAGTGCGCTTAAGCTACCGACAAAGATTAATTCGACGACTATTACCAAAGATATTATGTGTGCGAAGCTTGGGCCAGATGAATGGGTCGTGATTTGCGATCCCACAAGCCAAGCAGCCTTAACAAAAAAGCTCGTTAAGGTTAGCCAAGATTTTGTGTGCAGCGTCACAGAAATTTCGCACCGCAATGTCGCATTTGAGTTGTCTGGCTCCGACGCGACAGCCTTATTGAATGTCGGCTGTCCTTTGGATTTATCCCTTAGTAGTCTCCCCATCGGCAAGGCGACGCGCACGGTATTTGAAAGCGTGAGCATCATGGTAGTGCGAACAGGCGAAGATCGTTTTCATATTGAATGTTGGCGGTCTTTTGGGCCTTATTTGCGAGACTTTTTCAATCGCGTCCTGACGACTTAGTCATGGCTCATGTGACACTACTCGACGGCGGCATGGGGCAAGAACTCATCCGCCGCGCAGGGGTTGCGCCGACACCCTTATGGTCGACACAGGTCATGTTAGACCATCCTGAATTAGTTGAGCAATTGCACTTAGATTTTATTCAATCCGGCGCAGAAATTATCACATTAAATAATTACACGGCGACGCCAGAGCGCCTCGCGCGGGATGCCTCGATTGACTTGTTCAAGCCAATCCATGCGGCGGCGATTGAAATTGCGCAAGCCGCGCGAGCCAAGAGCGGTAAGTCGGTGAGAATATCTGGCTGCCTCCCGCCGATCGTGGCGAGCTACAAGCCCGATCTTGCCCCTGATTTTGAAGCGTGCTTGGCCTCCTACCGCGAATTAGTTGCTATCCAGACTCCAGGCGTTGATTTATTTTTCTGCGAAACCCTGTCGACGATACGTGAGGCAAAAGCTGCGATCATGGCGGCCAAGGAGAGCGGATTGCCCGTTTGGGTGAGCTTCACATTGGACGATGCTGCACCGCAGAATTTGCGATCTGGCGAATTATTGAGGGACGCTGTGAAATCCGTTGCAGATATTCAGGTCGACGCGGTCATGGTGAATTGCTCCATGCCTGAAACCGTCACGCTCGCCATGCCGTTATTAGTCGAGGCCTTCCCCTGCGTTGGAGCCTACGCCAATGGCTTTCAATCTGTCGCGCCGTTAAAGGCTGGCGGGACGGTTGCCGGACTGCAGAAACGCCAAGATCTAACGCCTGACAAATATGCGGATTATGCCATGAACTGGGTCAAGATGGGGGCCACAATCATTGGCGGATGTTGCGAAGTCGGCCCTGATCATATCGCTGAAATTCACCACCGCTTGTGTCATTAAATAGATTAATTGTTTGAAGTCTTTACAGCCTAAAAATAGCAAGGCATGACACCTTTATGGCCCTGCATGAAACGTCTCACCGCTCCAAAATAATTCATGCATTTGGCTTTGAAATGCACAATCCAATATTTTTCCTCAGTGCGATATTAGTGCTGCTTTTTTCGAGCGCGACACTGGCTTTTCCCGACACCGCCAATGCTGCTTTGCAGGGGGCTAAAGCATGGTCGCTTAGAAACTTTGACTGGCTATATGCGACCACACCTATCATCAGTCTTCTCTTTTGCGTTGGAATAGCCATATCACCGCTCGGGAAAATACGCTTGGGCGGGGCAGAGGCGAAAGCCGAGTATAGCGTTTGGTCTTGGATTGCGATGTTGTTTGCGGCGGGCGTCGGAATTGGCTTTATGTTTTACGGCACCGCAGAGCCGCTAGGCTATTTCACGGATTGGTTTGGCGTGCCTTTTGATACACCAGCGGGCAGCGAGGACGCGCGGCGCTTGGCCTTCTCAACTTCTGTTTTTCATTGGGGTATTTTGGCGTGGTCCGTCTACGCCATCATCGGCGTGTCCCTCGCATTTTTCGCGTTTAACCTTGGACTACCCCTGTCTATACGGTCGGCTTTTTATCCTTTTTTGGGCGAGAGAATTTACGGCTGGGTGGGGGATGTTATTGACTTGCTCGCCGTCGTGTCGACGATCTTTGGGCTGGCTTGCACAATCGGAATTGGTGCAACACAGGCGACAGGGGGGCTGGCCTATTTATTTGGGGTGGAGCAAAGCGTGTGGCTCCAAATAATCCTCATTGGCGTGATGACAGCTGTTGCAATTCTATCAGTCTTGAGGGGGCTGAACGGCGGAATTAAGGTGCTATCAAATATCAACATGATTGCAGCTGCATCGCTTTTACTATTCGTGATGATATTTGGACCCACGCTCGATATTTTTCGCACAATAGGACAGTCAGTGGTTAGCCTTGTCCCTGACAGTCTGGCTTTGGCGAATTGGATGGATCGGCCTGACCAAGCGTTTTTATATGATTGGACGCTGTTTTATTGGGCCTGGTGGATTGCTTGGTCGCCCTTCGTTGGCATGTTCATTGCGCGCATTTCAAAAGGCCGAACCATCAGAGAATTTATGGCGGGGCTGTTACTCGCGCCTCTGGTAATTGGGATTGTCTGGTTCTGCGCCTTTGGCGAGACAGCGATTAAGCAATTTGAAAACCAAACAGGCGATTTGGCAAATGGCGTCAGCGATGCCTCTCTGACGTTATTTCAAATGCTAGGTGCCATGCCGATGCCAATGGTCACCTCTATCATCGCCTTGGGATTATTAATTATCTTTATCGTGACGTCAGCAGATTCGGGTGCGCTAGTTGTCGATAAATTGACGTCAGGTGGACGCAAAACGACACCCAAACGACAGCGAGTTTTTTGGGCGGCAATGCTCGGCCTGACAGCGATTGCGCTGCTTTACGGGGGAGGCACAGCCGCACTGCAATCTTTGCAAGCGGGCACAATAACGGCCGCACTGCCGTTCGCTGTTATTGTATTGCTGACCTGCTTTGCCTTGCTGAAGGGGCTGATAGATTATCGGCGCTCTGGTAGGCCTTAGGAAATTGAAACTGTGTGATGAAAGAACAAGACTATAAATCTGCGGAATTAAATTGAAGCTATGCCACGCATCCCGCATAGTTAAAAGAAACTGGGGAATTTATGACAGAGCCAACTCACACCTCCACCGCGCCAATCAATCGTGTGGGTGAAAAAGCCGTCCATTTGCCGCGCCGCAAGCGGCTGAAAATTAGAACATCACCAGACGGTTTCTATGCAGGTTTTAACACGATCATCGCGATCACAGCCAAGATTTTGATTGGCCTTTTGATTGTATGGGCGGCGTCATTTCCCAAAGAAGCAGGTTTAATTTTAGCAGACTTGCAGGTTTGGTCAACTTCCACATTCGGGGGATGGTATGTCTATGCGACGGCCTTTTATATGGTCATCTGTCTGGCGCTCGCATTTTGGCCAAAGGTCGGGAGTATTCGTTTGGGCCGCCAAGATGAGCGCCCTGAGTTCTCTCGATTTTCTTGGTTTTCCATGATGTTTGGCGCGGGCATCGGCGTTGGCATGCTGACTTATTCAACAGCTGAACCCATTTTCCATTTCGCTAATAACCCCGATGTCATCAAAGGTCTGAGCGTTTCACAAGACCCTGACAATGTACGCAATGCCTATAAGTGGGCGATGCTGCATTATGGTTTGACGCCTTGGGGGTGTTACGGAATTGTCGGACTAGCATTGGCATATTTTGCTTTTAACCGAAACCAACCGCTGACCTTCCGCTCGGCTCTAGTTCCGCTATTTGGCAAGCGCTTATCGGGCGGCTTGGGTCATGCAGTCGACATTGTGGCGATCCTCGCGACGGTGATTGGCGTCAGCGTCACGATTGGCTTTGGCGTGTCGCAATTCGCGTCAGGCGTATTTAATATTACAGGCATGGGGTGGATCGCTGATGCGAATGGCAAACCGACTTTGGCCGCGCAAGTGATTGCTTTGGTTATCATTATGTCAGCTTCTACCGCCTCCGCTCTGTCGGGTGTGAACAAAGGGATCAAGTGGCTGTCTAATATCAATATGGGATTGTCGATCTTCTTGCTGTTATTTTTCGTGGCGTTTGGTGCGACTTTCTTTGCTTTCAAGACATTTTTCTTGGCGATCTGGGACTACTTTCTCGCGCTGCCCGCTATGTCAGTGACGGTCTGGAGAGAGGGCGCGCTGGCGGAATGGCAAGCGGCATGGTCAATTTTCTATTGGG
This sequence comes from Litorimonas sp. RW-G-Af-16, assembly GCF_048319245.1. Classification (GTDB taxonomy): domain Bacteria; phylum Pseudomonadota; class Alphaproteobacteria; order Caulobacterales; family Maricaulaceae; genus Litorimonas. Next base: position 88,652 of record NZ_CP166993.1, read on the forward strand.
CTTGGTGGATTGCCTTTGCGCCTTTTGTTGGCTTGTTCTTAGCGCGGGTGTCGCGTGGCCGCACGATCAGAGAATTTGTCTTGGGCGCGATGTTCGTGCCGTCAGCCGTTGGCCTAGTTTGGTTCTCCCTCGTGGGCGGCACAGCGGTGAATTTGGAATTATCAGGTATCGCGCAAGGTGCCATTCTCAATGCCGATATTTCCGCGCAACTCTATCAAACTATCAATCTTATCCTCTCGCCCGTCATGGCAAAAATGATGAGCTTTGTGATTGTTATCTTGCTGATGACATATCTTGTCACCTCTGCCGACTCCGCGATTTTGGTGATCAATACAGTCGCGTCCGCAGGGAACGAGTCCAAGAAACACGCACGCCATATTTTGATTTGGGGCGGTATTTTTATCGCCGTTGTGGCGGCGCTCCTGCTGGCGGGTGGGATGGACGCGCTTAAATCTGCAATGATCCTCGGCGCGGTGCCGTTCTCGATCGTTATGGCCCTGATGGCGGTATCATTGGTGAAAGCGCTCATGTTTGACCGCTATCGTTATCGACCCGCAAAACTAAAAGACGACACTAAGAAGGATGTTGTTGCGGCCAGCCAGAATTAAATACCGGAATTAAACATCAGGATTAAATAAATGGCAGCGCGCGCACCTCGGCATCTCGCGGTCCGCTGGGCGTTTGAACTGTGACGTGTGTGCCGACGTCCCAATGAGCGCGGTCAATCATCGCAATGGCGACATTGGTCAAAAGATCGGGTGACCAAGCCGCCGAACTGACGTGTCCCACACCCTGGTCATTGACAAAGACGGGCCATAAATCCTGACAGGGCGGTACAGCCTCGCCCGCAATCGCGAGGCCACGAACTTGGCGTTTCGGGCCGTGTTCCAGATCCTGCCGCAACGCATCCGCGCCTATGCAGTCTTTGGATGCCGCACCTTTGCAAAACTTACCCAGACCCGCTTCAAACGGTGTGTTGTCGCGCGTCATATCATTGCCATATGACAGCAACCCGCCCTCAATCCGCTCGATCAAATTTGGGCAACCTGCGCGGACGTTGAGGCCTTGTCCCGCCTCAAACAGGGCGTCCCAGATAGGTTCGCCTTGATCTGTGCCTTCAACATAAATTTCAAACCCGCCTTGGACAGAAAAGCCAGATCGAGCAATGGTGTGCTGGCGCCCATTAAATTCAATTTTGCGGTGACGAAAAAACCTTAGGTCGCGAATGTCTTCTCCGAACAATCTTGCCATTAAATCATTCGACTTCGGCCCTTGAATAGCGAGCGGCGAGACGTCTGGCTCGAACACATCAACCCGCAAATTCATGCCGCGCGCCAGACCTTTGATCCAATAAAGCAAATCGGAGTCAGCGATCGAAATCCACCAGCGATCTTCCGAATGACGAACGGCAACCGGATCATTGAGCATGCCGCCCGTCTCGTCCACGACTGGAATATAGTAGCACTGATCATCAGCCATTTTCTTTAAGCTGCGTGGGGTTAGCATTTGGATCAGCTTCGCCGCGTCCCGTCCGCGCACCTCGACTTGGCGCTGCACGGCCACGTCCCAGATTTGAACATCACGCTTAAGATGATGATAATCGGCTTCAATGCTCTCAAACATCGTCGGGAGCAGCATATGGTTATAGACTGTGTAGCCCTTAACTCCAGCCTCGGTCACGCGGCGTGTAAAGGGTGTGCTGCGCAGGCGGCGCGAGATGGATAATACTGGCGACATAAACGTCCCTCCCAATTCGCGATTATGTCTAATTTAACTCCAAGGGAAGGGGCTATTCGACGTTGGATGCAATTCTCCCTCAGCATAACGAGAATAGCGGAAAGGCTTAAGCAATTCTGATGTTTGCCCCATGATATGTTCCGCCACCAACTTCCCAACCCCGATCATTTTATAGCCATGGTTGGAATCTGCCAAGATATAGGCGTTCTCGCAAAACTCATCAAAGACGGGGAAGCTGTCGGGGGTGAAGCAGCCGACACCGCCAGACGGCTCTTTGTGATATTGTCCCATCATACCTTCAAAGCGCTTATGGCAATGAGCGAGGGCGCTGACCCACATATGCGCAAATTCGGGCGAACTGATCCATTCGGGCGAGGCGGGAGCCGTAGGGGTCAATATCAAGCTCATCTGCCGGTGTGGTCACGGGGTAAGGCATGGCACCGCCTTGAACGCCGCCAAAATGGAAGTCAGGCTTGTAATACAGCCCCCATATTTTCCCCGCCTCTTCGATCACTGATCCGTCGACAACAGAGCGCAACGCTGCATCAGTGTCTACATGCATGACAGGCGGTTGCTTTCCGTCATTGGTTTTAAACATTTCGGGATCAACATTCAGCACGCCTTCCTCTAGTTGCCAGAACGTCCACATACCGATCCCGTCATGTGTGACGCCGTCTTTGCCTTTGATACTGACAGTCTTGGGTAGTTCGAGCATATTCCAGAAATCGCGCACCCACGGTCCGGCCCCAATGACAACGTAATCACACGCCAGATCGCCGAGCGTGGTTTCAACGGCTGTGATCGCAGAGCTAGCGCCATTGGCACGGGTAAAGCCTTTAACTTCGCAGCCTGTGATGATGCGCACGCCTTCGTTTTCAGCTTTCGTGGCGAGGCCATACATGGCTTTGGAGTTATTCGCGTAGCCGCCTTGTTTTTCGTGTAAAACAGAGGTGATGTTTTCAGCCTGCCAGTCATCGTAAATGCCGCGCATATATTCGCCGCACGCCGCTTCGCCTTCGATAAATGTACTGTCATAGCCAATGGCCTGCTGTTGCTCATATATCTCAGCAACATCGCCGTGCATCGACTCGCAAGAGATCTGCATATAGCCCACAGGGTGGTAGCTATAGGCCTCCATATCTGATTCCCAGACGTCGACGGAATGGGCCATCAATTCGCGCATAGCCGGTTGGTAGTAATTATTGCGCACCACACCGCACGCAATGCCAGATGCGCCAGACGCGATGCCGCCTTTGTCCAGAATAACAATATCTGCCCCGCTGCCTTTGCCTGCGGCTTTAAGGTCTAAGGCCAGGTGGTAAGCGGTCGATAGTCCGTGGACGCCTGCGCCAATGATGACGAACTTGGAATGGGTGGGGAAAGCCATGATCTTGCTCCGTGTATTTCCTTATGCCTACGCGTTGCGCCAAACTGTGCAATGCCCATCAAAAACAAAGATAGCCGAGTATTAAGCGCGATAATGACGGGGTGGCGGTGAAGCAGAGCTTATACATTGTCTGCATTTTCCCTATTTGGCTTTAGCGAAGCTTATGATAAGGCGCTGTAATAACTCACAAAAAGAGTGTCGGGGAAATGAAGATACCAAGTAATTTTGACCTGCGGTCTCTGCAGGTTTTCGTGGTGACAGCGGATCAGGGCGGCATGACGCAATCCGCCAAAGTCCTGCGCATGACACAATCTGCCGTCTCGCAAATCATTGCAGGGTTAGAGGACGCAGTGGGGACGAAGCTGTTTGACCGCTCGGTCAGGCCGATTGTGCTGACGTCCGCAGGGCGCATTTTACTGGAGCGAGGACGGCAAATTCTTCGCGATACGCGGGAGGCTTTTCGCGAAACGCGCACGATGGAACGCCGCCGTTTGGCGTCTCTGACTATCGCTATGACAGACTCTATGGCAGCCGTGCTCGGCTCGCGATTATATGCCACGATGAATGATGTGTCGTCTTATTGGCGGTTTTGGAGCGGGCTATCGCCTTATCACCGCGATGAGTTTTTATCGCATAACATCGACCTGATGGTCACGACGTCCAACGTCATGGAAGACGTGGCAGGGCTTGTGAGATACAAAATTTTCCAAGAGCCTTATGTGTTGATTTTTCCGAGAGATTATAAAGGCAATGTCACCTTGCATGAGGGCGAAAAAGATTTGCCATTCCTGCGTATCTCCATGCGCTCGGCCATGGGTTTGCGGATCGAACGACAACTCAATCGCCTGCGCCTGAACTATCCTGACATAGCGGAATTTGACCGTGCGCCTGCGCATACAATGGCCGTTGCGCAAGGCTTGGGGTGGGGCGTAACTACGCCGCTATGTTTGCTGGAAATGCCAGACTTGCTGGACCGCGTGCAGGTGCATCCTATCACAAAAGGCTCATTTGGGCGGCATTTTGATCTGCTGTCACGCGAGGATAATTTGGGTGATATTCCCCAAAAACTTGCGCTCGAAGCACGTCGAATTCTGCGCGAAGATTGCTTGCCCATGCTTTATGCTCAAGTGCCGTGGTTGGAAGAGAAAATGAATTGGGACGAGATTGAGCCGAATTTGCAAGAGGGTAAGCCGTAGCGCCAAACCTTCCCGATATTCAACTCCCCTTATGCGCCCCAATATGAATCGCTTATCACGCGCTTCTCGCTTGCGAGATCAAAAGATTTGCGACTAGGGAATAAGGTATGAGTTTAGGTGATGTCTTAAAACCAATCGAGGCGGCACACGGCCTGCCAAATGCGCATTATATTTCTGAGGAAATGTATAAGCGTGAGCGCGAGATAATTTTCTATCAAGGTTGGGCAGCAGCCGCGTTCGAGGCGGATGTTAAAAACCCTGGCGATGCGTTTCCCGTTGATTTTCTAGGCATGCCGCTTCTACTGGTGCGCAGTAAGACGGAGGGCGTTAAGGTCTATCAAAATACTTGCCGCCACCGGGGTATGATTTTGATCGATCAGCCGACCCGCCTGAAAGGCCCCATCCGTTGTCCCTATCATAGCTGGTGCTACTCTCACGAGGGTGCACTGGTGCGCACACCCTATATTGGTGGTGTCGGGCAGGACACTCACGACGCGATCGACCCTGATAGGCTTGGGCTGTTTGAAGTGCGCAGCCATATTTGGCACGGCACAGTTTTTGTGAATGTATCTGGCGATGCGAAACCCTTTGAGGTCGTCTACAAAGACTTGATCGAACGCTGGAGCCGAGTTTGACAAACCCTTCTATGTGCCAGGCCCATCGAGCCAATTTGACATGACGCTCAACACAAATTGGAAGCTCGCGATCGAGAACTTTTGCGAGTCCTACCATCTCCCGTGGGTGCATCCTGAGCTAAACGAAATCTCAAAAATTGACGACCATTACAACATCGATGAACACGAGACTTATGCAGGGCAAGGCAGTTTGGTCTATCGACAATTAAAAGGCGAAGCAGGAAAAGTCTTTCCTGATTTTGAGGGTGTGGGAGAGCGCTGGAATACCTCTTCGGAATATGCGTCTTTCTTTCCCAATGTTATGATGGGCGTGCACCGCGATCACGCCTATTCCGTCATATTGATGCCGCAAGGGCCAGAGCGTATAACAGAACGGGTCGCGATGTTTTACGCAGAGGACTTGGACGAAAGATATGAGCCGATGTTGGCCGAAAATGCGCGCATCTGGCGCGATGTCTTTTCCGAAGACGTCACCGTCGTCGAAGGCATGCAGAAGGGGCGTCATGGCCCAATGTTTGATGGCGGGAAATTTTCTCCTGTGATGGACGGCCCCACCCATGTATTTCACAAATGGATCGCCCGTCACATGCAGTCTGCTGAATAGAGGTATTGCACTCACTAATAATGTTGCGATCTCGCTTGTCTTAGGCAAGTGTTAAGCGAATAGGGAAAGTGTAGACTAGAATACACGAAAAAGGCTCGGATCATGGTGACATTGCTCAATACGGTGGAAGACACATTCGCCCGGGACGTCTGTCGGGATCACGGCGATAAGCCCGACGAATTGCTCGAAATTCTACACGCTGTTCAACACAAAAAAGGCTATCTGCCCGACAGTGCCCTGCGCACGATAGCGCAGGCGTTGAACATGTCTCGCGCGGATATTCACGGCGTTGTCAGCTTCTACCACGATTATAAGCGCGCCCCGCAAGCTAAGGTCACGCTTAAAATTTGTCGGGCAGAAGCGTGTCAGGCCGTCGGCGCTGAGGCGCTGATCCGCGAGGCCGAAGTCGCCTTTGGAACAAAACTTGACGCCCCCGCGACAGAAGTCGCCTTGGAGGCCGCTTATTGTCTAGGAAATTGTGCGCTGGGGCCAGCGGTTCTGGTCGATGATGATCTCTACGGGCGGGTTGATATTCAGCGCTTAAAGCATGTGTCGATGAAGCACCGTGAAGGCCAAACGAAATGAGTGTGAAAGTTTATATACCCTGCGACGCCGCAGCCCTGTCCGTCGGCGCAGACGATGTGGCTCGCGCGATTGCGGCCCAGGGCGGCGATGATGTGCAGATCATCCGCAACGGCTCCCGGGGTATGCTGTATCTTGAACCTTTGGTCGAAGTTGAAACGGCGCAAGGCCGTATGGCTTACGGCCCCGTCAGCCCAGACGATGTGGAAAGCTTGTTCGCCGCAGACTTCCTCGCGGGTGGAGGTCACCCTCTGGGCCACGGCTTGACCGAAGACATCCCGTATTTCGCCAATCAAGAGCGGCTGACATTTGCGCGGGTCGGCGTGATCGATCCGCTCGATCTGGCTGATTACGAAGCACATGGCGGTTTGTCAGGCTTGCAAGCTGCACTTAAAATGACGGCAGACGAGATCGTCGAAACAGTCCTCGACTCAGGCCTTCGTGGACGCGGCGGAGCAGGTTTCCCCACGGGCATCAAATGGAAAACCGCCCTCGCACAACCGGATGGCCAAAAGTATTTGTGCGCCAATGCCGATGAAGGCGATAGCGGCACTTTCGCGGACCGTATGTTGATGGAGGGTGATCCCTTCTGTTTGATCGAAGGCATGGTCATTGGCGCACTCGGAATCGGGGCTGATACGGGTTATATCTATATTCGGTCTGAATACCCTCACGCCATCAAGACTATGCGCCAGGCTATCGACCTATGGGAAAATAAAGGATTATCGGGTTGGAATGATGACGGTATCCCGCGCTTTAAACTTCACGTGCGGGTCGGCGCAGGCGCGTATATTTGCGGCGAGGAAAGCTCGATGCTGGAAAGCATTGAAGGCAAGCGCGGACAGGTGAAAGTCAAGCCGCCCATCCCGGCGATCAAAGGCCTGTTTGATAAACCCACCATCGTCAACAATATCCTGACCCTCGGCTCTGTCCCTTATATTTTGGCGAACGGCGCGCAGGCCTATGCGGATTTCGGTCAGGGACGTTCCAAAGGCACACAGCCGTTCCAACTGGCCGGCGACATTAAACAAGGCGGCTTGGTCGAGAAAGCCTTTGGCGTCACACTCAAAGAACTGGTGGAAGATTTCGGCGGCGGCACGCATACGGGTCGCCCTGTCAAAGCCGTCCAAGCGGGCGGCCCTCTGGGCGGGTATATTGTGCCGCACGGCTTTGATGTGCAAATGGGCTACGAGACATTATCAGAGGCGGGCGCAATGCTGGGCCATGGCGGCATCGTGGTCTATAACGACACAACGCGCATGACGACGATGGCAAAATATGCTATGGAATTTTGTGAGCTTGAGAGTTGCGGAAAATGCACGCCGTGCCGTGTTGGCGCCGTGCGCGGCAAAGAATTGATCGAAAAGATCGAACAAGGCGAAGAGGTCGCAGCCAATATCGATGTGCTGGAAGACCTCTGCGATTTGATGGAAGAGGCGTCACTTTGCGCGATGGGCGGATTAACCCCCATGCCAGTGCGCACGGCGATGAAGCTCTTTCCCGAAGAATTTACAGAGCCGATGAAGACGGCTGCGGAGTAGACTATGACGCTTTTAATTGAAAAAGATTACGGCACGCCAGCGTCCAAATCTGACGAGATGGTCACGCTGAAAATCGACGGCGAAGAGATCACGGTGCCTGCGGGAACATCTGTCATGCGCGCAGCCGCCGAAGCCGGTATCGCGATCCCGAAACTCTGCGCAACGGATAGCTTGGACGCCTTTGGCTCCTGTCGTTTGTGCGTCTGCAAAATCGACGGTAAGCGCGGCACACCCGCCTCTTGCACCACCCCTGTCGAAGCTGGCATGGCCGTGACCACAGAAGATGATCAGATCAAGAAAATTCGCCGCGGCGTGATGGAGCTTTATCTGTCAGACCATCCTGTAGACGCGATGGCGCAGCCTGGTGGCAAGGAGAGTGAGTTCTTCAAAATGGTCGAAGAGGTTGGTGTGACGTCCGTGCCTTATGGCCTCGCGGGCGCTAATCATCTGGACGCTGAAATTGACGCGACCAATCCTTATTTCGTCTTTGATGAGAGCAAGTGTATTCTTTGCTCCCGCTGCGTCCGTGCCTGTTCTGAAACGCAAGGCACCTTCGCGCTGACCGTCGAAGGTCGCGGGTTTAAGTCCAAGATTTCAGCGTCTATGGACGAAACTTTTATGGAGAGCGAATGTGTATCTTGCGGCGCTTGTGTGCAGGCTTGCCCGACGACATCGCTGCAGGAAAAATCCGTAATCGAACAAGGCATGCCCGACCGTACAGTTCTGACGACTTGCGCGTATTGCGGCGTCGGCTGTTCGTTTAAAGCCGAGCTAAAAGGCGAAGAGGTCATCCGCATGGTGCCGTGGAAAGACGGCAAAGCCAATCACGGCCATAGCTGCGTCAAAGGCCGTTTTGCCTTCGGCTATGCCACCCATCGAGACCGCATCACGGAACCGATGATCCGTGAAAATATCACAGATGCGTGGCGCACGGTATCGTGGGAAGAGGCCTATAAATTCTCCGCTGACCGCCTGAAAGCGGCTCAGGCCAAATACGGCGTCAAAGCGATTGGCGGGATCACGTCGTCGCGCTGTACCAATGAAGAAGTCTGGGTCGTGCAACGCCTGATCCGCCAAGCGTTCGGCAATAACAATGTCGATACTTGCGCGCGGGTTTGCCACTCGCCAACGGGTTACGGCTTGAAGCAGACCTTCGGCGAATCTGCCGGCACACAGAACTTCGATTCTGTCGAACATGCTGATTGTATTCTCGTGATTGGCTCAAACCCGACCGACGCACACCCTGTATTCGGGAGCCAGATGAAGCGCCGCTTGCGCGAAGGCGCGAAGTTAATTGTCGCTGATCCGCGCGCGATTGATTTGGTGCAAAGCCCGCATATTAAAGCGGAATATCACCTACAGTTGCAGCCGGGAACCAATGTCGCGCTGATCAATGGCCTTGCCCATGTAGCGGCGAAAGAAGGTCTGTTGGATGAAGACTTCATTAGCGCTCGCACGGAAATGGACAGCTACCGCGAGTGGAAAGCGCAGATTCTCGATGACGCAAACTCGCCCGAAAATGTCTCGAAGATTACGGGCGTGCCGGTAGATGATATTATCAATGCGGCTCGCATGTTTGCGACAGAGAAAAACTCCGCGATCTATTACGGCCTCGGCGTGACCGAACATAGCCAGGGCTCGACCATGGTCATGGGCATGGCGAACCTCGCAATGGCGACGGGCAATATTGGCCGCCCAGGCGTGGGTGTGAACCCGATGCGCGGGCAAAACAATGTGCAAGGCTCCTGCGATATGGGCAGTTTCCCGCACGAATTATCTGGCTACCGCCCTGTTGGCGACGATGCCGCTCGCGGCCTGTTTGAACGCAAATGGGGATCAGAGCTGGACCCTGTGCCGGGCTACCGTATTCCTAACATGTTCGACGAAGCCATTGGCGGCAATTACAAAGGCATGTATATTCAGGGCGAAGACGTGGCGCAGTCTGATCCCAATATTCAACATGTCGAAGCTGCTTTGAAAGCGCTGGATATTCTGATTGTCCAAGATTTATTTCTGAACGAAACCGCGCGCTTTGCGCACGTCTTTTTGCCGGGGACTAGCTTCCTTGAAAAGGACGGAACATTCATCAATGCAGAGCGCCGCATCAACCGGGTCCGCCCTGTCATGGACCCAATCACGGGCAAGCATGAGTGGGAAGTGACGCAAGATTTGGGCCGTGCGCTCGGCATTGATATGGGCTTTTCGTCCTCGTCTGAAATCATGGACGAGATCGCTGATTTGACGCCGCAATTTGCCAATGTCTCTTTTGACGTTTTAGACGCGGCGGGCAGTTTGCAGTGGCCAGTCAATGATGAGCTGCCGGACGGGGCAGAGATTATGCACGTCGGAGAGTTCACGCGCGGCAAAGGCAAGTTTGTGCCGACAGAATATGTGCCAACGCCAGAGCGGACAAATCGCCGTTTCCCGCTCATTCTGACGACAGGACGGATTCTCTCGCAGTATAATGTGGGGGCGCAGACACGTCGGACAGAGAATAATTTATGGTGGGAAGAAGATGTGCTGGAAATCCATCCATCAGACGCAGAAGCACAGGGTATTCAAGACGGTCAATGGGTGTCGCTAAAGTCTCGCAAAGGCGAAATTTCTCTACGCGCGAAACACTCGTCCCGCATGGCGCCGGGCGTTGTCTATACGACCTTCCATCACCCCGACACGGGGGCGAATGTTGTGACAACGGACAATGTCGATTGGGCGACAAGCTGCCCTGAGTATAAGGTGACTGCGGTTGCTGTGGCCCCCGCCAATCACAAATCTGATTGGCAGCAGGACTACCAAGAGCAGCTCTCCGAATACCGCAAAATCGAAGAGCCTGCCGAGTAGCCATGTTCCCTGTGCGCGTTCACGGCGAGGCGCGTCCGACGGCTCGCAAAATTAAGGCGGGGGCTGGCGACTGGTTCATTCCAGAAGAAGTCCCCATCGCGTTCGTGTTCAATCGCCGTAATTATGCGGTGATGATGGGCACGCCTGATGACCTGACAGACTTCGCACTGGGCTTTGCTTTGACAGAACAAGTTGTGCGCAGCGCAGATGAGATTGTCTCGCTAGATATTCACCTGTCCGACAAGGGCGCGGACCTGAGGTTTAAAATTGCTGACCTTGCGCTGGAGCGGCTCGACGTGACGCAGCGCCGCCGCAATATGATTGGATCGGCGAGTTGCGGTCTGTGTGGCTTGGAGAACGCAGATACGTTGTTCAAGGTTTTGCCCAAAGTTGCCAACGCGGCGATTGACCTCTCAAGTGAAGCTACAGCCCGCGCAATATCGGCCTTGCGAAACGTACAGCCGCTCAACCAACAAACGCGGTCTGTTCACGGCGCAGCTTGGGTCAACCATAGTGGCGACATTGCATTATTGCGCGAAGATGTTGGGCGGCACAATGCGCTGGATAAATTGCTCGGCGCGATGGCGCGGGATGAAATCGACCCGTCAACGGGGTTTGTTCTGATGTCCTCCCGCTGTTCTTACGAAATCGTAGAGAAAGCGGCGCGGCGCGGTGTGCAGGCTATATTATCCATTTCAGGCCCGACAGCCTTCGCGCTCCGCAAAGCGCGTGAGGCGAATTTGACGATTTATGCGAGATCAGGCGACGTTGCTGTCAAATTGCAATGACGCTTCACATTGATGCTGCGATAAGCGGCAAATAACCCAAATGCCTGCCCCGCACATGTGCGTCGCCTGTCAATTTAATCGCAAAACCTGCCGTGGATTATCATCACAATAGAGAGTGGCGTAAGCAAGCTTGTCTGCTAATTCGCTGAAAGGTTGTGCTATGTACATCGCACTTTTGCTCATTTCGAGCCTTATCTATAACCGCTAAAATCGCTGCATTGAGGCTTGCGCCCACTCGCTAACCCTCATATGGCGGACTTGCCGAATGATCGGTGACGCGGTGTAACTGGAGTATCCCAGTCACGGTATTTGAAGGTGACAGCGATGCGCACTGTCCTCGGTTCTGTTGGAACTTTGCTCCTATCTGCGGCGATCTTGCTCGCGGGCGGCGGGCTTTTGGCAACGCTTGTAGCTGTCCGTGCCGATGGGGAAGGCTTTCCACTTGAGGCGATTGGTCTTCTGACATCAGGCTATTATGCAGGTTTTATGGCAGGTTGTCTGGCGACTCCATTCCTTGTAAAACGCGTGGGCCATGTGCGCGTTTTTGCAGCCTTATCAGCGTTGACCGCCGCCGCTGTTCTTTTTCATGTCATTGCCATTAATGTCCCTGTCTGGTTTGTGCTGCGTATCCTGACGGGCTTTGCTTTTGCCGGGCTCTACATGTTGATCGAAAGTTGGATCAATGAACAGACCCCGAATGAGCAGCGGGGGCAAGTGCTATCCATTTACCGCATGGTGGATTTGGGCGCCGTGACAGCAGGGCAGTTCATGCTCACGCTCGCCGATCCGCAAGGCTTTGTTCTCTTCTCAGTCGTCGCGATTTGCGTGTGCTTAGCTATCTTCCCGATCTCGCTTTCAACGTCCAAAGCCCCGATGGCGGTGACGACGACTTCGTTGAACATCAAAAAATTACTCAAGACAGTCCCTCTGGCGGGTGTGGGGTGTTTTGCGGTCGGTCTTGCCAATGGATCTTTCTGGGCGCTGGCCCCTGTATTTGTGCGTCAACTTGGCCACCCAGTCGTCGTCATTTCACTTTTTATGAGTATTGCTATTGCCACGGGCGCTCTGCTGCAATGGCCCGTTGGGTTTCTATCTGACAAATTTGGACGTCGGAAACTGATCATTGCGATGTCAGCTTTGGCGGCTGGTGCGGGGTATTTTTTATGGCACTATTCGCCGCAATCAGTCATGCTGATGCTGGTGGGGGGCGCGCTTTATGGTGGGTTCGGGATGCAGCTTTACGGCCTATCCGCCGCACACGCCAATGACCATGCGGAGCCCCATGAATTTGTCTCTATCAGTGGCGGGCTATTGCTCATCTACGGCATTGGGTCGATCATAGGGCCGTCTCTCGCGCCGTTTGTCATGTCCGCATTTGAGCCCTCAGCCATGTTTGCATTTACCGGTGTCGTTCACGCCATGTTGATGCTCTATGCCCTCTACCGGCGGGTGCAACATGACGGGCCAGAAAAGCCTAAGCGCTTTGTGTCCATGCCGCGTCCGCGCTCTATGATGGCTATTTTGCGCGCTGACCCGCGGGTAAAACGGCCTAAAAAGCCAAAGAAAACCAAGGGCGCCGAACTTGATAATTTATAGGCGCTCTGCATTCGGTGAATGACCAAAGTGCTTTTTATACGCCTGCGAGAAATGGGATGAAGAATTAAACCCTGCCGCAAATCCGACTTCTAAAATCGACATTGTCGTGCGCCGCAAAAACTGCCGCGCTCGGTTCAAGCGCAGATTGAGGTAATAGCGGGCGGGTGTTGTGGATAGCTGTGATTGGAACAGACGTTCAAGTTGGCGCACGGAAATATCGATCTCACTCGCCAAGCGCTCAAGGCTGATCGGGTTTTCCGTGTGCGCTTCCATATATCCAATCGCGGCGAGCAGTTTCGGGTGGGTAATGCCCGTACGGTATTCAATCGCCATGCGCTGATTATCTTGCGGCTCTCGCACAAAATTATGTAACATTTGCTCCGCGACGTTCAGGGCCAGCGTACTGCCGTGATCAAGCTTGATCGAGTAGATCATCATGTCCAGCGGGGCGGTACCGCCTGAACACGTATAGCGGTTACGATCAATTTCAAACAAAGTCGCAGTAATATCGAGGTTTGGAAAAACTTCTTTGAATGTCTCCACATCCTCCCAGTGGATCGTGCAACGATACCCGGTCAACACGCCCGCATCTGCGAGGGCGAAAGATCCCGTGCAAACGGCACCGATGGCTTTCCCGCGCCGCACAAGACTGCGGATTTCATTGCGCAACGGATTGCCCAAATATTTCACAGGCCGCAGGCTCGCGCAGACAAAAACAGCATCGCAATCACTCGCGCGTAACGCGCCGTCAGGTGTCAGCTTCACACGATTACTGGCCGTCACAGGCAGGCCGTCTAGCGAAAGGGTCGTCCACTCATAGAGAGGTTCTCGGGAAAGACGATTGGCCGCTCGGAGGGGCTCAATACAGGCCGTAAAGGCGATCATCGAAAATTCGGGCAGTAGCAAGAAGCCAATACGCTGCGGCTTGGACTGGCTATTGTGCCCAAACATATAAGATTATGTGCGCTTGCGCTTATTCACGCGCCGACGGGCGCGGCGTTCCTCACGAAGCTTGATCAGCGGAGGCATCCGGCCTGGGAGTTCTGCCAATATAGCTTGGCGTTCTTCGGGCGTCTTCTCGGTCCAATAAGAAATTTCGTCTTGCGTTCGTCCGCAGCCAAAGCACAGCCCGCTCTCACGCTCCATGGAGCAGACCAACTGACAAGGGTTATCCTCTGGTTCAATATCTAGTCCGTCTAATTTGTCGGTCATAATGGGCTCTTAACCAGTCGTGGTGGGCGCGTGATCTTGCGGATACCATCTGTGCGTAAATTTCAAAACCGTCAAGCCGTCTCGCGCAGGGGCGATCACCATATGAATTAGTTATCCTGTCTATAAGTGCAGGCTTGAAAGTTCTGGCTTATGAGGGATAGTGGCAGAAATTACTATGTCGTGAAATAGTAATTTCATGTCGTAAAAATACATGCGACATTGTGGGCGTGCGCTAAACGAATATTAAATTTGACCCTGAAAGGTCCAGACTATGAGCCAGCAAAACCTTCCCGCTCCGGGCGCGCCTGATATCGAAATCGCTCGCGCTGCCAAGATGAAGTCCCTCTTGCCTCTTGCTAAAGAGACGCTGGGGATTCCTGCCGAAGCGCTCGTGCCTTTTGGTCACTACAAGGCCAAGCTGTCGCTCGATTATATTGATAGTTTGAAAGATAAGCCAAATGGGAAGCTGGTCCTCGTGACGGCTGTGACGCCAACGCCTGCGGGTGAGGGGAAGACGACGACCTCTGTGGGTCTGAATGATGGGCTCAACCGCATTGGTGTGCAGTCCATGGTTTGCTTGCGGGAGCCGTCTCTTGGGCCATGTTTTGGTATGAAGGGCGGAGCCGCAGGCGGAGGTCGCGCGCAGGTCATTCCGATGGAAGACATCAACTTGCATTTCAACGGTGATTTCCACGCGATCACATCGGCCCACTCGCTGATCTCGGCCATGCTCGACAATCATATGCAGTGGGGCAATGAGCTGGATATTGACCCGCGCCGCATAACGTGGCGTCGCGTTGTCGATATGAATGACCGCGCTCTGCGCCATATCGTTATGGGCCTTGGCGGGCCGACACAAGGCGTTGTTCGCGAGGGCGGCTTTGACATTACTGTCGCGTCAGAGATCATGGCAATCTTCTGCCTCGCGACAGATCTAAAAGACCTGCAAAAGCGGATTGGCGATATTATTGTCGCGAAGACGTATAAAAAGAAATCAGTCACTGTCCGCGATTTGGGTTGTGACGGCGCGGTTACAGTCTTGCTTAAAGACGCGTTCCAGCCCAACCTTGTGCAATCAATCGAGCATAATCTAGCCTTTATCCATGGCGGCCCATTTGCCAATATCGCCCATGGCTGTAACTCAGTTGTTGCGACGCAGACAGCCTTGAAGATGACAGATGTGGTCGTGACCGAAGCGGGCTTTGGGGCCGATCTGGGTGCAGAAAAATTCCTTGATATTAAGTGCCGCCAATCAGGGCTGCGGCCTGATGCTGTGGTTTTGGTTTGCACAATCCGCGCGATGAAGATGCAGGGCGGTGTGGCCAAGGACGACTTGACGCCCGCCAATGTCGAGGCTGTCCGCGCGGGTTGCGTGAATGTGGAGCGTCATATCCAAAATTTGAAGAAGTTCGGTGTAACGCCTGTCGTGTCGATCAACCACTTCGTCCACGATACTGATGCCGAAATCGACGTGGTCAAAGAGGTCTGTGACCGCGAAGGCGTGCCGATGGTGATTGCGCGTCATTGGGCCGAGGGGGGCGCTGGCGCTGAAGACCTCGCACACGCCGTCAAAGCGCAGTTGGACAAGCCAAAGCCAACCATCAAAATGATGTATGAAGACAGCGACAAACTGGCCGTCAAAATTGAGAAAGTGGCCAAGGAAATTTACCGCGCCGACGCGGTTGTCCTTTCGGCGGAAACGAAAAGCGCGTTTCGCCAGATCGAGAAAATGGGCTTTGGTCATTTGCCAGTCTGTATTGCGAAGACACAATCCAGCTTCTCCACCGATCCAAAACAGCTTGGCGCAACGTCAGGACATACGGTAGAAGTACGTGAAGCAACTCTCAATGCGGGCGCAGGTTTTGTGGTCGCGGTCTGCGGCACGATCATGCGTATGCCTGGTTTGCCGCGTCATCCCGCCGCGCTTGATATTGGGTTGGATGAAGATGGTCAAATTGTTGGACTTGCGTAGAATAATATCGTAAAGACATCCATATAAAGAAAACTTTATATGATTTATGGAGCCTCAGATGAGTGATCAAGACACAGAAATCATCCTACGGGATTTGGACGACACTGAACTTGTCCAGCAAATGATGGATGATCTCTATGACGGGATGATCCCCGAAGTGACAGAGGGAACCCAAATCCTGCTGGAACGTGGCTGGGACGCCAATATGGTTCTCAACGACGCGCTTGTCGAAGGGATGCGGATTGTGGGCGAGGATTTCCGTGACGGTATCTTGTTTGTGCCAGAAGTTCTGCAAAGCGCAAATTCGATGAAGGGCGGCATGGAATTGCTGCGCCCGATCCTTGCCGTGTCTGATAATAATTCCAGCCTCGGCACTTATGTCATCGGCACAGTAAAAGGCGATATTCACGACATCGGTAAAAATCTAGTCGGCATGATGCTCGAAGGTGCGGGCTTTGAAGTCATTGACCTCGGTATCAATACGCCTGTCGAGGAATATCTCGAAGCGATTGATAAGCACAATCCGAGCATTTTGGGCATGTCCGCTCTGCTGACCACGACCATGCCATATATGGGTGTTGTGATTGAAGAATTGGACAAGCGCGGTATCCTCAAAGAGCTACCTGTTATGGTCGGCGGTGCGCCGCTGAACCAAGAATTTGCTGACGCAATCAACGCCCACACCTATGGCCGCGATGCCGCGATGAGCGCAGAGCTCGCCAAAGCTATCATGGGTAAAAACCGCTAGGATTTTATGGAGACAGCCGCACATAAAACACTTGTTCTGGCCTGCGGCGCGCTGGCTAAGGAAATTGTGCGGCTTCAAACTCTTCGGGGTGCGATCTTTGATTTGCAGTGTTTGCCAGCGGGGTATCACAACACACCAGACAAAATTGTACCAGAATTACGCAAGCTACTCGACGCGCGCGCCGGTGACTATGATCGGGTGATCATAGGATATGGGGATTGCGGGACGGGCGGCGGTCTGGATCGTTTGCTCGCAGATTATCCCAAGGCAGAGCGGTTGCCGGGCGCACATTGCTACGCCTTTTACGCAGGCCTCCCCGAATTTGACGCGATGATGGAAGAGGAGTTGGGCAGTTTCTTCCTGACCGATTACCTCGTTCGGCACTTTGAAACATTGATTATCAAAGGTATGGGGCTCGACCGTTTTCCCAATCTGCGAGATGATTATTTCAAGCATTATAAACGCCTCGTTTATATCTCCCAAGCCCCTGATGCTGACCTCGTGAAGCAAGCTGAAGCGGCGGCCGTCAGGCTTGGTCTTGCGTTTGAACAGCGCGATGTTGGCTACGGAGCATTGCAAGGTATGGTCCGCAGTATCCCTCAAAAGGAAGCCGCCCATGTATAGAATGCGTCACTGGTCCGTTCGCCATTCCCGCTTTATGGAGGGGCTTTATAATGCCGTGAATCCCACGATTTTGTTTGTGCTGCGCGGCATCACCAAAGTCTTCGGGACGAAGCTTGATAAACCGATTACAGCAGCAGAGGCTGGCCTGAAAGGGTTTCTGTTTGATTGCCAAATGTGCGGGAATTGTGCCTTGTCCAAAACAGGTATGAGCTGTCCCATGAACTGCCCCAAGACAATCCGAAACGGCCCATGCGGCGGTGTGCGGGCTAACGGTATGTGCGAGGTAAAGCCTGAAATGCGCTGCGTCTGGGTCAATGCGTGGGACGGTGCAGAGCGCATGAAAAATAGTGAAGCTATCAAAGAAATCGAGTTTGCGGTCGACTACCGCGATAAAGGCAAATCAAGTTGGTTGAAACTCGCGCGTGAGGGCAAAGCCTCGATCACGCCAGATGTGCATGACGGAATGAACTCATGACGGACGAGCTAAATCTCAACGACCCAGCCGAGGTTGATATATCTCTGATCGAAGGGTTAGAGCAAAATCCTAAAGTTCTCGGCACGAACCCAGGCGACCCTCTGCCAATGCTCGAAGGCCATGTGAGCCACGGGCGGTTTGAGCAAGTGCTGCGGGCGGGGCATTTCGCTGTCACAACGGAAATCGCACCGCCAGATTCTGCGGATCCCGACGAAGTCTTGAGGCGCGCCTCTCTGTTTGACGGTTATGTCGATGCGATCAATGCCACAGACGGCTCTGGCGCGCATTGTCATATGAGCAGCCTCGCCGTTTGCGCGATCCTGACGCGGGCGGGTTATTCTCCGATTTTGCAAATTTCCTGCCGCGACCGAAACCGTATTGCCATCCAAGGTGATACCTTGGGCGCGGCCGCGCTGGGCGTCTGTAATGCGCTCTGTTTATCAGGCGACGACGTCGGTTCTGGCGATCATCCCGAAGCCAAGCCCGTCTTTGATCTTGATAGTATTTCCTTGACGCGGACGCTGCGCGTGCTGCGCGATGAATCGCGGTTTCTATCAGGCCGTAAACTCGACCTCGCGCCAAAATTATTTATTGGCTCCTCCATTAATCCTTTTGTTCCACCTGTTGAAAACCGTGTCGACCAACTTTCCAAGAAGATTAAGGCGGGGGCAGAATATATCCAATCGCAATATTGTTTTGATATGGACATCTTGCGGGACTTCATGAAGCGCGCCGTTGATATGGGCCTAACGGAACAGGCTTATTTATTGATCGGCGTAGGTGTTTTACCGTCTGCGAAGACGGCGCGGTGGATGCGCGAAAATGTGCCAGGCGTGCACATCCCGGATTATATCATCAACCGCCTCGAAGGTGCGGATAAACCGCTTCGCGAGGGTCGCAATATCTGCGTCGAGTTGATGCAAGAGATGAAAGAGATTGACGGCATTGCGGGCGTTCACGTCATGGCCTACCGCCAAGAAAAATGGGTCGGAGATGTCGTTAAACGCTCTGGCGTTTTGGGCGACCGCAAACCCTGGTCACCTGAATTGATCGACACATAATTAATTAAATCATTTTCACAACAATAGGACTATCACATGGCCCGCACTATTCTCGCTTCTGCCACCAAAGAACACGTCATCGGTTTTGATGATGCTTTCACCATGATCGGAGAGCGGATCAACCCGACGGGTCGCAAGCTCTTTTCAAAGGAACTCAAAGAGCAAAATTACTGGCGCGTGAAAAAAGAAGCCCTGGCACAAGTCGAAGCTGGCGCGCAAGTGCTGGACGTGAATGTCGGTGTGCCGCTCGCGGATGAACCTCTCATCATGTCGGAAGTGATCCCATTGATCCAAAGCCTGACAGACGTGCCGCTCTGTATTGACAGCTCGGTTATGGACGCATTGGAAGCGGGCTTGAAAGTCTATAAGGGCCGCCCGCTGCTAAACTCCACGACGGCCGAAGAAGAAGTCATGGAGCGGATTCTGCCGCTCGTGGCAAAATATGATTGCGCCGTTGTGGCAATTTCCAACGATGATACCGGCATTTCACAAGATCCAGATGTGCGCTTTGAGGTGGCCAAACGCATTGTCAACCGCGCGTCAGATTACGGGATCAAGCCCGAAGACGTCGTTGTTGATCCGCTGGTCATGCCGATTGGCGCTGTTAATTCCGCTGGTACAGATGTGTTTAAATTGCTCAATCGTCTGCGCAATGAATTGGGCGTGAACACGACTTGCGGGGCGTCCAACGTGGCCTTCGGCCTGCCCAATCGTCATACAATCAACAACGCATTTTTGCCGATGCTCGCCTGTGCAGGCATGACGTCTGCGATTGTCAATGTGTTGGATGACGGCCTTGTGCCAGCCGTCCGCGCTGCCGACATTCTCAACGGCGTCGATCCAGATTGTAGCAACTGGATCAAACATTATCGCCCAGCGCCAGCTGCTGGGGAACGCGGACGTCGCGGCGGCGGGCGTCGTCGAGGCTAATGGCGACAGAGTCCAAAATATATCACGGGCATTGCTATTGCGGCGCCGTCAGTTTCTCGGCCAAAGACGTGTCAGATATTTGGTATTGTCATTGCAAGCAATGCCAACACCTGACGGGGCTATATATTGCTGCGGCGGGGGCTAAGCGTGAAGACATCACGATCAAGGGCGACGTCAACTGGCTCCCGATTTCAGAGAAGTCGACATCGGGCCATTGCGCAGCGTGCGGCAGCTATATGTTCTGGAACGAGGCTGCGCGCCCGACGATCAGCATTTTGGCGGGCAGCTTTGCAGATACAAACGGGCTAGAGGTCAAAGGCCATATTTTTGTGGCTGAAAAAGGCGATTACTACGAGATTACCGACGGCCTGCCGCAATTTGCCGCTTTCCCGCCCAACGGAACACGTTAAAACCTGCGTCATGACCACACACACAATTATATTCACACCTAGCGGGCAGCAAACACGCGGAGAAGCAGGCGAGACTGTCTATGATGTCGCCTTGCGGGCGGGTGTCGACATGCAATCGATCTGTGGCGGCAAAGGCCTCTGCAAACGCTGCCAAGTCGAAGTTGAACCTGGGGAATTTGCAAAGTTCAAACTATCCGTCGGCGAAGACCAAATCCCGAAACTGTCACCCACAGAAAAGAAAGCACGCCATGACGGCGAGTTGTCGGACACGCGCCGTTTGGCCTGCCGCGCCAAAATTCGCGGTGACCTAGTTGTCGAAGTGCCAAGCGATTCTCGCGAGCGCGAAACTTCGATCCAAAAGAAAAGCACGCATTTCGAGACGGAGTTAAATCCCGCGATCCAACTGCATATGGTGAAGCTGCCAGAACCGACCTTAGAAGATAATCCGTCTGACACCGAAGCCCTGATTAAAGAGCTGGCTGACCTCGGCGTGACCGCCACGTTTTCTCATACATTATTTCAAAAGCTGCAGCCGCTTCTCAATCAAAATGATCGCACTCTCATTTGTGTTGTGCGCGACGGGGCCGAGGTTATCGACATTTGGCCGCCATCTGAAAAGCAGACCTACGGTGCGGCGATTGATGTCGGCTCCACGTCTGTCGCCATGTATGTTTATAACCTTCAAACGGGTCTACTCGTATTCGAAAAAGCGGCGATGAACCCGCAAATTCGTTACGGCGAAGACCTGATGAGCCGCGTTTCATACGTTATGATGAACAAGGGCGGAGAGGTGAAGCTGACCGCTGAAATCCGCAAACAGATCGCGTCTATGCTGGCGGCGGCGATAGACGAATTGGCGCTGTCTGAGGATCAACTGCTCGAAGTAATTTGCGTCGGAAATCCGATCATGCATCACCTCTTGCTCGGCATTGATCCAACGCCCTTGGGCGTGGCCCCGTTTACATTGACCGTCAAAAACTGGGTCGATGTTCCGGCCAGCTATATGGAATTTGGTTTGTCTGACAAAGCGCGCGTCTCGCTCTTCCCACTGATCGGGGGGCATGTTGGGGCCGATACGACGGCCGCTTATCTTACGCAAGTTGACATCATGCGCGACCGCTCCGTGCTGCTGGTAGACATTGGGACCAATGCAGAAATCATACTGTCCCATAACGGCAAAATCGCGGCTGCGTCCTCCCCAACAGGGCCAGCGCTCGAAGGTGCAGAGATCAGCTCAGGCGTTCGCGCGTCACTCGGGGCGATCGAACGTGTGCGAATTGATCCTGTTACCAAAAATGGCAAAGTTAAAATCATCGGCCATGACGATTGGCTATCAGATGAAGGTGATTTGGGCGACCACAAGATAACTGGTATTTGCGGCTCTGGCATTTTCGAAGTCATGGTGGAACTCGCGGCCGCTGGCTTAATTGATCAAGGCGGATTATTCATTCCCGCCGCCGCCCCGCATCGATTCGAGCAGGTAAATAATGTCTGGCAATATCTTCTGCTAGATCAGCCCGGAAATCCCATCATCGTCAAGCAAACCGATGTGCGCTCCGTTCAACTCGCCAAGGCCGCGCTCTATGCTGGGGCAGAATTGCTGGCAGAAAAACTTGGCTGCACAGAATTTGATGAAGTGCTGCTCGCGGGCGCATTTGGCACGCATTTGGACAGTAAATATGTCGCTGATATTCATATTGTGCCGCATGCGGGCGCAGATAAAATCCGCTCTATCGGAAATGCCGCCGGCACGGGCGCAGCGATGGCGCTGTTAAATGTGGACGAGAAAGCCAAGATCATTGCGGCCACGGAAGAAGTTGAAAAAATTGAAACAGCGCTGGAGCCAAAATTCCAAGATTACTTTGTAGGGTCGATGAAATTCCCCACGCACCTGCATCTGTTGGCGATCCAAATCGTCGGCGCAATCGTCGGCGCGGGGGATGATGTCTGCGCGCTCAATAACAAAAAATTATGTTCCAAATCACGGGCTTTAGGAACAAAGCCAGTGTCACTCATTAAGGGGAATTGAAATGGCTAGAGAAGCAAGACGCGGCGGCCGCGCCGCCAGAGCCGCCGCCAACGCAGCGGAAGTCCCAAAGCGTAAACCTTATATTACGCGCAAGATTCCGACCTATTCCGTGCTGGGGGATGCGGATCTGGCCATCCTCGAACATAATGCGGATACGCTCCTCGAAGAGGTCGGGATCGACATCAAGGAAGACCCTGAAAGCATTGGCTATTTAGTGGCCGCGGGCGCAACCGCAGACGGCGAACGTGTGCGCTTTCCGCGCGGTATGTGTCGCGAGATTATTCAAAAAAATGCGCCGTCTATTTTCACGCAATATGCGCGTAATCCAGACAACAATGTGCAGATCGGCGGCGACGCGACTGTCCTAGTGCCAGCCTACGGCTCCGCCATTTGTCTACTCCAAAGAAGAAGGCCGCCGCTACGCCAATATCAATGACTTCCAAAATTTCGTGAAGCTCGCCTATATGTCGCCTTCGCTACATCATAGCGGCGGCACAGTCTGTGAGCCCGTCGATCTGCCTGTGAATAAGCGTCACTTCGACATGGTCTATGCACACCTGAAATATTCGGACAAAGCCTTTATGGGTTCTGTGACGGCGCCAGAGCGCGCGCTCGATTCCATCGATATGGCCAAGATCGCCTTTGGCGAAGATTTCGTGAACGAAAAATGCGTCATGGTGAACCTGATCAATGCGAACTCTCCGATGACCTATGACAGCGTCATGCTCGGCGCGCTCAAACACTATGCGCGCGCAGGCCAGTGTGCGATGCCGAGCCCGTTTGTGGTATCTGGCGCGATGTCACCCGTGACAGCGGCAGGAGTGGCGGCGCAGAGCTTGGCCGAAGGCATGGTCGGCATGGCGCTGGCGCAACTTGTTCGTCCTGGCGCGCCCGTGATTTATGGGAACTTCGTGACGTCGATGTCGATGCAGTCCGGCGCCCCGACTTTTGGCACACCCGAAGCGTCTCTGATTATCAATATGGGCGCGGCTTTGGCGCGACGTCTTGGTGTGCCGTTCCGCTCGGCGGGCGGGTTTAATGGCTCCAAAGTGCCCGATGCGCAGGCGGGATATGAAGCCGCAAATTCGCTGCAAACAGGATTACTAGCAGGCGTCAATTTCATGCTCCACACAGCTGGCTGGCTCGAAGGGGGTCTGGCTATGGGCTATGAGAAATTCATCATGGACGCCGATCAAGCGGGCATGATGGCAGTCTTCGCCAACGGTGTTGATATGAGTGAAAACGGTCAAGCGATGGATGCCATTGCAGACGTTGGCCCGGGCAAGCATTTCCTCGGCTGTGAACATACGCAGAAGAATTTCAAATCAGCCTTCTACCGGTCCACTGTGGCGGACAATAACTCTTTCGAGCAATGGGTCGAAGACGGGTCGCTATCTGCCGAAGATAGAGCGGAAACAGTCTATAAGAACATGCTCAACAATTATGTCGCGCCAGAGCTTGATCCAGAGATCGATGCGAAACTAATTAAATTTATGGAAGACCGCAAAGCCAGTTTCCCGGATAGCAATATCAGCTAAGCGTGTTTTCAATCGTATGCGTCAGCGCGTCTAAAAAAGATTGCGCTGACGATCTTGGCGAGAGCAACCGAAATTCGGTGTCGCTAAACTTCAACACAATCACAGCCATGTGATGGGCTGTGCTGCGCGTGGCAAACATGGCGGGCGCGCTGCGCAGGTCAAGCGGGGTGAAGCGCTCTAATATATTATAGGCAAGAGAGCTAGTCAGGGTCAGCGCCGTCCACCCATCTGTCTGCAATGTCGCGTAACCATGATCACCAAAATGATCAGACATGCGTGTATCTGCCAGAATATCGTCCGCATCCAAGGAGATCATATATTGGCCTTGCCCTGTCCAAAAAGCGCGACCGCCCACGCAATTAATTAATTCATTGGGGGCAGGCGGGGTTGCTTTAAAGCGTTTTTTAAATCGCGTTGCAAATGTCGTTTCTGACCCAAGCGGGCAGGCGAGCGAGATCAATTCTCCATTGCCGTGTTCGACTAATTGTGTCGAGCCCCAGCTCTGCGAGACATGCGATAAGGGTGGCTTGGCTGTTAATTTAGACACGGAGGCGGCCTCCTTCAGGATCAAAGAAGTGCGGACTGACAACTGTGACTTTGACATCGTGGCCCCGCAGCATATCTTTGGCGTGCAGCGTATCGCCCATACGGGCTTTGCCATTCTTCAAAAACCCTAGTCCAATGTAGCGTTCCAACATGGGCGACCAAGCCACAGAACTCATATACCCTTGGTCATTATCGGGCGTGGCGACTTCGCCTGAATTGACAAAATGGGCTCCGTTATGAAGCGCCTCTGCTGCGTCTTCCGCCACAAATCCAACCATGTGATAGACATCATCCCCAAGCAGCCCAGTGCGTTGTGATAAGACCTTGCCAATGCAATCTTTCTTCTTGGCCACAAATCCGCCGAGCCCCAAATTGAGCGCCGTTGTTGTACCGTTTAATTCGTTACCCGCCGCATGACCTTTCTCAATCCGCATCACGCCGAGGGCTTCGGTGCCGTACATGATAGCCTCAAACTCTTCGCCTTGAGCCATCAACTCACGGATGAGTGCATCGCCGTAGCGGGCAGGGACTGAGATTTCGTAAGCCAATTCACCTGAGAAGGAGAGGCGGAAAAGCCGCGCCCGTGTCCCGCCGCAGACAGTAACTTCACCGCAGGCCATATAAGGGAAAGCATCATTGGAAATGTCAAACTTGGGATCGACAATTTTTTGCAATAGCTTCCGCGCATTTGGCCCCGCGACAGAAAATTGCGCCCATTGATCTGTCGTCGAAATTAAATGCACATCCAGATCAGGTGTCAGGCATTGACGCACAAATTCCAGATGACGAAAGACGGGCCCGGCTTTCGCTGTCGTTGTCGTCATCACGTAATGCGTGTCAGAGAAACGCGCGGTCGTTCCGTCATCCATCGCAATACCGTCTTCGCGCAACATCAAACCGTAACGGCATTTACCTACGGCCAGCGTGCTAAATGTATTGGCGTAAACTTTGTTGAGAAATTCGCCCGCATCGCGCCCTTGAACATCGATCTTACCCAAGGTGGTCACATCGCAAATCCCAACAGAACTTCGCGTCATCAAGACTTCGCGGTCCACACTATCCCGCCAACCTTGCTCACCTTTGCGAGCGAACCATTGCGCGCGTTTCCAGTAGCCTGTGTCGACAAAAGTTGCGCCATTTTCTGTTGCATATTGATGGCTAGGCGTGAGGCGTGTGGGTTTAAAATGCTGTCCGCGATGCGCCCCTGCAAACGCCCCGATCGGAATAGGCGTATAAGGCGGGCGGAAAATAGTCGTGCCTGTCTGCGGAATTGTCTGGTGCGTTGCTTCGGCTAAGACAGCAAGGCCGACGACATTAGATGTTTTCCCTTGGTCCGTCGCCATGCCCAAAGTCGTGTAGCGTTTGACATGTTCAACGGAACTAAACCCTTCCTGATGGGCGAGCGTGATGTCCTTGGCTGTAACGTCATTTTGGAAATCCACCCAGGCGCGGTTCTTCCCTTTGACATGATAAAAAGGCTTGATCGTGAAGGGTGCATCTTCAGTAGCAGGCACAGTATCGCAGCTGATGTCTAGCGTCTGGCACGCGGCTTGCGCGTCAGTGAACGCGCCGTGTGTAGAGAAACTTCCATTCGCCGCGCCGATCACAGTCATATCACTTGGGAGATTTTGGGCGTCAGGCACAAAGCAAGCAAGCGCTTCATTCCATCTGGGCTGGCCGCGCTTATGACAGGTCAGATGCACATTCGGATTCCAACCACCCGATAGGCCAAGATGATGAATATGATGTGTTTCACCTGTATTTAATTTGATGGATTTCAGGCCATGCCGCCCCTTCGTATCCACGACCCACTGACCTTTACGTATATCGATCTGGTAAGTGTTATGTGTCGTGAACGCCTCGTCGTGATTGGCCAGAATCGCTGCAGTGTCGAAATTAATGCCGAACCGATTTTGATAGGTCCGCAGAGCGCTCGCGAGCATGATGCCCGGACGGTCATTATTAGCGAACGCTATTGGCCGCTCTGTGGCGCCTGCGGCGAGGATAGAGTGCGCGGCGTAAATGCGCCAAAGGATTTGACGCGGCGACTTTGTGCCAATCTCATCCGTTTTAGTCTCTAACCCACCGTAAATTCCGTGATCATACATACCGTAAATCGTGGTGCGGGGGAGGAGGCGAACATTTGGCAGCGTGCGCAATTCTGCGAGCGTTGTCTCCAACCACTCCAATCCAGATGCGCTGTTAATCTCGTTCTTGTCAGACAGCAACCGCCCGCCCATGCGAAAATCTTCGTCTGCAAGAATAACACGCTTGCCCGCGCGCCCAGCGTTCAGCGCGGCAAATAATCCTGCTGGCCCTGCGCCGATAATGAGAATGTCACTGTGCAAAAAACCCTTGTCATAGCGATCAGGGTCATGCGTGTGTGATAACGACCCTAGACCCGCCGCACGACGAATAATGGGTTCATATAACTTTTCCCAAAACGCTTTGGGCCACATGAATGTCTTGTAGTAAAACCCTGCTGCCAAAAAGGGGGAAAGCAGATCATTGATAGCAAGGAAATCACGATTAACGCTGCCCATATAATTCTGCGAACGGGCGTCTAGGCCTTCAAAGAGTTTAATTGTGGTCGCACGACGATTAGGTTCGACCGCACCGCCGCCGTGAATCTCGACTAGCGCATTGGGTTCCTCTGATCCTGCACCAAAAATACCGCGTGGGCGGTGATATTTGAAACTCCGTGCGACAACACGCACTTTATTGCGCAGTAAGGCAGAGGCCAGCGTGTCGCCTTCAAAGCCTTGATAGGCTTTGCCGTCAAAGGTGAAATTAATTGATTGGGTTGTGTCAATCAGGCTCATATCTTGGCCCTTGCAACATCGCGGGCCAGCTCGACCTTCGTAATTTCATGCGTCGATATATTGCGCGTGACGACAAGCCAACTGCGATCACCTTGCTCATGAAACCACAGCTCTCGCAGGTCGCCAGACGTGTTCTCACGCAGATATTGATAGCGGTAGAAGTCATCCGCTGCTGTCTCTGATTTCGGGTTGGGTCGATCGAGCAAAGCCGCATCGCCGAGATAAACAAATTCAGAGGCGTCACGCGGGCCGAGGAGAGGGTGGTTGATAATCATCAGTGCAGATTGGGCTGCGCGCCCTGTCCTTTTTCGTCGATCATCAAGCCGCGCGCAAAGCGGTCCAGACGGTAATGCTTGGCCGTATCGTGCGGCGTGTCCGTCGCCAGTAAATGCGCGAAGCAATATCCGCTGGCGGGGGTCGCTTTAAACCCGCCATAGCACCAACCGCCATTGAAATAGAGCCCATCAATATGCGTGCGGTCAATGATCGGGCTACCGTCCATCGACATGTCCATAATCCCGCCCCACATGCGCAGCATACGGGCTTTGCCAATCATCGGCATCAAGCTCATCCCGCCTTCGCAAACGTCTTCGACCACGGGTAAATTCCCGCGCTGTGCATAGCTGTTATAGCCGTCAATATCGCCGCCAAAAACCAACCCACCTTTGTCCGATTGACTGACGTAAAAATGCCCGGCGCCATAGGTCAACACGCCGGGAATGATGGGCTTTAGTCCCTCGGATACAAAGGCCTGCAGGACGTGGCTTTCCATGGGCAAGCGCATATTCGCCATTGCCATCACGCGAGAGCTATTGCCGGCAACGGCCACGCCGACTTTGCCTGCGCCAATTTTGCCGCGTGTTGTTTGCACGCCAACGCATCGCCCATCGACGATGTCAAAGCCTGTCACTTCGCAGTTTTCAATCACGTCAACGCCGCGCTTATCTGCTGCATGGGCATAGCCCCACGCGACAGCGTCGTGGCGTACCGTCCCGCCGCGCGGCTGCCACAGCGCACCTTGGATGGGGAAGCGGGCATTATCGTAATTAAGAAAGGGATAGGTTTTCCGCACCCCGTCTTGATCCAGCAGCACAGCATCCGCGCCGTGCATAATCATTGCATTGCCGCGCCGCACATAGGCGTCGCGCTGCGCGTCACTATGGTAGAGGTTCATGACGCCGCGTTGACTGACCATCGCATTGTAATTCACGTCCTGCTCCAGCCCCTCCCAAAGCTTGAGTGAGAATTCGTAAAAGGCTTCATTTTCGTGCAGGCCGTAATTAGAGCGAATGATCGTTGTATTGCGCCCAACATTGCCGCCGCCAACCCAGCCTTTTTCCAGCACGGCAATGCTCTTTTGCTCAAATTGGCTCGCCAGATAATGCGCAGTTGCGAGACCATGCCCGCCGCCGCCAATAATAATTATATCGTAGTGCGGCTTTGGCTCTGGCTTCCGCCATACGGGTTTCCAGCCTTTATGGCCCGTGATCGCCTCTTTAAAAATGCGGAGCGCAGAATAACTCATACGCTAGCCCTAGCGCATTTTCGCCCGCCGACAATCCGCATAAGCGCGATTAAAGTGCCATGATAAGCGTAGGCTATGATGTGGGGTCTTTAATCTTCGCGACATTGGCTTCCCAATGCTGCCCGTCAAAGTGAACTGTGTCAGTAATCGTGATTGTTCCTGACGTGACGCAGCGCAGATTAATACTGTAATGATCAGGGTGAGAGCGCGGGATGTAGAGCGGCTTAATCCCGCACGTCTTACAAAATAAATGCTGCGCTTGATGGGAGCCAAAGGTGTAGAGGGTAAGATTGTCTTGCCCTGAAATTTGCACGTCTTTCTGCAAAATATTGACATGCTGATACCCCGCCATCTCGCAGATGGAGCAATTACATAGCAGGAGTGTCTGCGCAGACGGAGCCTGAAAGTGAAAACTCACAGCGCCGCAATGACAGCCGCCAGAATGTTTGTCGTGATCTTGCGTCATAACTTACCCTAATGTGCTTTACATAAGACATCTTGCCCGCCAAAACAGAGATTAAATCTTTAGAGAAACACGCGTTATGAGCAAGTCCTCCTATTTAAAACCTGCCACGATTGCGCTGCATACAGGCTACACACCCGAATCGGATCACGGCTCTCGCGCAGTCCCCATCTACCAAACAACCAGCTACGCCTTTGACAGCG
Source organism: Litorimonas sp. RW-G-Af-16 (assembly GCF_048319245.1). Taxonomy (GTDB): domain Bacteria; phylum Pseudomonadota; class Alphaproteobacteria; order Caulobacterales; family Maricaulaceae; genus Litorimonas. Next base: position 118,117 of record NZ_CP166993.1, read on the forward strand.
TGCAGGGCGCGTCGAGCCTATTTAATGTCGAGCAAGGCGGACATATTTACTCGCGCATTTCAAACCCCACGGTCGCCGTGCTAGAGCAACGCTTGGCCGCACTCGAAGGCGGGGCGGGGGCGATTTGCACGGCCTCTGGCATGTCCGCATTATTTGCGACATTCATAACGCTGTGTTCTGCTGGGGATCACATCGTCAGTTCAGAACAGATTTACGGCTCGACCGCAACGACGTTGCGCTACACGCTTAAACGTCTCGGTATTACGTGTGACTTCGTGCCGATCAATGATGCCGATGCTCTGAAAGCTGCCATCCAACCGAACACCAAACTTGTCTTCTGCGAGTCGATTTCTAACCCTGGGATGGAAGTCTCTAACCTGCCACAAATTGGAAAAATAGCGAATGAGGCGGGTGTGCCAGTCGTCGTCGATGCGACCTTCGCCACGCCGTCCCTTAACCGTCCGCTAGAACATGGCGCGAATATTGTTGTTCACTCTGTAACCAAATGGATTGGCGGCCACGGCGCAGCGATTGGTGGAGCTATCATTGATGGCGGTAATTTTAATTGGGGCGTCAAAACCGAAGACGGTTCGCCGCGCCATCCCAATCTGACCGAACCCTATGCGCCGTTTCACGGGATGAAGTTCTGGGAAGAATTTGGCCCAACAGCTTTCGTGATGAAAATTCGGTCCGAAGCCATGCGCGACCTTGGCGCGGCCATGTCGCCCCATAATGCGTTCTTGATCCTTCAGGGCGTCGAGACGTTAGAGCTGCGCATGAAACAACATGCTGCGAACACGGCCGCCCTGCGTGACTGGCTAATAGAACAAGACGGTGTGAGTTGGGTGCGCCATCCCGAAATGCGCGATGACCCCCATATCAAAGAAATGTTCCCCAAAGGCGCAGGATCAATGCTCTGCTTCGGCGTGGTTGGCGGGCGAGAGGGCGGCGCAGCCTTTATAAATGCCGTGACGCTAGCCAGCCATTTGGCGAATGTTGGCGACAGCCGCACGCTCGTCCTCCACCCTGGCAGCACAACCCATTCGCGCCTGACCAAAGACGCGATGGAGGCGGCTGGCATTTCTGAGGACTTAATCCGTGTGTCTGTCGGTCTTGAGGATATTAAAGACATCCAAGCGGATTTCGCCAAAGGGATTAAAGCTGCAAAACGGGTAGCCACTTAATGGAACTTATCATTCAAAACGCTCCCGTCTATGTCGCGACAGGCGGCAAAGACTTCGATCCGAATTTACCCACGGTTTTGTTTCTCCACGGCAGTGGCGGCGATCACCGCACTTGGGCGCTGCAAACGCGTTGGTTTGCCTATCACGGCTATTCTGTCCTCGCGCCAGACTTGCCGGGCCACAGCTTATCTGGCGGCGAAGCCTTCACATCGATCGAAGAAAGCGGGCCATGGGTATCAGACTTTCTTGACGCCGCAGGTGTAACGTCCGCGCACATTGTCGGCCACAGCCAAGGCTTTCTCAGCGGGTTGGAGCTTTATAAAACCGCGCCGCAAAAATGCCGCTCTATGTGTGCGGTGGCGACCGCTGCCGCCATTCCCGTCAATCAAGCGCTGATCGATACGGCGAAGAACAGCTCTGACAAAGCTGCGCAAATGATGTGTAATTGGGGCTTCGGCCCGAGGGCGCATATGGGCGCCAGTTCAGTCCCAGGCATGCAGCCCATTGCGATCTCCCGTGCCATCATGAGCCGCAATCCGCTGGCCGCCGACCTTCAAGCCTGCGCAGATTATACGGGAGGGGACGCGGTTGCGAAATTAATTAAATGTCCCGTTCATACTATCCTCGCGACAGATGATAAAATGACGCCCCTGAAAGCTGGGAAAGCTTTGGCGCAAGAGGTCGGCGCCGCGCCAACAATCATTCAGGGTGCAGGCCATATGCTCCCTCTCGAAGCCCCAAAAGAAACCCTCATCGCACTTCGCGCCTTTATCGAAACCGTTGAAAATCAAAGAGCTGCCGCATGAAAATTAAAAAAGTTGCAGTCATTGGGGCCGGCACGATGGGCGCCGGCATTGCGGGACAAGCAGCCAATGCGGGGTGCGAGGTCTTGCTCCTTGATTTGCCAAGCAAAGGCGCGGACGTGAACGCGCTCGCACAAAAGGGGCTGGACCGCATTTCTAATCCCGCCAACCCGGGCATTCTCAGCCCCGAAGTTGCAAAACGGATCACTGTCGGCAACACGCATGATGATTTCGCAAAGCTCGCGGAATATGACTGGGTTGCAGAGGCTATTTTAGAACGGCTTGACCTCAAGAAAGACCTCTATAAAAAATTAGATGAAGTCTGCAGAGATGACGCGATCATCTCGTCCAACACTTCAACAATTCCAATTAAATTTCTGGTCGAAGATATGCCGCTCGCGTTTCGCAAACGCTTTGCAATCACGCATTTCTTCAATCCCGTCCGCTTTATGCCCTTGCTGGAGCTTGTCGCGGGCGAAGACACAGATGCGGCCGTGATGGACGTGTTGCACGCGTTCTGTGATGCAGAATTGGGCAAGGGCGTCATCCGTTGCGCCGATACGCCAGGGTTCTTGGGCAATAGAGTCGGGTGCTACGCCATCCAAGCGGCGCTCCACACGGCCAATGATATGGGCCTCTCGCCCCAAGAAGCAGACGCCATTTTTGGACGTCCCATGGGGATTCCCAAGACGGGTGTCTTTGGTCTTTATGATTTAATTGGCATTGACTTAATGAGCGATGTCGCGAGCAGTCTTGTCTCTATTCTACCAAAAGGTGACGCGTTTCACGATGTCGGGACGAAGCTCCCGCTGATGGAACGGATGATCGCGGATGGGCAGCGGGGGCGAAAAACGGGTGCAGGGTTTTACCGCCTGAATGACGGCGCTAAGGAGGTCATTGACCTGAATACGGGTGAGTATGCCCCTGTCGAAACCCTCTCGATTCCGATTGCATTACAGGCTGAAAAAGACGGCGTCATACATGTTCTGAAAGACCGCTCAAAATACGGTGATTATGCATGGGCGGTGATGTCAAATGTTTTATCCTACGCCGCCTCGCTCGTCCCTGAAGTCGGTGATGACGGACTTGGGATCGATGACGCGATGAAGATGGGGTATAATTGGATCAAAGGTCCATTTGAATTGATTGATGAGATTGGCGTAGATTATTTAATTCATCGTCTGGAGTCGGAGCAACGCTCGGTCCCCGCCTATCTGCGTCAAGCGCAAGGGTCTTCATTCTATAACGGTTTAAAAATCCGCCAATTCGGAGGAGGTTGGTCGCCCATCATTCGGCCAGACGGTGCAATGCGGTTTAATGATCGCCGCAAAGAATTAACACCCCAGGCCGAAAATGAGGATGCCAGCTGGTACAATTTAGACGATGTTGCCATTGTTGAATTTCATTCCAAAGCCAATGCGCTCGGGGCTGGGTCTATGCAAATTCTCGCAGACGCTATCGCGGCTGTTCCCGTGCAAAACCTGCGCGGCTTGATCGTCCATAATGATGCGCAGCATTTCTCCTGCGGCGTAAACCTCAACGCAGATACGCGCTTTTTTCGAAGCGGAGGATTGGGGCGGGCTAGATAAGTTTTTAGACCATTTCCAACAAACAGTGCATGGCATGGCTGTTGCAGATTTTCCTGTTGTCGTCGCCCCTGTCGGCCTATCGCTGGGCGGGGGCTTTGAAGTTGTTTTGCACGCCAAAGAAGTCATCTGCCACGCAAATTCCAATATGGGTTTGGTCGAAAGCGGCGTCGGCGTTATCCCTGCAGGGGGCGGGTGCAAAGAAACGCTCTATCGCTGGATTGCGAAAAAAGACGGCGATGTCGAGGCCGCCGCATGGGAAGCTTTTTATGCGCTGGGCTTTGGCAAAACGGCCAGTTCTCCTATCCTTGCGAGAGAGCTGGCAATGCTGCGCGACAATGACCGTTTCGTGAATAATCGCGACCGACTTGTGGCCGAAAGCTTGGCTGCGATTGAGAGCGGGGCGGGGCAGATGCCTCTTCGACGTGACCCAACCGCGATGGTTGGGAAGCCAGTCTTTGAGCAGATGGTTGCGTGGGCCGAAGATATGGCGGCGAAGGGTAAGCTGTTCCCTCACGATGTGTATGTCTCAACCCGCATCGCAGAAATTTTAACGGGCGGGGACATTGCACCAGGTACAGTCTGGACGGAACAAGACCTGTATGATGCAGAGCGCCGCGCGTTTCTGATGCTCGCAAAAACGCCAGAGACGCAGGCGCGTATCCGGACATTGCTTGATGATGGAAAGGCCGTTCGGAATTAATTATGCCTATTGATTATGATCAGTTGGACAAGACGCGCGCCAATTATGTGCCGCTCTCTCCGCTGTCATTTCTGAACCGAACAGCCGATATTTATCCGAGCCGTAAAGCGCTTGTATATAATACGCAAAGCTGGACATGGTCAGAGGTTCGGTCGCAGTGCCGACGTTTTGCGAGTGCCTTAAAAGCTCGCAGTATTGGTCGCAACGATACGGTGTCGCTGCTGACATTTAATACGCCAGAAATGTTCCTCGCGCATTTTGCGGTGCCGATGATGGGGGCGGTGCTCAATACAATTAATACACGGCTCGATGCGCAAACGATTGCTTATATTATCGATCATGCGGAAACAAAATTATTTATTGTTGATCGCGAATTGTGGCCAGTTCTGTCAGATGCCCTAACGCAGTCAGAAGGCCAGCCAGAGGTCATCATTATCGACGACCCCTCTGCGCTGCAAAAACCCGCCCTGCCAGATCAAGCATTTACGACCTTCCAAGACTGTCTCATAGCAGGTGATCCCAACTATATGGGCGAGCCAATAGAGGATGAGTGGCAAGCGCTGTCGTTGAATTATACTTCTGGCACCACGGGACGACCTAAAGGTGTGGTCTATCATCATCGCGGATCATATCTGATGAGTCTTGGTACCGTCGCGAGTTGGGGCCTGACGCCGCATCCGCGCTACCTTTACACGGTGCCAATGTTTCATTGTAATGGCTGGGGGCATGCGTGGACGATGACATTGATGGCGGGCACGATTATTTGCCTTCGCGCATTTGATCCAAAAGCGGTGTTTGAATTAATAGAGACGCATGACGTCACGCATTTTGGCGGCGCGCCTGTTGTTTTGAACATGCTGGCCAGTGCGCCGAAGTCTGTGCAGAAAACTTTTGCGCGGGACGTGCAAGTGATGACGGCCGGAGCCCCACCGCCTGCATCAGTTCTCGCGGCGATGGCGGATTTTAATTTCAACGTCATGCACGTTTACGGTCTGACAGAGACCTATGGCCACATCCTGCAATCTGCCCCGCAAGATGACTGGAATGACCAATCTATTGCGGCGCAGGCGGCGTTAAAATCTCGCCAAGGTGTGCGTTTCGCGATGACAGAAGATGTCGATGTTTTGGACGCCGATGGTCAATCCGTTCCTCATGACGGTGTGACTATGGGAGAAATTGTCATTCGCGGGAATACGGTGATGAAAGGCTATTTACGCGATGCAGAAGCCACGCATGAGGCGTTTAAATCGGGATGGTTCGTGTCGGGTGATCTGGGCGTCATCCATAAAGACGGATATATTCAACTGAAAGACCGCGCGAAGGATATTATTATTTCTGGCGGCGAGAATATTTCATCTGTCGAAGTTGAAAGCGCGCTACAAAAGCACCCCGCTGTTGATTTGGCAGCTGTCGTCGCCATGCCAGATCCGAAATGGGGCGAGGTGCCGTGCGCCTTTGTTGAATTAAAAAGCGACGCAACGGAAGCGGAATTAATTAATTTCTGCTTGGATCATATCGCGCGGTTTAAGCGTCCGAAAAAAGTTATCTTTGAAGAATTGCCAAAAACGGCGACAGGCAAAATTCAAAAAAGATTCTTCGCGACCGAGCAGCTAGGCTTTGATATGCGCGTCGTCCCAGGCTGGGCGACGAAAGACTGTTTCGACCATGCCGCGAAAATGCTCCAATGGGTAGGTATCGTAATCAGGATCAAAACTTGCCTGATCCCAATCGCGACAAAATTTAACCGCCGCGTCAAAATATGGGTGATCCTTGAATTTCAAATGGGCGTCAGGGTCGAGGCCAACCTTGTTGGCATAATAAGGATATTGAAATATCCCGTGATGCTGCACGACCCACGCACATTCGTCGCGCACATAGGGGCGTAATATTGCTGCGGCAAAGCTGTCATGATTAAGCGGGGCGAGGTCATCGCCGAGGTCATGCACCAAAACACTCACAACCCAATCAATGTCTGCCCCGTCACGTTCTGCGCGCGTGGCGCATTGCAGGCTGTGTGTGAGACGGTCAATTTTATATCCTGCGAGCGAGTCGCGTAGCCCTTCGAGCGCCCGCATGATGCGGTCGGGGAGGGCGTAGGCAAATTCGGCCTCATGCTTGGCGAGAAAGGCGTAATCCTCTGCCGTGCCGTCCGCCATTTGTGTGAAAGAAACTGTGTCCATGCTAATCTTCTCGTCGAACTGACGTTGTTACGCCGTCACGCACTAACATGCGGTAAAGGCTCGCGGGGCCATCATGGTCGATATAACAGCCCTGCAAATGCCGATGACCCTGACGTCCATTAAAAGCTGTGCGCCCATGCAGTAAACGATAATTATCCATCATCAATAATGTCCCTGGGCGGAATGGAAAGCGGATTTGAAATTCATCACTCTCGCTCATCACGTGCAGACGTTTTCGACCCGCATAGAAAAGCGATAACGTATCATGGTCCAATGCAGGCACGTAGTCGAGCCGCGAGCTTAATCGTATCTGGCGCACAATTCCAACGTGGTCACGCTCAATCAAGGGTCCGAAATGTTCTAAGATCGCAGACGGCCCTTCATAGCGAAAGCGCACAGAGACCCGCTCCAACACATCGGCTTGATCAGGTGCTTCGCGGCGCAACGCCTCTGCAATCGCCATGCCGTCGACCAATGTTGAGAGCCCGCCAGACACCTCATTGCGCAGGCAGTGCAAATATTGAATTCCTGGGACGGGCGCGCGGTAGGGATTATCCGTATGGGACGCGAGCGCGACATCTGTATAGGCGAGATCAGACGGATTTGGTTTCATCTCCACATTAAATAACTCGCCGAAATTCGTCTCGCGCAAATAGCCAAAACGCCGTGCCAGAAATTTAAGACTATCGCGATCTGTCGGCGTGTTCTGCAGAATACAAAAACCGTGGCGGAAATAATCTTCCAAGAGGGATTTCATTTTTGCGGGTTGATCTAGGTCGGCCCAATCTGCTTCAGGCAATCGATTTAAAGAGGCATCCCAACTTTGGGGGAGGGCAAAGCCTCCGCATGAGGCGCCCACCCAAGCTCCTGCAGCGTATCTTGTAGAGATAAAGATAAAGTCTCGCCTGAATTAAATGTCAGCTTTATCGCGTCTGCCGTTGTGTCATTTATCTGTGATACCACTAAATCATCTGGTAATTCACTGTGCTCATAAAGGCGTTGATGGCTGATGGGATCAAAGACGTTTTCGCCATTGACCCGCTCACGAAGCCAGAGTGGGTGGAGAACTTGTCGTTGTCCAGAAAAGCTCAGAGCGAGACCGCCTGTATCTGGATCAATCGTAGCTAAAGCAGACATGAGCATCTCCATGATAGCCTGCGAATAATGTCCCCAGATTATCAGAAAATGCGGCGCAGCCTAGCGCGAAAATGCACCATTAGAAAAAATGAAGTGTCTTAACTAGACGCGTCTTTGAACAAAGACATGAGGGCTGTGGTGCTGGGGTCGTGATCGCCTGTATCGCCAGTCTTTAATTCGCTCAGGATTTTTGTTGCCAAGACTTTGCCCAATTCCACGCCCCATTGATCAAAGGAATTTACATTCCAAATTACACCTTGCACGAAGACTTTATGCTCATAAAGCGCAATTAAATGCCCAAGTGCGAAGGGGGATAGTTCGTCCAAAGTCAGTGTCGTCGAAGGGCGATTTCCTGGAAAAGTTTTTTGCGGCGCAATCGCATCGGCATCTGTGCGGTCGCCTAATTCCTCGCGGACAACATGTTCTGATTTGCCGAGCATCAAGGCTTCGCTTTGCGCAAAACAATTTGCCAATAAGGCAGTGTGGTGGTCTGGCCGCGCCGAGTGATCGTTCAAAACAGCCACGAAATCAACGGGCGCACCGGGTGTGCCTTGGTGCAGCCATTGGAAGAATGCGTGTTGTCCATTTGTGCCCTCATCGCCCCAAATAATAGGGCAGGTCAGGCCAGCCTCTTCGCCGTCTCGCGTGATACGTTTGCCGTTACTTTCCATTTCCAACTGTTGCAGAAAGGCCGCAAGTTTACGGATGCGCTGCGCATATGGGATCACTGCGAGGGAGCTATAGCCCAGCACATTGCGGTTCCAGATTCCGACCATCGCCATCATCACAGGTAAGTTGTCTTGCAAGGGTTGATCTCGGAAATGCATATCCATCGCCGCCGCCCCTTTGAGAAATTGATCAAAGCTCTCAGGTCCGTAAGCTATTTGTAGGGATAGCCCCACGGCTGACCAAACAGAATAACGCCCGCCGACCCAATCCCAGAAATCAAAAATCTGATCAGACGGGATGCCGAAAGCTTCTGCCCCTGTGCGGTTCGCCGTGACAGCCAGCATATGATCGCCCGCCTTATCGCCAAGCGTTTCCGCCAGCCAGTTGCGCACGGCATCGCCGTTCATTTTGGTTTCTTGGGTGCCGAAAGATTTGGACACGACAATGGCAAGCGTCTCTTTTGGGTCGAGGCCAGAGATTGCGTCATTGACCGATGCTCCGTCGATATTTTCCGCAAAGCGCAACGTCAAGCTAGGCTCGCCATTCGCGGCAAATGCATCAGCGACAAGACGGGGCCCAAGATCGGAGCCGCCAATGCCGATATGGATGATATTTTTGAACTTACCGTCTTCGCGAATTTTTCGCGCGAAGGCCGCCATATGGTCGCGCATATCAGCGACGTCTTTTTTGACAGCGGTCGATCCGCCTACGCCGCGAAGTGCCATGTGTAAGACGGCGCGGTCCTCTGACGTATTGACTTTCTCGCCCGCGAATAATTTTGCACGCCATTCTTCTAGGTGACACGCCGCCGCGAGGGACAGCAGCGCCTCTTTGGCGGATTGACTGATCGCTTGCTTGGAAAAGTCAGCGCGCAACGGCCCTTCACGCAGGACAAAATTCTCCATGCGACGCGGTTCAGTTTTAAAGAGATCAGCAATGCCAATGCTTTTCGTAGCTAGGTCTTCAAGCTTTTTAAAGTGTTCGTCGCGCGTCATGGTCGTTCATTTCTTTTAATTAATTACGCCTTGAGCGCAGCTTTTTGCATGGCGCATAATTCCGTCACGCCTTTGTCCGCAAGACGTGTCAGCTCGGCCATCTCGGAGGCTTTGAAGGGTGTGTCTTCGGCGGAGGCCTGCACTTCGATAATACCGCCGTCATCCGTCAGGACAAAATTGGCATCAGCTTGCGCGGTGCTGTCCTCGGTATATTCTAAATCCAGGCGACATTCGCCGTCGACAATCCCGCAACTCACGGCGGCCATATTGGCATAGACTGGGTTTTCTTTAAGCTCACCTGTCTCAACAAGTTTTTGGCAAGCTTGATAGAGCGCAACCCAAGCGCCAGAGATCGACGCTGTCCGCGTGCCGCCATCGGCTTGCATCACATCGCAATCTAAAATGATCTGACGCTCGCCAAGTTTTTGCAGGTCAATCACGGCGCGCAAAGAGCGTCCGATCAAGCGTTGAATTTCAACAGTCCGCCCGCCTTGCTTCCCCCGCGCGGCTTCGCGATTATTTCGAGAATGAGTAGAACGCGGTAGCATACCGTATTCCGCCGTCACCCAACCCTTGCCCTTGCCCTTCATCCAGCGTGGGACTGAGCTGTCGACGGAGGCTGTGCAGAGGACATGAGTGTTTCCGAATTTTGCCAAGCACGACCCTTCGGCATAGCGCGAAACACCGACCTCAAAAGTGACGTCACGCAGTTGATCGGCAGCACGGTTATCAGGGCGCATAAGGCTCTCCAGTCGGGGGGATAAAATTAACTGCGCGCCTGATAGCGAAATTGACGCGAAAAGGCTAGCGCTAAGCGGATTATTCCGTCTTCACGCTTATGCCTTGATCGGCGAGTTGCGCTTTGATTTGTGCGCTGGTGTTAAAGCTGCGCAGGATATTAAATAATTCGCCCTCAATCCCAACATCAAAAGCGAAAGGTTGCCCATTCAACACGTCTGGGTTTTTGCCGTCAAAGGCCAGGCCGACTTTCACATCACCGTCCAACGGTCCGTTTACTTCAGCGGATAATTCACGATAGCGGAAATCTTTGAGAGCCTCCAGCGCCTTGCCAGCATATTCATTGGCTTGGCCTGCTGCCGCAGCTTCTTTGGCGGTATATTTGATGACGCCGCCGTCTTTGACAAATAATCGCCCGCCATCGACGCGCACATCAATGCCAGAAATCACAATGGGGAAAGTGCCTTCGAGATCGCCTGTCGCTTCAATCGCGCCGTCGCCCAAATTGTTTAAAAACTCACCCAGCCCGACTTTATCAAGACGCAAAACCACTCGGTTTTCTGTCGCTGCATATTTCCACGTAAATGGGTCGAGCGAGAAAAACCCGTCGCCTAGCGGCCAGCGCGCAGAGTAAACTTTCACGCCGTCTTCGACAAATTCATATTCGATCACGCCGTTTTCCAATGGGAGGCCAGGGTCAAATTTCTCAACTGTCAGCGTCTGCCGTCCCCGCGTTTTCAGCGGCAGAACGGAGGCGAGATCAAGCTCCGTATTGACGTTGGTCAACGGGCCAGGGGCTGTGCCGATATTCATATTGATCAGCTTGGCTGTACCAGAACTTTGCAGGGGTTGGTTGGCACCAAAGGCCAGATTGATCTTGGCCGAAGCTTGGCCTTCGACACGCGCAATTTTTCCGCGCAGCGTTGGGATCAGGGCTTGGGGCTGCAATTTCCCAGGCTTAAACTGCAGGGCGTCTATTGTGACAACTGCCGTGCCTTGGCTATCGCGGATTGTGTAATCAATGTCGATCGGCGTGTCATTGGCTTGCGGGAGGAAGGCAATCGCTTCGCCTTCATATTGCCCGTTCACGAAATTCACACGGCCTTTGATCGGCATGGGGGGCAGGTCATTGCCCGTCAGTTTCACTCGCCCACCTTCATGAGTAAGGCGATAATCATTCGGTGTCCCCGCCACATCAAGGCTGATTGCTTTGGCTTGCACGAGGTCTGATTGCACATCCGCTAGCGGCGCTGTGAGCGTAAATTCAGGCGTCTGCCCTGTGGTGAGCTGTGTTGTGAAAGCACCGTCACCCAGTGCGATGCGCGTATTCGGTCCCGGCAAATCTTCACTGGTGATCAGGGCATTAGCATATGTCCCAGACCAGTCTTGCTGCAAAGCGCCGCCCACCGTTTTGAGCGCACCAGAGATATTCGTCTTGGCCGCGCTGACCTCTAACCGCGCTGGCTCGGTCAGGCGATCTGCGCTCAGTATCACGTCAGATAGGATTGCATTGATTTTAGCCGTGTCGCCAGTGCGCGTGTAGAGTGGGGCGGCGGGCGCGAGGGTCGCCGTGACTTTGCTGGCCAGCCAGTCCGTCTGCGTTGCGATCTTAGCGGCAGACACACGGCCTCCGTCTGCAGGCATAAAATTTAGCGCCATTGTATTGGGTCGAAGGATGACGTCCATACGTCCACCCGTTTTTAGCGCCTCCACAATCGCGCCAGGGATCGAGCCGTCATAATTAATTTTACCGTTCAGTCCGACTGTGCGCCTTGCAAGGTTTGTCCCGTCATATTCGACCATCGCGGAGAAAGGCCGCAGCCTGGCTGGGACACGCTTATTTTGCCACGTCGATTGTGTTTTAATGCGCGCCTTGAATTGGTTGACTTGGTCGATCTGCCAACCATTGATAGACTGCGCGGCGAATTCTACGCCCGTCGCAGACAGGTCTACGGGCTGTGTCATTTGCACATCGAACCGCGCCAACAGTACCTGTTTCGCACGGTCAAATTGATATGTCGGAACGGGAAGCGCCGCGGCGGCAGGCCTTAATGTCAGGGTTGTCGCATCAGATGTGACGATCAAGGGCTCGGACAAAGTCACCTCCGCGCCGCCTGCATCACGCTGAATATCGCCCGCCGCCGAGACGCGACTTTCAGTCAACAGCGCCAAAAGCTTGCGCTCTAAATCGCCCACGAAATTTTCTGCAATCGGGGTTGTGGATAAGGCGGGCGATAAGGACAGCGTGCGCGCCAAATCACGGGTGCGGATCGGATCGGGCAGGCGCAGGGATGCAACATCTGCCCGCCATGTCCCGCGTAAATCAGGTAAAGCGTCCGTCAATTCCACGTCACCCCGCCAGTCCATCTGGCCTGTTTTCAGCGCAACCTGCGCCGTGTTCAGTGTCTCAAATGTCGCGTTGATGTCGCCACGAAAAGCCCGCTGCCCTTCCGCGATGTCTGGATAGCCGTCAAAGGTAATCTGAACCTCTGTGCCGTCAAAGGCAGGGTGATCCAGCAAGGGCAAATTCGCGCTGCCTTGCGTTTTGATGAGGCCGTCTTCGCGCACGATATCAATAGCCGCGCGGACAGTCGCAATCCCGTCTTTAAGGGTAAGCTTTGTCTCGGGCAGGGTAAGGTCTGCGGTAAAATTTTGCGTGTCACTGATTTTGGCGTCAGCCCTCACGTCGGCTGTGCCATAAGGTGTGCGCAGCGTGAACAGCCCGTCTGTGACAGTGACGCCCTCTGGTGGAAATCCTCCTTCATCCGTTTGCCCCATGCCGGGCGGCACCCAGCCATCTATAATTTTACCTTGCGCATCGAGCGTCACGGTGGCGCTCGGTTTTGTAAACGCCAGTCGCTTAAACCGTCCCTCTAGCGCATCTCGCCATTCATAATCGGCGCGAATTTTGTCAGCCGCAAAAAACCGCTCGTCCTCATAGCTCAGCTTGACTTTGTTGAGTATGATATGCGTCTTGTCGATGTCTTGAATGGACAACTCTGCCGTGATGCCGTCCTCAGCCAAGGTATCAATCGCCAACTGTTCCAGCAGCCCCATGCGGTTGGACCACGCCCAATAGAGCGCCATCGCCGCGATCAGCAGCACGAATAGGACAGCCCATAACAGCCAGACCCACCAAGGTCGCCGCTTGCGATCTGCCTTTATCGGCGGGGGTGATATAGTCTCAACTGCGGTCAAACTGCCATTTCGGTTTGCGGGAACTGCCGCGTCATTGCATAAAGTATGTGAGCATGACACCCATACCCCCCGCTCTACGCTTTCAGACTGGCTTGCACCATAATTTTTCGTAAGTTTACGTGGTAATTAGGATGCGTTAACCAAGTTGTAGGAATCGTGCTGGCATTATGGGGCTTGTTCATCACTATTGAGATCAACGATGCCGTTTGGCGTCCTAGCAGGCATGGGGCTTATGTCAGATTATAAAACGCAGCTAAAACAAGGCCTGACTGAACGGCTCGTCGCCTTTCGGCACTACAGCCATACAGTTGTGCCCAAGGATAGCCGTCACCGTTTTCTGATTGCGTCCGTCGCCGTGAGCGCGCTCGTTTTGGTTGCAATGCCAAAATCAGAGTCTGGCATTGCCGAAGCTTCGGTTGAAACGCCTGAGCTTGCTGCGATTGATCTGGCCTCCTTTGACATGTCGACAGACTTAGCGACAGAATTGCTGAACACAAAAACGGTCGAGTTTAAATTGCGCTCTGGCGACAATCTGGGACCGCTCTTGCAGAAAAACGGATTATCGGGCGGGGAGGCCTACCGTGTGACGCAAGCCTTTGCGTCTGTCTACAAGCCGAAGAACCTCCGCGTAGGGCAGACGTTCCAAATGCATTTCACAAACGACTCTCTCGATCATCTGACGTTTAAACCAAATGTCGAAAGCAGCGTATTTGTATCCCGCGTCGGCGAAGACTTTAAAGCTCGCAAAATTGATCATAGCTTTAAATATGAAACAATCGGCGTTGCCGCGACGATCAACAACTCACTTTACGTCGATGCCACAAAATTGGGCGCGCCAGACAAGGTCGTCGCGCAATTCGCCAATATCTACGAATACTCCGTCGACTTCCAACGCGACATCCAGCCTGGCGATGAGTTCGAGATGTTTTTTGAAGTCGCGCGCGATCGTAAGGGCAAGATCATCAAAGCAGGTGATTTGCTTTATACAAGCTTCAGCCCGCGCGGAAAGCAGTCTGAATACTATCTCTTCAAAGACGATAAAGGCCGCGAGAATTTTTACGATGCTGACGGCAAAACGGCGAAGCGCAAACTCCGCGCCACACCCATCAATGGTGCGCGCCTATCCTCATCCTATGGTAAGCGCAGACATCCGATTTTGGGCTACCGTAAAATGCATACTGGCGTTGATTTCGCAGCCCCTCGCGGCACCCCAATCTTGGCCGCTGGCTCAGGCACGGTTGAACGCGCCAATCGTTATGGCGGTTACGGGAATTATATTCTCATTCGCCACACGGACGGCTACAAAACAGCCTATGCACATTTAAATAAATTCGCGCGCGGTGTTCGGGCGGGTGCCTATGTAACCCAAGATCAAGTGATCGGCTATGTCGGCACGACAGGTCGTTCGACAGGGCCGCACCTGCATTATGAAGTCCATCATCACGGCAAGAAGATCAATCCGCGTAGCTTGAGCCAGCTATCTGGCAAGCCACTTTCTGCCTCCGCCATGCCAGAGTTTAAAGCGCGTCGCGCAGAGATTGATAAAGCCCGCCGCAACTCACAAACAATTCGCCCTGCGGCTTTGGTCGTCGAAAATAATACTGCGGCGACAATATCGTCACCTACTATCAATACATCGCCCGCTAATTAATTATTGAGGGTAAATCAATTTGCTATTCACCCTCTATGGGAAGCAACTTGCTACGCGTTAATTAAAAGCCTATATTCCTCGGAACGTATAACCAAGGAAAAGTGCCATGCGCGATCTTATTAATTTCTTTTTCTCCTTCGATAAATTGATGAAGGAAAAACTAGTCATTGTTTTTTATTGGCTCGCGCTCATCGTGGCGCTGATAGCCTTTGTTTCGACAGCATTTGAGACCGTGCGGTTGGGCCCACTCTCTGATGTTCTCGACTTCGTCAATTTCTTTGCGGGAATGCTGCTTGTATTAGTTGGTCTGCGACTGCTGTGTGAAATTGCGGTTGCGATTTTTCGGATCAACAATAATTTGTCTCCGGATGGGGGCAAGTCCGAAACTGCAGATATTGACCCGATGGCGGAAGCTCGCAAGGCCGCTGAGGCCGCCGCGATCCGTGCACGCGAAGTCGCCAAGGCGACAGGCGAGAAAACAAAATCAACTTTCTCTGATGTAAAGGATTCCGTTGAAGACGCAGCAGATACCGTCACTGCAAAAGCGAAATCTGCGACACAGGCGACGAAGTCCCGCACCGAAGACATTATGGGCAAAGGCAGCGTTCATGACCCTGCGGACGATCCAACGCCTGTCAAAATATTAGAGCCTAAGGCGACGACAAAAACGCGGGCGAAGCGCAAAACTGCCGCTAAGCCAGTTGCAAGAAAAACGTCTGCAAAGAAGCCTGCCACGACGAAACCTGCCACGACGAAACCTGCCACGAAAAAAACTGCAGCCAAGAAAGCGCCTGCGAAGTCTAAGGCGGCGAAGCCCAAAACAACTGGCGCAAAGCGGGGGCCGAAAAAGGGTCAAAAAGTGAAGCGCGATGCGCAGGGGCGCTTACTGAAAAAAGACGGCACACTTCGCGCGAAACCCGGTCCGAAGAAAAGCTAGCTGCCTGACCAAGTTCTGCCGTTCCATGCAAAAACCCCGCTCAACTTGATGTTGGCGGGATTTTTATTTTCTACATTAATCAGAAGTGTGGTCGGTCACGGCGTTCGATCTTACTCAGCGGCGTCGACAGTCTCTTCAGGTTTGCGGCGCGTTGGAGCGCGGCGACGACGTTTCGGTGCATCCCCATCGTCCTCAGATGTCGCGGTGTCACTACCCGACTCTGCTTCAATCTCAGCTACTTTTCTGCGCTTTTTAGGTTTTTCCGCCTGCGTCTCAATCACGTCCAATTCGGCAGGTGCATCATCTAACGTCGACTTCCGCTTTGGCTTAGATGACTTGTCACTGCTCTCAGGCGAGATCAGATTTGTCAGACCGATCACGGCGTGAATTGCGATTATCACGACGCCCATGATTGTCCTGATCATCATCGTTGTTTTGAGAGTTTTCGCGCGCCGCCCGCGCCGCTTCGCGTTCTTCTTGCGCGGCTTGTTTCGCCGCCTCTTGCGCATTCATCAGGCGCAGATAATGCTCTGCGTGCTGGCGGTAATTTTCCGCCTTTACGCGATTGCCAGAACTCATCGCATCTCGCGCAAGAGTCGTGTATTTTTCATAAATCGTGCTGGCCGTGCCGCGCACTTTTACATCCGGCCCGTTGCTGTCGAGCGACCGGTTGCTGTTATTTTTGTTGCCGTTATTATTGTTATTGCGACTACGTCCGCGTTGGCGTTTCATCGAAATGTCCTTTTAAGTTTCCCAAATATTTTCCATCCGAAATACAATTCCAGATAACCACGATTTGAGCGATTGGTAGGGTGCCGAAAGGTTTAAGGCAAACTCACTACCTCTTTGGCCTAGCAAAGTCGCGCCAGTTCGCAAAGCATTTTTTGCGGCATTTTGGCAATTAAATTCAGGCACTTTTCAACTAGACCATTGTCCCATGACCACTCTGTCCTGTCCGCCGAGGTCTTTGAGACAGGCGACGGCTGTAAATCCAGCCGCTTCAAACATACCCAAAACAGCCTCGCCTTGGTCATACCCAATCTCTACGAGAAGCCAGCCCCCCGCGCGCAAGTGATACTGCGCCCCCTCAATTATAATTGGATAAGGCGCCAAGCCATCAGGACCGCCCCGCAGCGCCAAAGGCGGGTCATAGTCTCGCACTTCAACGTCCAGACCCTCCATCGCTGCATCAGAAATATAGGGGGTTGGACACGATTACGTCAAAGCGGCGCGCCTTATCTATCGGGTCATACCACGATCCGCAGATCCACTCCGCCGCAATGTCGTGACGCGCTGCATTGCTTTTCGCAACCGCCAAAGCCGCATCTGACAGATCAACGCCGACTCCATTCGCGTCAGGGCGGGCGTGCAGAAGGCTGATCAGGACGGCACCTGACCCCGTGCCCAGATCAAGAATATGGGGCGACGCAATCCCCTCCAACAGGCGCAGCGATTCCCGCACCAAAACTTCTGTATCGGCCCTTGGCGAAAGAACATTTCGCGTGACGGTAAATGGCAAGTCATAGAAAAATCGCTCGCCCAAAATATGATCGACAGGTTCGCCAGACATGCGGCGCGCAGCAAATTCACTGACCCGTTCAAACGCTTCGGGAGTCAGAAATTCTGTGCCGCGCGTGATCAATTCAACCTCGCTCAACCCGGTCGCTGCGAGGACGAGGTCTCGCGCGTCTTCCTCGGGAAACGGCAGATCTGCCTGACGAAATTGCTCTGCCAGAAATCGTTTCGCCGACCGCGCATTGATCCCGGAATAGGGGCCAGAGCGGGGGCGTTGATCAAGCGGCGTCACCATCAACCTATCCCAGCAATCGCCGTTTCAATCAGCGCCAAATCTTGTGGCCGTGACAGGCTGTGATCGCCGCCTTTGACGAGGGTGTAAGTCACGTCATGACTGCTGATCATATCGACAATCAGCTTGGAATGTTGCCACGGCACGACGCTGTCATCATAGCCTTGCAAGATACGCACGGGGCAGGTGATGGGGATAGGATAGTCCAGAATTTGGTATTTGCGCCCATCCTCTATCAAGGTTTTGGAGTAGGCATAAGGTTCGTCATACCCAGACGGTTCATAGACGATCCCGTTTTCATCCAGCGCCTTGAGTTGCGCCTCACTCCACCGCGCTTTTGTCAGTTTTTCAGTAAAATCTGGGGCGGGATTGATCAGCACGAGCCCTGCCACATTGGGCGTCAACTGCATGGCCGAGAGCATCGCGGCCCAGCCGCCCATGGACGAGCCGATCAAGATCACCGGCCCCGTCGTCAACTGGTCACGGACTAAGGTCACGTCTTTGGCCCAACGGCTGATCGTGCCGTCAATGAAATCGCCGCTGCTCTGCCCGTGGCCGAAATAATCAAAGCGGATGAAGCCTTGCCCGCGCGCATCTGCCCAAGCGTGGAGGTGCGTCGCTTTTCCGCCCTCCATGTCGGACTTTAACCCGCCGCACCAGATCAAGGTCGGCACATCTGTATCCACGGCGCCCGCACTCATTTTATAAGCAATGCGTTCGCCAGATTTTGTCGTAAGAAATTGCGGTAATTTTAGATCGGTCATGATAGGGCGCTTATATGAATGTGTTACAAATTTTGCCAGACCTAAACGCGGGCGGTGTCGAACGCACCACGGTCGAAATGGTCGAGGCGCTGCGCGCTGCGGGGCACGGGGCGCATGTGCTGTCCCATGGCGGACGGCTCGCAAGCGAGATTGAGCGGCTGGGCGGTGTAAATCATATCGCTGACATTGGGTCGAAGAATATCCTGTCTGTGCCGTGGCGCATTGCGGGAGTGCGCCGCCTTATTGCAGAGCACAAAATTGACGTTGTCCATGCCCGCTCCCGCGCCCCCGCTTGGCCCGCCATGTTTGCAGCCAAAGCTGAGCGGGTGTCGTTCCTGACGACGTATCACGGCATATATAATGCCAAGTCCGCGCCGAAGCGCCTCTATAATTCTGTGATGGCGCGGGGCGATCATATTATTGCCAATTCTGATTTCACCAAAGCCCATATCCTTAAAACTCACAACGTCAGCGCCTCCAAAATCACGACGATTTATCGCGGCGTAGACATGACCGCTTTTGATCCCGCCAAAGTGAACGCGGCGGACATTGCGCAGAAACGCCTGTCTTGGGGCGTTGGCCCGAACCAGACGATTGTCCTTTTGCCAGGACGCGTGACCCGCTGGAAAGGGCAGGGTGTTGCGATCGCGGCCTTGGCCGATTTGCCCGATGATCACGTCTTAATTCTGCTAGGCGACGCGCAGGGACGAGACAGCCTCGTCGCTGAGCTTACCCAGCAAGCCGAGACTCTTGGCCTTACAAGCCGCGTGGTTTTCGCGGGCCATGACAGTGATGTCGTGACGGCCTATGCGTCCGCTGACATCGTGATCTGCCCGTCGATCGAGCCCGAAGCTTTTGGCCGAACGGCAGCCGAAGCTCAAGCGATGGGCAAGCCTGTCATCGCATCGGCGATTGGCGGCGCATTGGAAACCGTGCTGGACGGACAGACAGGCTGGCTCGTCCCGCCAAATGCCCCCGAAGCGCTCGCCTCTGCCATCCGTCGGAGCGATGACTTGTCCAGTGTTGGGGCAAAGGCCCGTGCGCGGATCGCGGATAATTTCTCTAAAACGGCGCTCCAATCGGCGACTCTCGCGGTTTACGAAAAACTACATTTGGGAACCTTTCCGCGCGATAAGGCTTGAAAAACTGTGCTTTAACCGCCATATCCAACTTTCCTGAAACAACCACGGAGAAACATCATCGCTAGACGCCCATTGTCGGCCCAACCCGCTAAGAAAGCGAAGGGCCCACGCATTAACAGAGATATTACCAGCCCCAAAGTTCTGCTTGTCCTAGATACAGGCGAGAAAAAGGGCGTTGTCCCGATCGAAGACGCCCTTGCCGCAGCCCGCGCGGCCGGTCTCGATCTCGTCGAAGTGGCCCCAGGCGAAACGCCTGTGTGTAAAGTTCTCGACTTTGGTAAAATGCGATTTGAGAACCAAAAGAAGAAAGCGGCGAATCGGAAAAACCAGCGCACGCAGACTCTTAAAGAAATCAAAATGCGCCCCAATATCGACGTCCATGATTACGGCGTGAAGACGAAAGCGATGCAGAAATTCTTCGACCGCGGGGACAAAGTCAAAGTCACTATCCGCTTCCGGGGTCGTGAAATGGCCCATATGGACCGCGGCACAGATTTGCTGGCCCGCGTCAAAGAAGACTTCGCCGAAACGACCAAAGTCGAGTTCGAGCCGAAGACCGAAGGCCGTATGATGATTATGGTCCTCGCGCCTAAGTAAATGGCCCTGAAATAGGGTTCCCTCCAGATTGAAAATATCAAAAGCGTCTCGATTGCGGGGCGCTTTTTTGTGCAAAAACTTTCGGCCAAGCGGCTATAGTCACCCGCGCGGGGAAGGGCGCGGGTGGTTTGTTAATTAGGTAATGTAGATCAAATCGGTGGGCGCAAAACGGGCGTGGCATATCCTGGCGGCGGGCTGTCTTTTGCGGATGAGGTCTGAAAACTTGGCACGGAAGGCGCGGCCCGCAATTCTTCTGACGTGACCTGAACGGGGTGAAAGATAAATTCCGTCCTTCGTGTCCGAGGCTGTATGTTTTGTGATGAACTTGTTTGAGTTTGACGAGGTCTTTGGCGCGGTATGGCTGGTAATATCGCCAGACGAAATAGGCCTGCCCGATCTGTCTTGGGCTGCCAGGCGGGGCGCGATTGGCGCGTTATTGTTGCGCGGATAGGCTCAATATTCTTTTGTGTGTCTGGATTCTGTTGCGTGTCTGGCGCATCCCACCCCCGCGCGATCCGCGCCGCATAATGGGCGGCCCTGATCTTTGCGGTTAGGCGGCGGGCTTCCCATTTCCTAAGAGCGGGCTGTCCGCCGAGGTCAGCTCTTACCCGCGCTCGCAAAGCAGGGTTGGTTGCCAGGTCTTGGCGTAATTGGCTGGCGAGCACTTTAGCTTGCAGACGACAATTTTCCCATACTTTACGGCGCAGGCTTTGCACCAATCGCAGCATATGTTGCGGGTGTTGTGCGGCGATGATCATCGCGCAATAGGCTTTAATCACCGCCGCCAGTGCGGCTTGCAGAGGCGTAAGATTGGATGGGCGTAAAATTATGTCCGTTTGGGCCGTCACCCGCACAGTCAATCACAGTTTTGAATAGCGGGGATATATCTTAGGCTGTTTTTCGGTCCGACCACCAGATCAACCCTGCCCCAAGCGCGGCGAGGCATATCTCGAAAATGATTTCATAGACCGTTTGGCTCGGCTCTGCACCATCGACTAAAATACCAATACACCGTCCTGCGGCAAAGCTAAGCGTGACGAAAATGATCATCATGGTGATCAATTTCTGATCGCGACCTTGAGAAATCACGAGCAATAATATTGCCCCCAACGCGGCCATGGCGCAACTGATCGCGCGGGTTTGGTGCAGGCCCAGTAGGGACAAGTCCCAACCCATAATATCGGCCATGCTGCGGGGTAGGGCCGCGCCGAACAAACCGTATAGGACATAGAAAATGCCGTTGATGTAGTTAAAAATTTTCATGCTAATCTCTCCCTCCCACCGCTGTAGCAGTTATAAACTTTTGCACCAAGGCTTCTGTCATAAGGGTCTTGCAATCTCTGTCCGCCCTGCTATACGCCCGCATCCCCAAACGGGGAACGCAGCGACTGTGGCTAAAGGCATGCCTCATCGCTCGAAAGGCAGCGGGTCGGACAGTTCTTCCCCTCCCGCCATTATTAGGAGACCGAAATGCCCAAAATGAAGACGAAGTCAGGCGCTAAAAAGCGCTTCAAACTGACCGCTTCCGGTAAAGTTAAAGCCGGCCAAGCGGGCAAACGCCACGGTATGATCAAGCGGACGAACGACCAAATTCGTAAGCTGCGCGGAACCACTGTCCTCAAGGATTGTGATGCCAAGCGGATCAAAAAGAATTTCATGCCAAATGGCTAATCATGGCGCCCTCGCCATCTCTTACGACTTCGGAGAAACACTATGTCACGAGTAAAACGCGGCGTCACAAAACACGCACGTCACAAAAAAATTATTGATGCAGCCAAAGGGTATCGCGGCCGCCGGAAAAATACATTCCGCATCGCTAACCAAGCTGTCGAAAAAGCCGGTCAATACGCCTATATCGGCCGTAAGCTGAAAAAGCGCCAATTCCGCGCGCTGTGGATTCAGCGGATCAACGCGGCAGCCCGTCTTCACGGAATGACCTATGGTCGTTTCATGGACGGCCTCAACAAAGCGGGTATCAACATTGACCGCAAAATGCTCGCCGATATGGCTGGCAATGAGCCAGAAGCCTTTGCAGCTTTGGTCGAAACGGCCAAGAAAAACGCCTCTGCGCCGCACACTGTTAAAGCTTAAACGCTTTACAGACTAAGATTTCAAAAACGCCTTCTGCCGAGCAGGGGGCGTTTTTTGCGTTTATAAAATACTAATCCTAAGTCTTAACCTATTAGAAACTGTGACTAACGAAGGCACGACCTTTTGAGGAACGAATAGGGTCTTTGGACCATTTGTTCCTTGTAGTTGAGGCGCACAGTGCGCAGTCTTGAAATTGGTTGGGAGCCTGGGATGATTTTAATATATAGCGAAACAACGAGTCTAGAACACTCGATCAGCGAGACATTGGAGGCTGATGGTCACGCTGTAAAATTCATGGGCGGAGATTTTTTGCTGCTAGTGAAGCATATTTTTCATACGCTTCCGTCTCTGGCCGTTTTAGATATGCGAGCCGATAAAGATGGATCACTGCAGCAGCAAGCCGATATTTTACACATGCTTGGCGTGGATACCATTTTGATTGGTGTGCCAGGCACGCATCAAACCCAAGCTCGCGAGGCCAATGGGATAATGACCGTTATCACGACTCCGAAAGAATCTGATCTGCCGCAAGTGGTTAGCGTTGAGGCTTGGCGCCTCAAGACCAAAGCGGCATTATCTCGCACACCGGCTCAACAAGCCGCTCGGGGAGCTTTCGCATGAGGCTTCTGCTCACTGCTTTAACGGCGATATTGATCACGGCACCCCAAGCCGTCTGGGCCAATATGTCTGATCGTGTTGCATTCACTTCTAAGGGTCGCGTGGCAATGAAGTTGGTTTCGAAAAAGCCAGGCGAACACAAATATATGGTAGTCTCCAATGCGCCCTTTAAAGTCACAGCAAAAAATGTCATCGGGCGTATCAAAGTCAAGGTGAAGGCAAAAGGTAAAATCTCAGGGCTTCAATTTGGCTCAAAGGCCCAAATGCCGGGCAAGCGATTATCTTGTCGAGCTATCTGGTCGTCCATGCCGCGCGTCATTTATTCCGCAACGAAGCGGACAGCGAAGTTGCGGGGTAAGCCGCGTTCGCAGGCCGTTATAGTGACGGTGAAGTTTCCCAAAACGGCCAAGCCAAAGTTTTCATTCAAACCTGTGCGTAAAGTTTCAGCGCCATCAGCCGCCCCGGCGGATTGTTAAATCCATTTCTGCTTTCGCATGACGGCGAGGATGAAGCCTGCTGCGGCGATGCAAAGCCCGCAGACAATCACGAAGCCCAGCGGTGTCCCCGTCCACGGCATGCCGTCGACATTGATCCCAAACAGCCCCGTAATAAACCCGAGCGGCAAGAATACGAGCGAGATGATAGAGAGCAGGTACATGTTCTTATTCATACGGTCGGAGAGGATCGCCGTGATCTCTTCTTGGATCAGCGACAGCCGTTCCCGCAGGGCGTCGAGTTGATCACATATCCGAGCCGCGCGGTAATATTGATTGGTCAAAGTCTCGCGGTCATCACCGCTGAGCAGCTTTGAGGTCGAGCGCGACAGCGTCATCATGGTCTCTCTCTGCGGCAAGAGATAACGGCGCAGCGCAATCAGTTCTCGGCGGAAATTCATAATCTGTGCGCGGTGCTTCTGATCTGGATTTTCAAGCGCGAGGTCTTCGGCCTCATCCACGCGGCCGTCGATTTCTGAAATATGACTTTCAATCCGGTTGAAGATCTCATCTGTCAGACTGATCATAACCTCCACGGGGGTTGCGTAAGTCGCAAGGCGTTCTTGGATTACATCGACGGAACGCACAGGCAAGTTCTGGCTGACGATAATGTGTTTGGCGTTCAGCCAGATACGCAGCGACACCATATCTTCACTGCGCGATCCCGCATTAAAATTAATCCCGCGCAGCACCATCAAGATGTCTTCATCTGTCGTGATAGCTTTGGGGCGAGGAGGCGTGACCATCAGGAGTGTCTGGACCGCCTGCGGATCGGACATGTCGAGTATGGCCTTGCGGTCTGCGGGTGTGACCTCTCTGCATTTCTCGATTTCAGAGAAGGTCATGCCTTTGCCAAATGGCGTATTGACTAAATTACTCATGCCCACCTCTCATGCCCACCTCCAATACCTCCGCGCGAACAGAGCTTAGGACAGATTAGAATAGCGCGCCGCGTATTCCGTCAAGCACAAATTGCGCTGCCAGCGTGGCGAGCAAAACACCCAGCACGCGGGTCAGGACATTGGTGAAGGTCTTCCCCATCAATTTCATCAACGGCCCCGCGATTAGGAAGCTGACAAAGGTGATCAGCAAGACCGCCACCAGAGCCGCCATAATCGTCAGCTCGCCGTATAAATCCGATGTCTTGGATTTCAGCAATAAGAGAGAGGCCATAGTCCCGAGTCCCCGCGATCATGGGGATGCCCATTGGGAAAACGGAAATATCTTCAGGGTCTTCGATTTCTTCGAGCAAGTCCTCGGCGCGATCTTCGCGCGATTCCGTGCGCTTCTCAAACACCATGTTCAGGCCGATGATAAATAACATGATCCCGCCCGCAATGCGCAGCGCATCAAGGCTGATCCCCAGCTTGGAAAATAAAAACTCACCCGCATAGGCAAAGCCGATCAGGATGATCGACGCCACACCCACAGACTTGATCGCCATAGCGCGCTGATGTTTTCGCGTCATACCTTTGGTCAAGGTCGCAAAAATAGGCGCACACCCAGGCGGATCAATGATCACAAAAAGCGTCGTAAACGCCGATATAAAAAGAGCCAAATCAAACATGGCCGCGCTCTAACGGAAGACACAGCGCGGGGCAAGCCTTGTGAACGGGTGGTGGGGGGAGGGGGGACGTTAGACGAGTGGCTTAAGTCGCACAAAGTAGGACGCTGGTAATGCTGTGACGAAGGCGTTAGGGAAGAAACCTGTGGCGTTGTGCCTAATGCCAACGCTGACTTCTAGCGCTATTTTGATTTATGGTCATTCATACAAACTCTTACACATTATACCTTCACGGATTGCCTGGTAGCGGTGATGAACTTCGTATGGTGGAGCTTTCTGTCCCTCACTCTCCAAAAGTGATTGCACCTTTGGATTTTCAGGCATTAGACAGTTTTGTAGCAACACATGGGAAGGTGAGGCTTGTTGCATTCTCATTGGGTGCATTTTCGGCGTTGCAAATGGCAGCAACTCGACCTGATCATATCTCTGAAATTATCCTGATATCGCCAGCGGGGCCATTGGAACTTGGCGACTTTTTGGAGAATATGGCTGGTGCCCCGATATTTAAAACAGCCCATGCTAGCAAGATAGGGCTGCTACTACTAACTGCAATGCAGTCCATGGTGGCCTTTGTCGCTCCAAAATTCTTGCTGACCCAAATGTTCGCGGCAAGCTGCGATGCAGACAAGGAACTTCTCAACGACCCAATATTTGTAAGTTGCGCGACCGCTGGGTTGCGTCAGTCTCTTCACCACAACGCAAAATCATACAGGCATGCGATAGTAAAATACGTGCAACCATGGGCCGAGAAGTTAGGCAAAGTGCGGTGTGACGTCACCATCTATCATGGTGAGTTAGACACTTGGTCACCTGTTGAAATGTCGGAGGCCTTGAAGTCAGCCCTAACAGCTCGCACAGAGTTGATTATCGAACCTAAACAAGGGCATTACTCGACGCTTCTAAATGTGTTGCCGAAAGTTTTTGAAACTTCATAGCATGCTCATCTCCCGCTAAAGCGGACATTAGTTAAGTGTCCTAAAATCGCCCAATTAAGGACACTCGCTAACGCCCCCCTCATGAATATTAGGTATCTAGCCATTTAAGTTTGGCCAATGGATATCCTAAATACCATTTGGAGCGCTCGAGGATTATTCTGGTTTTGATGTTTTTAATTCCTAATTCATCTTGATTTGAAATTTGATCAAGCAGGTTGTTGAGGGATTGGGTATTGGAGCAGCACGTGAAAGCGATGTAATCTGACTCGCCCGTGACCCTCAAACAATCCATGAATTCTGGGTGCTTATTAATCTCGTTTTCAAAGCGCCGCCTCGCCGCCAGCGTATTGTCGCTTAGCGTGAATTCGACGTAAGCCAAAACATGTTCGACCAGTCTGTCGAGATCCAAATCTGTATGAAAACTCACAAAATAACCAGCGTCTTTGAGCGCTTTGACACGCTGGAAACAGGCACTCGGCGACAGCCCAACGCGGTCCGCGAGATCTTGATTGGAGATGTCAGATTGCAGATGCGTAATCGAGAGAATTTTCCGATTTATCGCGTCTAGCTTTATGTTCTTCATCTTGCCTGACATCCTCGCAATAAATCTTCTTTTCGTGGTGACTGCAAGAACGAAATAGTTGCGCGATTGGGCGTTTATATTTGATAGCTAATTTGTTCGCTTATGATCTAGGTTAATTTGAAAGGGAAAACGCATGGAAGACATTAGCGAGTTTGCAGCAGTCCCCATTAGGCAGGATCAACTTGTCGCCTGGCCGCGTGTCGCCGCGATTGCAGCGATGGTGGGATTTTCGCTCCCGACCTTTTTAACGGGGCTTGAGGTGTTTGCCGGATTGTCGCCAGTGAATGCCATCTGGGCCTTATTCTGGGGGTCGCTTATTGTAACTGTCGTGGGTTGCGTGACAGGCTATATAGGTGCGGCTGACCGTATGAGTTCCTATTTGCTTGTGCGGGTCGCGTTTGGCGACAAAGGCGCGGCCGTAGTGAACATCGCTTTCGCCGTGAGCCTCATGGGTTGGTTCGGCTTAAACATAAATTTATTTATGGACACTGTTGGGCGTCTGGCCTTGGATTTATGGGGCATCGCCGTTCCAGATATTGCGCTGGCGATAATGGCGAGTTTTTGCATGACTGTGACGACTTTGGTTGGGTTCAAAGCCATCAATTTCTTATCTACGCTTCTGGTCCCTGTGTTAATTATTGTGACAGCTTTGTTCCTGAAATCTGCCTTTGCCGATTACGGGCTGACAGATTTCTTTGCTATGGACAAACCCGTGCGCGCCGTGGGGGATAACGCAATGACAATAGGGGACGGGATTTCCTGGGTTGTCGGGGCCGTGATTATTGGCGCTATCATTTTGCCCGACATCACGCGGTTTATCCGGCAAAAATCGGGAGCCGTTTACACAGCCATTCTCTGTTATTTATTCGTCCAGTTATTGGTCATGATATCGGCAGGACTGGCCGGTGTTAGCTCGGGTGTGTTCGAGGCCTATTTCGATGCGGAAGGCGTGAGCCGCACAGATGTTATGCTCAAGCTCATGCTGGACGTTAATCTTGGGTTTGGTGCGTTCGTCATCATCATCGCGGGGAGCTGGATTTTAAACTCTCTTAATCTATACAGCACAGTTCTCAGCGCCAAAGCGACCTTCCCGAAACTGAACACGAAATGGCTGACCATTGGGCTAGGAATTGTCGGCGTTATTGCGGCCCTAATGAATATTCTTGGCGCGTTCGAGATATTCCTTTGGTACTTATCAATCATTTTCATCCCAGTCGCAGGCGTCTTAATCATCGATCGATTTTTCGTTAGGCCTGACGTTTACAAGCTTGAAACGCTCGCGGACAATAAAACACTCAACGCACCTGCTTTCTTGGCTTGGGCCGTAGGCGCGATCGTCGCAATTTTAGCGGACCGCGGCACATTGCCAAACCTCAGTGGGATTGGGGCCATTGATGCACTTGTGCTGAGCGCTATCATTTACTTCGCTTTTGCCAAACTTGGCAGAAGGCGCGTGTCGTGAGGATAGGGATTGATGTCGGCGGCACGCATACGGACGCGGTGATCCTAAACGGTGACCAAGTCATTGCTGCGACCAAATCTTTGACCACAGCTGATGTTGTGTCGGGTATCTCCAATGCGCTGGACGACATCCTGACATCTGGTGGGGTGCGGGTAGAACAAATCCAAACCGTGATGATTGGGACAACACAATTCACCAATGCCATTATCGAGCGGAAATCACTGTCTCGCATGGCGGCTATTCGCATTGGTCTGCCATCAGGACGCGGCATGCCGCCCATGGTCGATTGGCCAGATGACATGCGTGCGGCGATAAACGCGCAGGTACATATGATTCATGGGGGCTATCTCTATGACGGCTATCCGCTCGCTGATTTGAGGGAGGCTGAAATTGCCGCCGTTATTCGAGCCCTTAAAAAAGAAAACATAAAGAACATTGCAATTTCATCGGCTTTCTCACCGATGAATGCGGACCCCGAAATTAAAGTGAGTGAAGCCATTCTTGAGGCTATCCCTGATGCGCAGCTGACGCTGTCCCATCAATTCGGCAGGCTCGGCCTTCTTGAGCGTGAGAACGCCGCCATTATGAATACGGCGCTTCTGCCATTTGCAACAAAGGTCGTGAATGCATTTCTGGCGGCGCTGAAGTCGCGTGGTCTGACGTGTCCTGCATTCATTAGCCAGAATGACGGCACGCTGATGAGTTCCGAATTCGTGCGCCAATTTCCGGCTTTGACATTTTCGTCAGGGCCGACGAATTCACTTCGGGGCGCCTATAAACTCACGGGACTTGAGGAGGCGATTGTCGTCGACATTGGGGGCACAACATCTGATATTGGTGTGCTGCAAGGCGGGTTCCCAAGAGAGTCCAATGTCATTGTCGACATTGGTGGCATTAGAACAAATTTTCGTATGCCAGACATTTTGGCGATCGGACTGGGCGGCGGCAGCCTGATTAGCGATGATGGTAAAACGATTGGTCCGCAATCTGTGGGGCACCGTCTCGTTCATGATGGACTGGTTTTCGGGGGTGATACACTCACGGCGACGGATATTATAGTCGCCTCTGGCGCGCGGGACATTGGCGACTCCACCAAGGTCGCGGGGCTTACGTCGCACCTTATAGAGGCGGCGACTGATACCATGCATGCAATGTTGGACCACGCCATTGATATGATGAAGCCTGGGGGGCAGTCGCTACCTGTCATTTTAGTGGGTGGCGGCTCCGTTCTTGTGACGGGTGATCTTAAAGCCGCCTCAAAACTCTACCGTCCAGACAATGCAGGCGTCGCAAATGCGATTGGGGCAGCCATCGCGCAAGTCGGGGGCGAGTCGGAGCGCATGTTATCCTACCGTAGCGTCACCCGCGAAGACGCCATTGCAGAGGTCACAGCGGCGGCCACGGAGCGCGCACTGGCGGCGGGAGCAGACCGCGAGACCATTCGCGCTGTCGATATTGAGGAAACCGCCATCCCGTATATGGACGAAGGCGCGACCCGCGTGAGGGTTAAAGTCATAGGGGAACTTCGGGCATGAGCGAGACATTAACGCATATTGGCCTAGAGCATTTGGATGACTTGGCTTTGGGCGCTGTCTTCTTAGCGACCGGTGGGGGCGGAGACCCCTATGTGCCAAAGCTCATCACAGCGGAAGCCATAAAGACCTTCGGCCCCGTGCGATTGCTACCCCCGCAAGACCTCGCCGATGATGCCTTTATCGTGCCCGTCGGCAGCGTCGGTGCGCCGACAGTCAGCCTTGAGCTTTTGCCATCTGTTGAGGAAGCCGCAGAGACGTTGAATGCGTTTGAGACATTTGTGGGCCGCAAAATTGACGCGGTGGCGTCCTTTGAGATTGGGGGTGGTAATTCTGTGATTCCGATTTGTGCGGCGGCCGCCAAAGGCTTGCCAATCGTTGACGGTGACGGCATGGGCCGCGCCTTACCAGAGGCTCAGATGATGTCTTATCCCATTGGCGGCGTGAAACCGACGCCCGCACTGGCCTATGACTATGCGGGCAATAGCGCGACATTTAATACAGATACAACAGAAACCTATGAGCGCCATATCCGCGCATTTTCCATGGCAGCCGGGGGGATGATTACGGCCGCAGAGCACGCAATGACGGGGCGGCAGTTGAAAGATACGATCATACCGGGGACGGTGAGCTTCTCCGTAAAACTAGGACGGCTACTGAGGGAAAAGCGCGGTCAAGCTCCGACGCTTGAAAAACCGCTGGCCGCTTTGTTTGCGAGCTCAATTTACGGCGAATGTCGGCTGCTTTACACGGGAAAGGTTATTGACAAAACAACCCGCATCATCGGCGGCTATGATATTGGAGAAGCTTTGATCGAGAGCTTTGACAGTTCGGAGGAAAACCTATCCGTCAATATCAAGAACGAATATCTGCTCGCACGACAAGGTGATCGTGTCCGAGCCAGCGTGCCCGACCTGATCACAATCGTCGACTTTGAAACAGGGGCGCCGATAAATGCCGAACGCCTCCGCTATGGTCAACGCGTCGCCGTATTTGCCACAGGCTGCCCGGATTTCTACCGCTCTGAGACAGCGCTAAAAGTTGTGGCGCCGCGGCGCTTTGGCTTTGACATAGATTATGTCCCGCTGGAAAAACTCTAATCCGCCAGATCGCCTAATGCGTTGCGCAAGCCGTCCAATTTGTTAGCATATTTTTTCCATCGGCCGATAGAGCCTGAATAAAGCGGTTGGCGAACCTGAACTGAACTGGCTGTCGACACGGGTGATATGTTTTCGTGAAAACGCAAGCACGGCTCTTCAAAATTTAGTCCGCAAAAGTCGAGGAGTCGACGCGTCTGGTTTTCTTGATCATACACAATTTCTTCATAGCGTATTTCTATGAAATTTTGTTTCGGAAGATGGGTGCGCCAATGGGTCATTAAACCATCGAATTGACTGTAGAAAAACGCCGTATCCTCAAGATCAAAGGTATAATTATAAAAGGATTCTTGCACAGACAGCAGTTGCCGATAGTTAGATAAGCAACTGTCCATTGCGCCGCGCCTCAGTGCGATAATCTTGGCGTTTGGTAGAGCTTTTGAAATTAGCCCTGCATAAAAAAAGTTAAACGGCATTTTATCAACAAATTGACCAGGCCTCTCCAATCGTTCTTCCGCGAGACGCATGTAATCGCGGCCCAACACGTCTAGATCAATAGATGAGGCGCCGTGCAGCGTTTCAGCATCCAGTACATATTTGGAGGTCGTCTGGCTCATATCCTTCACAAGATTAGATAAAATGCTCAACTCCCCCGCGGACTGAACTTTAGAATGAGACGAGAGTATGCGGTCCACAAGTGTTGTATCCGTACGGGGCAAGCCGACGACAAAGATAGGTGCGCCGCCATTGGGATTGCGGGCAGGGGGTATGTCGGTTGTGGCCGCTGCGGCGGCAAATGTTTCGCGGCCCGCTACTCGGTCATAAGGAAATTCGGCGCGCTTGGCGGCCTTCGCTTTATAGAGCCAATCAAAACTGTCTTCATGGCGCCCTATATCTTCAAGTGTTTTAGCAATCGCGTGACCTATTTGATGCGTCGCGTCCTGATGGCCTTGCAGGTCTGTGAACAGTGTTTTGAGGTCAGACAAATAGTTTTGAGACTCCGTCTGTTGTGTAAGCGAAACCTTCGAGGCCCAGGCGCGGTAGTGATGGGGATCTCTTGCGATCGCGTTTTGGTAGGCTTTGTCGGCCTTTGAAAAATCACCTAAAAATTGTGCAGAAGCCCCCAGATTGTAATAGTAATTTGCAGGCGTCGGGTCGAGTTCAACAGCGCGCTCAAACATGGGAACGGCACGCGCATGAGCGCCGCAGCGGCTGTAAATGACCCCTATTATGTCCGCAACAAAAGCGTCTCTTATTTCGCAATTTACGGCTCTGTCAGCAGCTAATTTCGCGTCTGAGGACTGTCGTAACTCGGCATAGGTCTTACCAATAAAGGCCGGATAAAATGCGTTTTCAGCATCTAAGGCTTCAGCTTTCGAGAACAACTCCAAAGCCTTTTTTATATTCCCATGGTCGGCAGCGATTGCGCCCAGTAGAAAATAAGGGACAGGGTTTGAAATATTCTCTTTGATTTCAGCGATACACTCAGCGTGGACGGCTTCGTAGCGTTTGTTTTTTAGAGCGTTTAACCCTGTTTGAACGGTCAATGAGGCCATGCTCTTTCGTAGCTGAAACTTTGTTGGAAAACTATTCCGAATCTGAGAGCAATATGCCAAGTGATGAATTTGAAAGCAGATTTCATCTTTTGCCGCACCTATTTAGTCAAATTTGGCCGCAGCATTACAATTTGAAATCTAATTTTGTTGTCTATGCGGTAGGTTTAATACAAGTTATACGTGACGCTGCGCCACCCAAAGGGAAATACCATGGAACCTAAATTTACTCTCAAGAACCGATTGAAGTTAACTGTAAGCATCCTCGCACTGCCACTCGGATCAATCGGATATAGTATGGCGGCGCAAGCTCAGGTTATAAAT
This sequence comes from Litorimonas sp. RW-G-Af-16, assembly GCF_048319245.1. Taxonomy (GTDB): domain Bacteria; phylum Pseudomonadota; class Alphaproteobacteria; order Caulobacterales; family Maricaulaceae; genus Litorimonas. The sequence goes on from NZ_CP166993.1 coordinate 150,461, forward strand.
GACGAAATTATTGTGACAGCGACGCGACGCGCTGAGTCTATTCAGGATATTCCGATCAATATTTCCGCGATAGGCGGTGAACAAATCGAACAGCAGGGTTTTGGTGATATTTCAGAACTCGCGGCTTTTGTCCCAGGACTCAATATCGCTGACCAAGGCGGTCGAGACGGAAACCGAATTGTGGTGCGCGGGTTGAATGTCGAGGATATTCAGAACAGCTTCGGCCAAGAAAATGGCGGAGGCACGGTTGCAACATATGTTGGAGAAATTCCGCTTTTCGTTGATTTGCGTTTGAATGACTTACAACGCGTTGAGGTTTTGCTTGGGCCGCAAGGAACCCTTTATGGTGCAGGGACTATGGGCGGCGCGATCCGCTATATTCCGAACAAACCCGATTTCGACCGTCAGTTGTTTGAAGTCAGAGCGGGCGCTTACTCTTACAGCGAGGGGAGCGGTATTAGCACGGACACAGGATTTACGTTTAACGCCCCTGTCTCTGATAATTTCGCATTGCGGGGATCATTAGATTTCCAAAATGATAGAGGCTTTATTGACTACCCTTTTGTGGTTCGGCAGCCAGGGGCTTCCGAGCCTGACGCTTTTGCGGATGCCAGTAATTTCAGGCCTATTAAAGATGCCAATACAGAAGAGATTTTATCTGGCCGTCTGGCAGCGCGGTGGCAGCCAAGTGATAGGCTAGATGCGACGTTCACTTATTATTTCCAAGAGGGCGAATATGGTGGACGCAATACATCGTCTTTCCGTACGGCAAATATTCCGGCCACATTTGGAAGCCAACTCACACTTGACTCTGGCAAGTATGAGTTTGGCGGACGCGTTGAAGAACCCAATGAGCGCGATAGTGATTTGCTGGCGCTTGAAATTGTGGCTGATCTCGGCTTTGCGGAACTGACTTCCGCAACAGGTCTGGCAACGGTTGAGGAAAACGGTCAACGCGATCAAACAGATTTGCTAATCTCTCTGGATTATTATTACGAAACTTTCCCAACATTCACAGGCTTTACGTTTGAGGATGAGGAGACAGAGATTTTCAACCAAGAACTTCGTCTCGTTTCTACGGCGGAGTCGCGTTTGAGCTGGATTATCGGCGCGTTTTACAACAAGAATAAATACAATGCGCTCTCATCCGAATTCACGCCGGGTGTGATTGAATTTAATGGTTTGCCAACACCTCAATTTTCCGGTGACTTAGAATATTTTGAGGCCGATAGACGTGAGCTTGAGGAAAAATCTGTCTTCGGGGAAGTCGCTTTTGACGTAACCGACGCATGGGATGTCACCTTTGGTGCGCGATATTATGACTACTCACTCGAAACCGCTGGAACCACAGATTTCCCGATTTTCGGCTTGTTCGATGGGGTCACAGATTTTCAACCTTATCCACTGGCGGATATCGAAAATCAGTTAACCTTAGCCCCGAACCAGTCAGAAGATGGCGTCCTTTTCAAGGTCAATACATCCTACGAATTTGGCGGCGGGAATACGGTTTACGCAACTTTCAGCCAAGGCTATCGCGTGGGCGTAAACAATGGCGGCGAGGTCTGCGTTGGGGATTACCTCAATGATGATGGGCAAGCCCTATGTCTTTACACGCCTGGTCAAGAATTACGTGATGGCGGAACAGCGATTTTGGACGAACGCGGCGCATCTGCTGATACGGTAGATAACTTTGAACTTGGCGCGAAGACAACCTGGCTAGACGGTGCGCTCCGACTGAACGGTGCGATATTCTTTATGAAATGGGATAATCCGCAAGTCAGCACGACCTCTATCAATGCGGGCACGAGCATCACTGTGAACGCCGAGTCTGCGGAGACCAAAGGTGTTGAGCTAGACGCGGCATGGCAGGTGAGCGATCGTTTCGGTCTGCGCGGTAACTTCAGCTACACAGACGCAAATCTGACGGCTGATGTTCCAGGTCTGGTGCGCCAGATAAACGGGCAGGGCAATTTCACAGCTGACTTCGGTTATGGATTTGGTACCGACCCCGTGAACGCACGGGACGGTGACCGCTTACCGGGATCACCCAAGACACAGTTCTCAGTCTTTGGCGATTACCGTCATCCGCTCTCTTCTGGTGACGAGGTGGTGTTTAATGCAGGTTATGCATGGCAAGGCGATGTTTTGACCATTGTTGGCGGTCTGGGCGAAAGTTATACACTTCCAAGCTATGGCCGGGCCAATGCCGCCATTGGCTATGAAGCCGATAATTGGTCATTGATTGGTTTTGTGGACAATCTCTTCAACGATTTCTCAGAATCCAGTGCTGCCAATACCCCTCTGAACAACCAACTCGCGCCAGCTTTTGACGGAGACGCCAATCCAGCCAATGTCCGACGTTTTAGAACGAATGTTCTGCCGCCTCGATCTATTGGTGCAAGGTTCAAATACCGCTTCCAATAGCGCGAATTATTTACGTTTATATAAGGGGCCAATCGGCCCCTTTTTGATGTGGGTATCGTTCCCATCCTAAAGTAATTTTCCCAGCGAAATTATACGCTAAGCGTTAGGCCTCTCAATGCTATTCTTGTCTAAGACCATTACCGTGCCTCCGTCAGATTGAAGATGCGGCGCTCTTCATGGTCTTCGACTTTTTTGAGAGCAATTTTTGCTGACAATTCTGTGCTTAAATTCGCCACATAGGGCCGGCCATTGGGCGCGACTTGGCAGTGTGCTTCCATGTGAAAAGATTTAACTTTTGCGATTAAAATAGGCTTGAAGGGGCGGCGATTGCGCATTTCAAATTTTTGAATCGCGCCCGTGCTTTGGTCGATAGTTAAATGGGCAATCATTTCAGCGAGAAATTTGCGATCATCCGCATCATCATTTGGCCCGGGCTGCGGGCTAAAAGCAAAGACTAAGGCGGTCCCATGCTGAGCTACAGCTTGCGCGTCGCGCCCAACCATTGCGAGGAAATCCGCGCACCAAAACTCGTCATAAGGGGCGGCATCAAACTCTGTAAGCCTGTCACGAAAATCATTGTCCCAGTCTGATTGGGCGGGCTCGAACAACGTCGAGCCTTTGGCCTATTGGTCGTGCGGGATTGACAAAAACGTGGGCCTCAACGTCTCCATCGCGATAGGTCATTTCAAAGGCATATCGCTGGGAGAATGAGTGTTCGGTCATCGCTTTTTGTTGCGCCAGTTGCATAACGGGATGCACTTGTGGCTCTCCAAACGAAGGCGCGGTCGAGGATTGCGCAGAGACAGTTGGGGCAGAGAGAAGAAAAGCACTCAATAGGATGACTTGGATTTTAACTGACATAGCTAGCCTCTCAAAAGCGTTTCAGAAAGGCCGCGCCAAATGTGGCATCACGGTCTTTGGTAATCAGAGGGCTGTCTGTTGCGTCTGAGTTTAGGTGCTCATATCTGGCGAACGCCAAAATGCCCATGCTGCTGCTGATGGGATAAATGGCATCAGCGCTGACATAGGGATACCAAGATGCATCAGGTGTATAAGCGCCGAGACCCTCGCGAGCTTCTTCTGCACGTACGCCGTAGAGGTGTGTGCTGAGGCTTTTATCACGGTAAGCATAGCCGACAGATGTCCTGAGTTGCACTTCGCCCAGTTCGGCTGCAAAACCCGCTTCGGCTGACCCTTCGAAACCATTATGCACGTCTGAAATATCATGCAGGATATTGGCGCGAATGAATAAGCCGCCGAAATCGAGTTCGGCTTCAAGGCCAGCTTCAAGCGCCGTGTCGCGTTCAATATCTTCAAAAAGTGGCGAGTCTTCAGGATCACCAAATGACCATCGCGGTTCTACAAGAGCGGATAGTTCGAGAGCGTCAGTATTGAAGAAGCTGTAGCTGAATCCATCGACGCCAAGGTGGGCGTTTTCCCAATCATAGGCGAGGTAAGGGATTGGCGTCGTTGAGGGCGTATCTGCCCCTTCATAGGGCGACCAGTCGGCAATGACGCCAAGACCAACCGTAAAGCCTTCGCTCTCGCCAAATCCGTTGACTTGGGCGTGTGCCGGACTTGCCATAAAAACCAGAGCAGTCGTGCATATTAGCGGAGAAAGGTATTTCATAATTAAACTCCAAAGTCTGGCTGACACCCAATGTGCAGCCATTCATCTGGAAGCTATTTGGCAGTTCGGCCCTGATCTGGCGTCTTTCTAGGACGGCAAAGAGGGCTCGGCTGTCCGTTCTGTCACGCAAGGACAGACCGCATGCCTAAATTTGATAGCGAAAATCAGTAAAGCGCTTTATGGCAGGGGCTAATCTCTGGAGACCTATTTGTCTTTTTATACACTCCTAGAAACGATTTGCGCGTCTATGGCGTTTGCCATGTCATTTGTGGCTATTTGCCTCCTTGCATTGCGGCGAGATACGAACGGGATTTATCGTCCCCTTATCCTCTTTTTTCTGCTAACGCATTTACAGAGGCCGTATCTATATTTGAGGCTTTTCCAGAGTATGGCTATTTCAAAGATCTATCCCTCATTGCGGTAATTATTTCAATTCCAGCATTTTTGTTGCTGGCTCCCGCATTGTGGTTTTATGTCCGTGGGCTTACCTCTGAAACGCGCCATGCGGTTACAAAAAAAGATGCCAAGCATTTTATTCCCTTTGTCTTAGGCATTATTGCTTGCTCATTTCTTTTATTCTCTCCGGCAACAATACGTCATCAAATCATTGGGGATGGCGACGGCCCAACCACAGCTTGGATCGTCGCCGTAACGCTCATGATCCTGTTTGTGATGCTTATGTGGGCTGGGCAAGTCACCCTCTATATCATTGCCTTAATAAGACGCATTTCTATTTATAGAGCACGCCTTAAGGATGTTTTTGCAAATACAGAAGGGCGAGAATTGACGTGGATTGTCTGGATGATCGTTCTTCTCGTGGCGACAGTGATCATTATTTTACCAGACTTTATTATTGGCTTTCCAGACCCAATTAGTTTTCTGCCTTCTGTTATCGGTGTTGTGCTTATCGGGTTCTTATCAATCTGGGGCTTGCGTCAAATGCCTGGCTTTATTGTAACGGGCGAAACAGAGCTCCCGAATGCGGAGACTGCCGAAGATGATCTGCAAGCGTCGAGACAACCTTTAATTAAATATGAGAAGTCAGCTTTAACCCCAGAGGATACGAGTAGAATTGCGAAGAAAATCGAGACAGCGATGGCGGTTGACAAGCTCTATCTTGACCCCAACTTGTCACTTAGAGTTCTAGCAAAACATGTTGCAGTCCCACCCAATTATGTTTCTCAAACGCTGAATGGGCAAATTGGTGAAACCTTCTTCGATTACATCAACCGCTGGCGGATAAATTATGCCAAACCTTTGCTTATGAGTTCAGATGAAACCGTGTTGAACATCACCTATGACGCCGGATTTAACTCTCGGTCATCATTCTACAAAGCGTTTAAAAAAGAAACGGGACTAACCCCGACAGCTTATCGCAGCTCCAGAGCAACAGCCTAGAGGACATAGCTTATCTGTCCTTGCCGTCCCTGCGAGACAGGACATAGGCGAAATTCACTCATAGTCACTCCAAGACATCATTGGAGTTTCTCATGTTAAAAAATTACTATCCTTCGTGCCTCGCAATCTCTGTTTCAATGCTGGCTTTGTCCGCATGCGGAACGTCGATGCAAGCCAGACCCGTCGCAGATCTGCCCCCAGGCGTGGCGGGAATTTGGAAGTCTAATGGTTATGGTTATGTTTTGGACGCGACTGAAGAATACCCACGTTTGTTTCACCATACGCTGGAGTTTTGTGTGGAAGATACGGACACCGCTGCGCTGCTCTCATATTATTTGACGCCTGATAATCTGGCTTATGACAGCGAAGGTCGCGCAATCTATTTTTCACCCACGCTCGAAGATTATAAAATAGAGCTACAATCAATCCCTCGACGTCCTCAGACCTGCGGCCTCGAATTGGCGTCTGATCCTCTCACCGTCTTTGACAGTTTCGCCAGCTATATGGACACGCATTATGCCTTCTTCGATCTTTATGACGTAGATTGGAAAAAAGCTGCCGCAGCGTCTCGGCAGAATATTTCCTCAAAGACGACAGACGGTGAGTTAGCAGATATTCTTGCAGAGTTGATTGAACCTATACAAGACGCGCATCTTTCCTTGGAATTAAAAGTCAAAGGGAAAGAGAGGGTTCTGAATCCGGGTCGGAGCAGTGTTGGAAATGCACTTAGGCGAATTGCAGAGCGCGACGGCACGTCCATAAAAAAGCTCAACAATCAAATGATGCAGCAATACTGGATGACTGACGTTAAGAAAGACATCTTAAATGGCGATGGTAAAATGATGGCCGACGACATGATACAGTTTGGCATTGTCTCAGATAACATTGGGTATATCGCCATTGCGGCAGAGGCAGGTTATGCAGGTAAAGGAGAATATTCCGAAGACGCCGATCTGGCCGTTTTAAATGAAACTTTGGATCAAGCGATCTCAACATTTAACGAAGCGTCCGCAAAAGCCGTCATTATTGATCTGAGCGTTAACTTTGGGGGCTATGATTTTATATCTCGCGCGATTGCGGAACGGTTCGCCGTTCAGCCTTCGCTTGCTTATACAAAATATGCAGCGGATTCGAGCAACCAGACACCTTATCCGATTTCTATTACGCCTTATGCCGGCAGCCGCTATACAGGCCCAGTTGTTCTAGTGACGTCCAATGTCACGGTGAGCGCGGGTGAAATGCTTACAATGGCTCTGCGCACTCAGCCCAATGTCACTCATGTCGGGGAGACGACGCGCGGCGCACATTCCGATGTTTTGGAAAAGAAGCTTCCCAATGGCTGGAGGCTTAAACTCTCTAATGAAGTCTATCACGACCATGAGGGGAAGTTTTGGGAAGGGCGAGGCATACCGCCTCATGTGCCTATGCAAATATTTAAACCAGACAACCCATTCGAGGGACATGTTGAAGCCATATTATCTATAATTGACAGGATAGATAAAGGTGAGTTTTCTGCACCCTCATCTTCTAAGCCGCATCATCGCGGGAAATGATGGGGTTATAATGTGTAGATAGGCTTGGGTTCATTATCGCGACTTTGATACGCATGCTGTTGCTGCATTTGGCGAGGGCGCACCTCACAGCATGCCCTTTGCAACAGAACAGGGAGCCTTAGAATTATACAATTCTTGCGGGGCACAATGAGGGGCGAAATCATGTTATGCTGGGGACTTAAGCCGTTCAATATAAGCCGCGGATTTAAGACCCACTCTGTCGATTAAGTATCTATCTACCAGTCTGACTGAGTGGACATCTAAGATTACAATCCTATTGGGATATACCCTATTCATCCATTTAAGTGATATATTTGCAACATTGCTGACAAAATATACAATCGTTTGTATTTACTGTTGCAATCGTTTGTAATTTGAGTCATGTCAGAATCGGAAATGTCTGTTGGTGAGTCTATTGATTAAGCTTTCAGGCTAATAAAAAACAAAAAACTGGCCATAGGGGAGATATCGATGTTTATTCATACCAGCCAAAAACTACTCGCAACTGCAGCAACCGCTGCGCTGCTAACGTCACCTGCATTCGCTCAAGACGCTAATGTGGATGAAGTGATTACAACAGGTGTTGTGAGCTCCAAGGGTAAGAATAAGATTGATACATCAATTTCTGTATCTTCAGTCAACCTAGAAACAATCCAAGACCTTGCGCCAACAAACCTCGCCGAAATATACCGTAACCTTCCTGGTATTCGTTCAGAATCATCGTCTGGCGGTGGTAACTCCAACGTAGCGGTGCGTGGTCTCCCTATCTCAACGGGGGTGCAAAATATCTTTCAACGCAAGAAGATGGCCTTCCCGTTCTATTGTTTGGCGACTCTAACTTCGCGCCAGCTGACGGATTTGTGAAAGCCGATTCGACATTGGCTCGTATCGAGTCTGTTCGCGGCGGTACATCTTCTACGCTAACAACAAATGGCGTTGGCGGCATTATCAACATCATCGGTAAAACAGGCAAGCAAGAAGGCGGTAGCGCAGCCATCACTTTCGGCCTTGACCATGACGATATGCGTTTTGATGCTGAATATGGCGGAAGCCTGTCGGAAGACATGTATTTCCATCTCGGGGGACACTTCCAGCAGGGCGGTGATTATCGCGACTCGGGTTATGACCCTATTTCAGGGGGCCAAATTCGCGGCACTCTGACAAAAGAATTTGAGAACGGTTTCGTTCGTGTCACGGGTAAGTGGCTCGATAAAAAAGATGCGGCCTACTTTCCGCAACTGGTGTCTCGCACAGATAATGGCAGCGGCGTTGGCGTTGTCGGAGATAGCCTCGGTAGCTTTGAAGCGCAGAACGACAGCATCTATAGCAACCTGACACGCAACGGTATTTCCGTTGATGGTGCTGGTAATGCGATCCCTTATGACTTGGCTGATGGCCTTGATCACAAGGTAAAAGCCATCGGCGCCGAAGTTGATTTTGATCTCGGCAGCGGCATCAATTTCAACAACAAAGTCCGATATCAAGACATCAAAGGACGCTTCCTTGGCGGCTTTACGAACGGAGTTTCATCGGCTGCTGACCTTGGCGCTGGGTCAACTTACTTTAATGGCCCGAACGCAGGCCAAGCCGTCACAGCGGCTAATCTGCCAAATGGTATCGCCTCAAATGTGGCTGTCTTCGATGTTGAGCTCGATGACATGAGTAACTTTGCCAATGAACTGAAACTCTCGAAAGCCTTTGATTTCGACGGTGGTTCAACGCTTGACGTAACCCTTGGTCATTTCTTTATGAACCAGAATTTGCAACAAGATTGGCACTGGTCAGAGCTTCGCACTACAACGGAAAACGATGCCGCTCTTATTGCAACGCCGCAATCTATCAATGGTATTCACGGCGTAAACCAAGCCTTTGGTTGGGACGGTTCAAACCGCAATTACGATCTTGAAGGTCAAGTCAGCTCACCATTTGCAGCTGCGTCTTGGACGAATGATGCTCTTACGCTCGATGCCAGTGTGCGTTTCGACAATATGACACAAACGGGTGTCCGTCTCGAAGCGGCTGGAGGTGACTTTGATGTCAATAATGACGGTGTCATTACAGGCTCAGAGTCGAGCGTTTCCTTAAACACTGGAACGGTTGGCGCGCGCGCTGATTTGGAGGTTGATAATACAGCATGGTCCGTGGGCGCAAACTACCGCCTTTATGATGACTTCTCTGTCTTCGGTCGCGCCTCTAGTGGCGCTAGCTTCAACTTTGACCGTGCGCTAGATTTTGGCGTGCGTAATCCAGACGGGTCGTTGAGGCCTGGTGGCGAAGATGCTTATGTCGACGTAGCAGACCAGTATGAGATTGGTCTCAAAATGCAAAATAGACAAATTGCTGGGGGCGATTTCGATTTCTACGCGACAGCCTTCTTCACGAATACGGAAGAGTCTAACGTAGAAATTCTGTCCGGCACGCCGAACGGCACGTGTACGTGAATATGACTCCAAAGGTGTCGAGCTTGAAGCCAACTACAACAATGGCGGCTTCGACCTCTTCGCGACAGCCACATTTACAGATGCTGAAATCACGCGCGCCGAAGATAACGGCGTCGCCAACACAGCTTTGGAAGGCAATACGCCGCAACGCCAAGCTGACATGATTTGGACCATTTCACCCAGCTACACCTTTGACCGCTTCCGCGTTGGCGGCAGTTGGGTTGGCACGAGTGACAGCTTCTCATTGGATGACAACCTGCTTGTCCAAGACGGCTATTCAGTCGTGCATCTTTATGGCGCGGTGAACGTGACGGAAGCACTTGAGCTTTCCATTAACGCAAACAACGTCTTTGACGCCGCCGGCATTACAGAATCTGCCAATGATGGCCGTAACGGTTGGGATACAAATGGCGACGGTAATCTTGATACCACGATTGGTCGTTCTATTACTGGCCGGACGGTTTCAGCTCGCTTGCGTTACACGTTCTAAATTGAATTTAGCTGAAAGAGGCCTCTGCCTCTTTCAGATTTTAAAGCTGCGTCTATGAGTGGACGCAGCTTTCCCTTGAGAACCTTAGCCCGCTTTTAGCGGGCTTTTTTATTCTGGATTCGTAGGCGCGATAGCGGCAAAAATTTCACTATTGGGTAGCGTATCGCGCAATACAAATTCTTTTAACCGCGCGCGCCGAATAGTGAGTTGCTCCAGCAAGTTTTTAGTTTGATCGGTTAATGCGTTGGGCGCTTTATGCCCCCGCCAGCCCATACCATATAGCACGAATTGATAGTTCGTGGCAGAGAAGCACTGGATTGACCGTCCGAAATCATAGACGGACGGCACATCATTTTCCCAAGCCTTGAGATTAGATTTCAGCGTTTCAGGCCATGTTTCGGGATTGGCATTATCGCGCCAAAACGGTGTGTCTCGCCGCTCGCTAATGGCATAATGAAGCTTCAGAAAATCGACTATGTTCTCATAGTGATGGACCATTGCATCAGTATATTGAGCCTGTGGATTATGGCCTGCCATGAAACGTGGCAGCATATCCGCCAACGCCCAATTTGCCATTTCAGTTAAATAAATGCCCGTCGATTCGAGCGGCTCTAAAAATCCGCTTGCAAGGCCTATCGCCACGCAATTCCCGCGCCATTGATGCTGCTGATATCCGATACGCATGTTGAGCGTACGCGTTTCAAGCGCGTCTTCGCTCTGCCCAATATAGCTTGCAAGTTCAGTTTTGGCTTGGGCATCGCTAATGTATTTAGAACTATAGACATGACCAACGCCGCGGCGATTTTGCAGGACGATGTCCCAAATCCATCCCGCGCTTTGCGCTGTACAGGTCGTATAACCGTTTATACTTGCTGTGCCTTTCGTTGGGAGCCGGGTGGTAACGGCTTTATCGACAAAAAGGACATCCGTTTTATCTATAAATGGGTTTTGCTTATCCGAATTTATCAACCGCGCGGCAAAGCCCGTGCAGTCAATATAAAGATCGGATTTCAGCTTCGTGCCGTCATCTAGGATGAGAGCGGATATATTTTCTGAGCTAGAATCGTAGTCAACCTCAGCGACTTTGCCAATGACGTGTTGAACGCCTTGTGCGCGAAAGCGTTGTTTCAGGTATTCGGCAAATTTACCGGCATCCAAATGATAGGCGTATGAGAGTGCGCCGTCATAAGGTCTGTCTTTGAGGTGTTTAGGCGCTCTTCCCATTTCCGCCATCTCGGACTGTACGGAAAATATGTCGGCGATGTTGCCGCGCTTATCTTGGGGGAGTTTCGACCAAGCCCTGAGCGGATCAACGGCCCCAACTTTAAGCGGCGCGCCGAAAGGATGAAAATAAGACTCGCCCGAGTTTTCTTCTGGTGGCTGTCGCCAATTTACAAACTTAATCCCATGTTTAAATGTCGCGCCGCAGGACGTGAGAAAATCTATTTCCGAAATCCCGCAGGCCGCGAGTGTTTCCCGCAGTGACGGAACCGTCGCTTCCCCTACGCCCACAGTCGGAATGTCAGAAGCTTCAACAAGCGTAATTTGAATATCCCGGCCCGACGTTAGAGGCAGTTGTTGACTCAAAAATGCTGCGGAAAGCCACCCGGCTGTGCCGCCGCCTACAATAATAATTTTAAACGGCGTATCTGTCATAGGGCTCTCTGAAATCGATTGTATTTTAGCCTATTTTCTTGGTAGTCTCAACGCCTAAGAGGTGGGACGTAATGGCAGTAAATGCGGACAATAAGCAGGTAAAAACTATTGCCGTTGTCGGCGGCGGCAGTTCTGGCTGGATGACCGCCTGCCTACTAAATGCCCGCCTGAATGAAGACCCGCAACGGCCTATAAAAATTACGTTGATTGAAGCCCCTAATATTCCTGTCATTGGTGTTGGCGAAGCAACTGTCCCCAGCATACGCCGAACATTGAAAGCTATTGGCATCAGTGAAAAGACATTTATGACCGGCGCGGACGCCACGTTTAAGTCGCTGATTAGATTTGAAGATTGGAATAAGGGCGAGCATTTTGATCATCCCTTTGACAGGCGGGAAAGACCAAATTCGGATCCTGCCGTGCTATCATGGCTTGCCAAACATAAAACTGGGGGTGAGGATTTTTCAAATCAATTCTCAGTTTTATCAAATACAAGCACAAAGGGCCTTGCGCCAAAAGCGGTAGGTTGGCCTGAATATCAATCGACCTTCCCCTATGCCTATCATTTGGATGCTGTGAAGTTGGGAAAGGTTCTCACGGAGTTTGGGACTGACAATGGAATCACGCATAAGCTTGCGAAAATCGTGAATGTCGAGATGTCTGAGGCGGGTGATATTGAAGCTCTGGTGAGTGAGGACGGCACCTCATATAGAGCTGACCTCTATGTGGACTGCACAGGCTTTTCAGCTCACTTGGCTAAGCATATCATGCTTGAGACCCAGGATTATTCTGAGCATTTATTGTGTGATCGTGCCGTGACAATGTCTGTTCCTTATGAGGTTCATCGGCCGAACCGCATATTACCTTATACGTCTGCGAAAGCCCTAGGTGCGGGTTGGCTATGGGATATTAACTTACGGTCGCGCAGAAGTCTTGGTTACGTTCATTCAAGCGCGCATTTATCCTCTGATGAGGCGGAAGCAGAATTGCGCGCAATCGAAGGTCCACACGCTGACAATATTGAGGTCAAACATATTCGATTTAAGACCTATAAAAGAAACAAGTCTTGGCATCGCAACTGCCTGGCAATCGGATTGGCAGATGGTTTTGTTGAGCCATTGGAATCCACAGGGCTCTATATGATGCAGTTTGCGGCTCAAAGCGTGGCTGACATATTGCGGTTCAACCGCCACTTCGACGCGGCAACCACAAGCCAATTTAATAAATTGATGCAGACTTTATTTGATGAAATCTTGGGCTATGTCGCCTTGCATTATTTGACCTCCAAAAGACGAGACACGCCTTTCTGGGAAGACGCGACCGCATCTCACCGCGCGCCAGCTGCGCTTCAAAATTTACTCAAAGAGTGGAAAAAACGTCCGCCTCACGACGTCGACCTTTTAAGCAATCACCGCTTATTTTCATTGGAAAGTTACGAATATCTTCTTTTTGGTATGGGCTATATGAGTGAGGGACAGATAAATGCTGCGCCAGTCGTCTTTGACCAAACCGATATGTTGAATAAAGTTTACGCGAAGTTTCCTCCGCATGAAGATTGGTTATCCAGCACGCTTGGCCCTATCAAATAAAATTGATTACCCGTCGAGAATGGGTAAAAGTCTAATATGGCAAAAAAAGTAACCATGTCCGAACTCGCGCGGCTTGCAAAAGTCGACATCTCTACAGTCTCGCGTGCGCTTAATGATAGCCCGTTAGTAAAACCGCATACGAAGGAAGCCATCTTAAAAATTGCCGATGAAATCGGCTATACCGTTAATGTAGCGGCGCGTAATCTGCGCAAGCAATCCAGTGAAGCCATTGGTATTGTTATTCCGTTGGCGCCGGGTTCTGAGCAGACGATTTCAGATCCGTTTTTTCTGGAAATGGTCGGTTCTGTATCTCATGCGGCGTCTCAGAAAGGATATGATCTCATCGTTTCAGTGCCGCAAGACGAAATGAAAATTGCAGAGCGCCGTTTGTTAAGGTCCGGCCGCGCGGATGGTTTAATCGTCATCGGTCAGGCCGGGCGAACAGAGCGCCTTAACGCTATGAGTGCGTCTAATAGCAATATCGTTGTTTGGGGCGGCGCCCATGGCGAGCAGAATTATACGCTGGTCGGGAGTGATAATGTTAAGGGCGGAAAGCTTGCGACCTCACACCTCTTATCTCTGGGGCGCAAAAATATACTCTTCCTCGGTGATGTATCCCTGCCCGAAGTGGCTTTGCGCTATGAGGGCTATGTCAAGGCTCATAACGATGCAGGCATGGCTTATGACCCAGATTACATATTGAAACTAAATTTCGGGGGGCAATCAGCTTTCAATGGTGTTCTCAAATTTATCGATGAAGGTTTTGTCTTTGACGGGATTTTCGCGGCCTCGGATGTCTTGGCGATGGCGGCCATTCATGCCCTGCAATCGCGCGGAAAATCTATTCCTAAAGATGTCTCTATTGTGGGTTATGATAATATTGGTCAAGCGCAACTCTCAACCCCGCCGCTCACAACTATCAACCAAAATATTGCGCAAGGCGGCGCTATGATGGTGGACTTACTGCTTGCCAAGATCGCTGGCAAACCAGCGCCCTCCAAATTCACGGATACGGAACTTATCGTGCGTAAATCTTGTGGCGGGGCGGCCTAAGTCACGCCCAAGGTTATAATTAAATCTTGACGGTTTTTACGGCCGCAAATGTCAGCTCCAAAGAAGGGGTAGCCCTTTCAGTGTAAGGTGCGATGATTTGGAACGAATTCTCTTTGGTGGTCATATCAAGGAAACTCGCCCCAAAGAGATTATCCATATTATTCAAGATATTTGACCCAACTTTATACGGTTCCCAAGGGCCTGAAAGGCTTTTGCTTTTATAAAGGCGTAATTGTTTGAATACCTCTTCATCTGGCTGTTCTTCATCCAGACGACTACACGCCGAGATCATCATGAAGTAAGTGTTTGAGGCCAAGTTTTTGCAAATTTTTGGAACTTCAGCTTGTGTGTAATCATCTTCATCGGGCAGTGAAATTGGGGGAAGAAGTTCTAAGCGAACATCCGTGCCTTCAATAGTAATTTTGCCCCACGCAACAGCAGGACGTCGTGGGCCTAATTTGGCGGACCAAAAGGCATAAATGTCACCGTTATCCTCGCGGTAAAAATAGGGATCACGCCACGCTGTTATCGGCCCATTTTCTTCGCCGTCGCTATGCCCAATCTCTTGGGTGCTGGGAAGATAATAGCCCATCTTTCGAATGGCGTCTCTATCTCTGACAGGATGGCTGGCCGCTTTATTTGCAAAATGAACAGGACCGTCCGGAGTGCCAATGGCAAAGTTAATTGATTGTATAAAAGGATGGTCAGGGGAGGCGTCAGAAATACCCGTAAATCCAAAAAGAACTTGGCCGCCTTCTAATGGCAAGACACCGCCGCTCCATACATTTCCTGCATCATTGCCGTCAGAAATGTTTCCAGGTTTTAGGGCGACACCTTGATCTGTCCATGTCGTGCCGCGGTCAGCAGATTCGAAATGCCGAAAATGAAATTGATAATCATTGCGTTGCTCTGGCTTGATCGGGGCACCGTCATGGTCACGCCGCGCGAGTGCTAAACAATAAAGATGATCTATTCCGTTTAGATGCATGATCCAGCTATCCCATAGGAGCAAGTCGGGATGCTGTATCGCGCCGTCGAAAATTTTTGGATAGGGCGCAGGATAAGGGGGTGTTTTGCGATGTGTCACACGTAATCTCTTAATCTTGAATGCTTGAATAAGAACCCAAAATCACAGATTATATTCAGTGATATTGGCTTGTTTAAGAGCTGAGGCAGCAGGATCTCTCATGAAGTTATAAATCATCCCGATGAATAATAATCCAGCGAGGACCGTCGCGAGTATGAAGCCATAGCGCATATCTCCGCCAAAGCTATCGGCAACAAACCCCATTAGCGGCGCAATGGCAGCGGCAGATACGGCGGTGAAAAATAATATCAGACCTGCAACTGCCCCGTGCTTCGTTTTCGGAAAACAGCTAATACCCTTAGAATTAAGTGTCGGGTACATCATGGACATGAAGAGGCCCGATAAAGGCATCAGGAATGCAGCAATCGTTTGCCCAAAAAATGCGCTCGCGGCAAAGCATGCGAAAATAATTCCAGAGAACACCATCATCACGGTTGTCCATTTAAAATGCTTGAGAATCCAAATGCCAAGAAAGCGGCCGAGGGCACGAAATACGAAGAAGACCATAACGGCGTAAGTCGCCATCCATGTGGCAATTTGCGTTCCAGTATAGCCCTCAAGATATGAGGGCAGCCAAACAAAAATTGAGACTTCGGCGGCCACATAAAGCGCAATCGCCATCGAAAATCCCATGGCGTATTTGTTGCTCATAAGGGCAAAGGACTTCCATAAATTCACAGGCTCTTCTGTTGACTTTTTAGTTTCGGGATAGCTTGTAAACGCGGCCCAAACAATCATGACGAAGCAAAGCGCCGCGGCAAAAAGATAGAGATATGTCCAAGAAATGCCGCGCGCATGTAGTGAAATGACCAGTAAGGGGCCAACGATCGCGCCAATACCGAAAAAGCCCTCAAGCGCGTTCATCGTGCGCGTATGCTCTTCTGTTGAAGTCGTGATATCACTGATCAGGGCTAAGGCGGCTGTTTTGAAAATACCAATGGCAAGACCGCTAACAAAGAGCAGACTGAAATAGAGCTGAAAGCTCGTTCCCAAGAAAAAAGAGGCGCTCGCGAGTCCGTAGAGCCCGAGGCCAGCAATAATTGTTTTTTTGCGACCAAACTTGTCGGCAAAATATCCGAACAAAATTCCGGATAGGGCAATCGCGGTCATGGTCGCCCAGTGAAACGCGCTGGCTTGCGTGTTGGACAGGTTCATATCGCCTTTAGCGATTTTAATGATCTCGCCAACAGCGTCCGTCGTCATGGCGAACATGAAAAACATGGCATAGGTCAGTGCCGTTACCGCGAAATAGCGCGGCGCGGGGATGACATCCCCAGCATTAGCGTCAAGATTCGACATTATTGATCCCCTTTTGCAACCGTCATAAACGTAAATACAATCGATTGCAATTTATTTTATTTTCACGCATATATCACCAGACATTAGACATGTATTAGGCTTGAACCAGCCCTCGAAAGGTATTTTATGGCTTTGAACGACGGTTTCGAAACTGCGCCCATTTTTGCAGCGATTGATGCTGGCGGAACAACATTTAAATGCGCCCTGATTCAGTTAGGGGATAAGCAAAATGGCCGTAAAGTCTTAGCGGGCGTACGAATTCCTACGACCAACCCGAATGAGACCCTAACCAGGTGCGCAGCCTTCTTCCAAGAGAAAGCAGCTCAAGGCCTTCAGGCCCGCGCTATGGGTATCGCATCCTTCGGACCTATCGATGTCGATGTGCAATCCCCTAATTACGGTATGATACTGGACGGACCAAAATTAGGCTGGGCGGCGACAAATCTGAAAACCTATTTTGAAGCGGCGTTATCAATGCCGGTGTCTATCGATACAGACGTAAACGGCGCGCTTCTCGCGGAAATGGAATGGGGGGCTGCCAAGGGGGCGAAATCGGCGGCCTATATCACGATTGGCACAGGGATTGGCGCTGGACTATTTGCCAATGGAGCTTTGATTGGAAAACCCACACATCCAGAATTTGGTCATATACGCCTTAAGCGTCACAGCGCTGACCTGAATTTTAAAGGCGTATGCTCAATTCATGGCGATTGCCTTGAGGGTCTGGCATCGGCAACAGCCTTCACCCGAAGATACGGCGATCCCAAAGCGCTTTCACCAGAGCATATAGGCTGGGAGATAGAGGCCTTTTATCTCGCGCAAGCTTGCAATATTCTTTCACTAACGCTCCGCCCCAATAAGATTATTCTTGGCGGAGGGCTCATGCTCGCCCCGCATTTGCTGGCGAAAGTCAGAGAGCAATATGCTGATTTGATAAATAATTATCTTGGGCAATCACAGGCTGATATTGAGGCACTCATAGGAGTGCCAGGGCTTGGGGATGACGCGGGCCTGTTTGGCGGGGCAGTCTTAGCTATGAGAAATTTATAAGCCTCGAACTTTCATAATTAATCTGATGGGAACTTGGAAGGTGCGTTTTAAACCACCTATTTAAAGACGTTAAGTTAACGTCCTGTGTGAGGACATTGCACCTCCAGCCCTCGCGCCGTTATGGCACTTAGAGTGACCTGCCGAGGCATTTCTCTTCACTTAAGGCACGCTTTTGCCGCGGAGGATGCGCCATGTACGCCGTAGGGTTCGCTTGATGAAGTGGTAGGGGCTGGAGGCGAGGCGGGCCATGCGCCGTGTGCGTCGCCACCGCCGCCGCGCCTGAGGCTTATATTCGGGGGTCAGATAGCTGAAGAACACATCACTGACCGCGTCCCAGCTATAGGTCGCGGCATGTGCAATCGCGTCGTCGCGCGAGAGCTGCAGCGCTGCCAAACAAGCTGTGCGCAAATCTTCATCCACCACGCCCGCTTGGGAGCCTGGGATAATATCGATGGGGCCAGAGACAGGATAGGCCGCCACGGGGGAGCCCGTCGCCATGGCCTCAATAATGACAAGGCCGAATGTGTCCGTCTTGCTGGGGAAGACAAAGACGTCGGCGTCCGCAAAATGCTTCGCCAGATCGTCGCCGTATTTCGCACCTGTGAAAGTGACGTTCGGATAGTCGCGCTGTAACTCTTTGAGTTGCGGCTCGTCGCCGACAATGACTTTGGAGCCTGGGAGGTCCAGATCAAGGAAGGCCTTGATATTCTTCTCCACCGCGACACGCCCGACATTGATCCAGATCGGGCGGGGGAGGTCGGCATAAAGGTCATCTGGCCCGCCAAGGGTCTTGGCGCGTTTGTCGGGACTGAACTGTGATGTATCAACACCGCGCGCCCATGGGGCCAATCCCGTAAAGCCTTGCTTTTCTAGAAACTCAACCATGCTGGGCGTGGTAACCATGGTGCAGCCGCCCGAGTTGTGAAAGCTGCGCACAAATTTATAGGTCCACGACATCGGGAAGAACGGAAAGCGGGCTTTGATATATTCTGGAAACTTGGTGTGGTAGCTCGTGGTGAACGGCATGGCCCAGCGCAAGCACAGCGTCCGCGCGGCTTGTCCTAACGGACCTTCGGTCGCGATGTGAATAGCTTCTGGCGCAAAGCGCATGATACGGCGCTCGACATCTGCTTTGGCAAAGGGCGCAAGGCGAATATCGGGGTAGGTCGGCAGCGGCATCGTCCAATATCCATCAGACGGCGCAATAACCTCAACCTCATGACCCTTGGCCCGCAGGTTTTCAACGGTCTTCTCCAAGGTGCGCACAACACCGTTCATTTGCGGATGCCACGCATCAGTGATCAGCATGATTTTCATGGCCGCTGATCTAGCGGCGTTTGGGGCGCCTGACTAGTGGCCTGTGCCGAGATAGTGGAGACGGGGAGGGGCGGCGGAGGAATCATTCCGCTAGCGAACCAAATCACCCACAGGCTTTCCCACAGCTTCGCCCCCACAAAACTGCGACGAAACGCTCGCTATTTGTGCGAGTTTACTGCGATATGGCCTTGCATACAGCTTGTCCGCGTTAAGGGATTCGCTGCACGCGATTCGACTACATGACAGTTTTGTAAAAAATTTGGCGCAAATCCAACGGCTTAAGGATTTGGTAAGTATTTTTCGTGTTAAAGAGATACACAAGGTATTGACGGGCGGGCTGAAATGACCACTATATGTAGTCGAAGCAGAACTGTTTCGCTCATTTTCATCCTTTAAGGTGTGTCGCGGTAGACTTTCGCGAATGGGTGTCTTTTGGCCTGTAATTGGACTTATAATTTCCGGGGGAAGTGGAAAAAATGACTGAAAATAACGATAGCGACTTTCAAGCAGCCTTAAATGACGGGGAACTCGACACGCTCGAGCAGGAAACGCAAGAGGCGGTCACGCTAGCCTCCATCGCGGCTGTCAAAGCTGGTGGCGCGACCAAAGATCGCCGTGCGTTATCCGCTCCCATCCCGCGCGAAGTCCCTGTTGACCGTCCGCGCCAAGATAAGTCTCGCAATGCGCTGCTAACAGATTTCGGCAAGCGCACATTGCTGGATCGTTATCTGCTGCCGGATGAGAGCTTTCAAGATATGTTTGGTCGCGTGGCGCAAGCCTATGCCGACGACACAGCGCACGCTCAGCGTCTTTATGATTATATGAGCCAGCTATGGTTCATGCCCGCCACGCCCGTCCTGTCCAATGGCGGCGCGTCTCGTGGCCTGCCGATCTCTTGCTTCCTCAACGCAGTCGATGACAGCTTGTCCTCTATTGTTGATGTGTGGAACGAGAATGTCTGGCTTGCATCTAATGGCGGCGGCATCGGCACTTACTGGGGCAATGTCCGCTCTATCGGCGAAAAAATTGGCCGCGCGGGCAAGACGTCTGGCATCATCCCGTTCATCCGCGTGATGGACAGCCTAACGCTGGCGATCAGCCAAGGCTCTCTGCGCCGCGGATCAGCTGCCGTTTACCTCGACATCCATCATCCGGAAATCGAAGAATTTCTCGAAATTCGTAAGCCGTCGGGCGACTTTAACCGCAAGTCCCTCAACTTGCACCACGGTCTGAACATTACGGACGAATTCATGGACGCTGTCAAAGCGGGCGAAGAGTTTAACCTACGCAGCCCACATTCTGGGGAAGTCATCAAATCTGTGAACGCACGGAAGCTGTGGCAAAAAATTCTCGAAATGCGCCTACAAACAGGTGAGCCATATATGGTGTTCTCTGACACTGTGAATAATGCGCTCGCCAAGCATCAACGCGATGCGGGTCTGAAAGTGCAGCAGTCAAATCTCTGCGCTGAAATCATGCTCGCGACAGGCCGCGATAAATATGACCGTCAGCGCACAGCTGTCTGCTGCCTGTCATCGGTCAATGCCGAGAAGTATGACGAGTGGAAAAACGACGATAACTTTATCGAAGATATCATGCGTTTCCTCGACAATGTCCTGCAAGATTTTATCGACCGTGCGCCCGAAGATATGGCGGACGCGAAATATTCTGCCGCGCGGGAGCGCTCTGTGGGATTAGGCCTGATGGGTTTCCATTCCATGTTGCAAGACAAAGGCATCCCGTTTGAAAGCGCGATGGCGAAATCCTTTAACATGCGTCTGTTCAAACACATCCGTACCCAAGCCGATGCGGCGTCTGTCACTTTGGCGGAAGAGCGCGGCGCGTGTCCTGACGCTGCTGATATGGGCGTGATGCAGCGCTTTAGCCACAAAATGGCTGTCGCGCCAACCGCGTCGATCTCTATCATTTGCGGCGGTACATCTGCAGGGATCGAGCCTATTCCAGCCAATATCTATACGCATAAAACACTGTCTGGCTCGTTCACGGTTCGCAATGCAAAACTCGAAGCTGTGTTAGAAGCCAAAGGTAAAAACACAGACGGTATCTGGGCAACAATCTTGGAGAATGAAGGGTCTGTGCAACATCTAGATTGCTTGGATGAATTTGAGAAGGCGACATTCAAGACTGCGTTTGAAATTGATCAGCGTTGGGTCATTGAACATGCGGCCGACCGCGCGCCGTTCATCTGCCAAGCGCAATCGCTCAATATCTTCATCCCTGGGGACGTGGATAAGTGGGACTTGCATATGCTCCATTGGCAGGCGTGGGAAAAAGGCGTGAAATCGCTTTACTATTGCCGCTCTAAATCTGTGCAGCGCGCCGCATTTGCTGGGTCCGCGGATAAGGTCGAGAAGACCGAAATGGAGAAATCCATGGAAGCCGCCGCCCCAACGGATTACGCGGAGTGTCTTGCTTGTCAGTAAGGGCCTGCCAATAAGGGCCGGTCAGTAGGCCACTCACTCGTCCCATCTGGTCGCCCAACAGGGTGACACATTTTTGCCACCATTTCAGGCCAAATCACGAATCATCGTGATTTGGCCTTTTGCATGACGCGAAAGATGTCTAAAAGAGACGACGGCATTGATTAACGCTGATTAACCATGTTTTAACGTGACGCTTGTCACAGAATAGAGACATGATTAGCGTATATAGTGAGCATCAGAGCCAAAACAGACTTCGGGCTATGGGGCAGAGCGAAGGGACAATACGTCGAACACATGTGGACTAACGACGACATACGCGCAGGAAAGATTAAATCTTTCAACGGCTTAGCTATTAGCTTCGTCGCGACAATGTCATTGTGTGTGTCCGCACCTGCCTTCGCTCAAGATAAACCTGAGACGGTCGTCAACAACACGACGTCCCAACCCACGCAGGGGCTATCTCTCAATTTGAACGGGGTTTCTAACGAGGCCTTGAACTCGCAAGTGGGCCTCGCGCCGCTTGACTTACCCGGGCAATCCGTGGGCTCTACCCTGTTTAAGCTCGATATTTCGGACACAAATTGCCTGACGGGCGGCACAAATTGCCTCCGCCGTGATGATCAGATTAATGCGGGCCTCTCGCGGTCTATTACCAGCGTGTCGAAAACGGGGCTCGATTTCACGCTCAAGCCACGCGCCTCACTCAGCTTTGACGATGATGGTCGCTCCGCCCTTGTAGGGGCCGTGATCGAGATTGGCGAAGACCTGCGCGAAGGGTCAGAGTTCAAAAGCAATACGTGGTATTTCTTTGCGGGTGCCGATGCCGAAGCCCTGACCTATTCCCCTAATTCTGTCAGCCGCCTGACGAGCGGGCAGTTTCACCTCCAAGACCGGATTATCGTCGGTGATGCGCAAGCGGGCCTTGGCTACCGACTGGGTGATACCGACGTGTCGCTCTCCTATATGCGCCGCGAAGCGCAAGCTGAGGATTTCAGCTATAGCGAAGACGCTGCCGCGTTGTCTTTTACCTGGAAACGCTAAAGACGTTTCGGGCCTTTATCTAGAAGCGCTCAGAGCGTGTCAGACCACTCCGCGACATCCCTTCTTCGACAATCCCTTTATTGACCTGACTGCGCGTCCCGCCTATGCGCCTGTCATGACTAATGAAACTTACATGACTTCCAAAGCTTGGCCTTTTGAACAAGCGCGCGCCATCCTCAAACGCCTCGATATAGAAAAGCGGCGCGGGATAGATCGTGGCGATCGACCTGTCGTGTTTGAAACGGGCTACGGCCCGTCTGGCCTGCCGCATATCGGCACATTTGGCGAAGTCGTCCGCACGACCATGGTGCGCAATGCCTTCGTCGCCCTGACCGAGGGGAAGATCGCGACAAAGCTGATTTGTGTATCGGACGATATGGACGGCATGCGCAAAGTCCCGCCGACAGTCCCCAATCCTGATGCGCTGCAAGACTATCTGCAACAGCCATTGACCGATGTGCCTGATCCCTTTGGCACGCACGGTAGCTACGGGGCGCATATGAATGCGCGCTTGCGGGCTTTCCTCGACGGCTTCGGCTTCGAGTATGAATTTAAATCGGCAACAGATCTTTATCGTAGCGGAGCTTATGATCAATTCTTGTTGCGCGCGCTGGAAAAATTTGATGACATTATGGCCGTCATGCTGCCAACTTTGGGCGAAGAACGCCGCGCGACTTACAGCCCATTTCTCCCGATCAGCCCGACCACTGGCCGTGTGCTATATGTGCCGATGAAATCCGTGGATGCCAAAGCGGGCACGATCACCTTTGACGATGAAGACGGCACGGAAGTCACCCTGCCTGTCACCGGCGGCAATGTGAAATTGCAGTGGAAACCAGATTTCGGCATGCGCTGGGCCGCACTCGGCGTCGACTTTGAAATGTTCGGCAAAGATCATCAAGACAATGCGCCAATCTATTCGCGGATCTGTAAAATCCTCGGCGGCGAGGCGCCTGTGCAATATGTCTATGAGCTATTCTTGGACGAACAAGGCGAGAAGATTTCCAAGTCCAAAGGTAATGGTATTTCGGTCGAAGACTGGCTGAAATACGCACCCGCCGAAAGCCTGTCTCTGTTCCAATTTCAAAAACCTCGCGCCGCGAAGAAGCTCTATTTCGACGTGATCCCCAAAACGGTTGATGAGTATTTTCAGCACCTGGACGCCTGGAAACGTCAAGACGAGAAGGCGCGCGCGAATAGTCCGATCTGGCATATCCATAACGGCAACCCGCCGAGCTTTGTGCCGCCTGTCACCTTCGCGCTGCTGCTAAATTTGGTTAGCGCGGCCAATGCGTCCGATAAAGACATCCTCTGGGGTTTCATCCAACGCTACGAGCCGACGGCGAACCCATCGGACAACCCTGCGCTGGACGAGTTGGCGGGCTACGCCGTGGCCTATTACCAAGATTTCGTGAAGCCCAACAAAGCTTACCGCGCTCCGACGGATCAGGAACGCGCGGCCCTCACGGATTTGGCCGGACGCCTGAAAGCTGTGCCAGAGGCAGAAGCGTCTGACGGCGAAGCGCTGCAAACAATGATCTTCCAAGTCGGCAAAGACCACGCATTTGAAAACCTCCGCGATTGGTTCAAAGCGATATACGAAGTCTGCCTCGGCCAATCCCAAGGCCCACGCTTCGGTTCTTTCGTGGCGATTTATGGCCCAGAGGAAACAGCGCAATTAATTGACAACGCGCTGGCAGGGAAACTCAGCTAAGGTTTCACGGTCCAAACTATCGCGCAGTCCCTGCCGTATCCACTTTGTCGCACCCGCGCGGCATGGTAGGATTGAGCATGGCTAAGTTCAAACATGGATGGATTGGGATGGCGGTGGCGCTGTGTTGTGCGCCCTTGGCTGCGGCCAATGAATTGCAGACACCTTATGGATTTGCGCAATCTTTGATCGTGGAGGGCGAGTATCAATCGGCGAGTCATGCTGCTGCGTCGGCGAACACGGCAGACAGCTTCGCCCTCGCGGCAGAAGCGTTGTTGTCCGAGGTGATGCTAGGCTTGGCCACTGACAATAAAGACCAAGCGAAAGACGCGCGTGATTTAGCGGAGGCAGCCCTCAAGCTGCAACCCGATCACCAAAATGCGCGGCTACAATACGCTATTGCGGACGGCTTCATCACGCGCGAAACAGGCAATGTTTCTGCGTGGATGAAGAAACTGCCGCAGAAAACATATGCGATTGTGCAGGACTACCGCGCTGACTTTCCTGACGATGCGCGGGGCGATGCTTTGCTAGGCGCATGGCACCTGGCTGTCGTTAGTAAGGCAGGTGAGAAAAACGCGCAAAAATGGTTCGGCGCGAGCGTGGCCGACGGGCAGTTGCTCTATAATGCTGCGCTGTCCAAAGACGCGAATAATGTGATCGTCAATGTGAATTATGCCTTTGCCCTGCTGGCGCTGAGCGATGAAGATATGGCGGATACACAGACGGCGAAAATTTGGTTGGAGCAGTCGGTGCAACTCGATCCGTCAGATCATATGAGCCAGACCTTGCTGGGCTATGCCCGCACGGTGCTGGACATGATCGATAACCGTGATGCCGCTCGCATATATGCAGCGATGTTCTTAGACGGAAAAAAACCAATCGTGTTGGTGCAACCTTATGCAGCGGGGAATTAATTAATTACGGCTCAGTCGTGGACTAATTAATTTTTCTGACTCATGAATATCGCACTCGCTGAACAGCTTCGCCGTTCACTTCCACAATACATCATTCCCACGAATTGATTGCCAGATTGCTTTATTGCGAAACCCAAACAATCCGCGCCACCCACTGGACTTCTTTCATAGACAAGGTACGATTTTCGTAGTCCGAGTTAAGGGAAATCAGTTCGATTTTGGTCGCGGATTTACGGAGTAATTCCTTCGCCATGATCTCGCCTTCTAGGGTTTTGACGACAACGCGGTCGCCCTTGCGCACGGCTTCATTGGGGGCCACGAGGACTTTATCGCCCGCGCGGAGGACGGGGGCCATGGAGTCGCCTGCGATCTGTAGCGCGTAAACACCCTCGCTCTGCACACCTGGCACGCGAATATCATCCCAACCGCCGCCAAGCGGGAAGCCTGCATCATCAAAGAACCCTTCATCCCCCGCTTGCGCCAGCCCGATCAGCGGGATCGCGGGGCCAGGCGTCAAATTCCCATCCGCAAAGCGGGCGAAATCTTCAAAGGTCATGCCCACCGTTTCCAGCACTTTGGATAGGCTTTCCGTCGAGGGCCAACGTGGTTTGCCCGCGCTAGATGTTCGCTTTGATTTATTGAAGCTGGTCGGGTCGAGGCCCGCCTGCCGCGCAAGGCCCGACGGAGAGGTGTCACACCGCACCGCCAATTTATCCAGCGCTGCCCAAATATCACGATGAGAAAACATAGGGCTGAATAGGTAATTATTCCTATCTTGTCAAATAGGCATTTCCACAAAAAACCCGCCCTGATAACAGAGCGGGTGTTGATTTTGGGGGTGAGCGCGAGACTTAATTGTACGCGCTTTCGCCGTGCTGGCTGATGTCGAGGCCTTGATATTCGGCTTCTTCATCGACGCGCAGACCCATCGTGATTTTCAGCCCGAACAGGATGATCACGCTGGCAATCGCAGACCACGCGACAACGGCGAGCGTGCCTGTTAGCTGCACCATGAAATCACCATCACCTGTCCCGCCGAGTGCTGTCGCAGAGAGGAATGGTAGCAGTAGGATACCGAGCATACCGCCGACACCGTGAACTGCGAAAACGTCCAAGCTATCGTCAATCGCGAGTTTGACGCGGATGAGGTTGACTGCGAGATAGCAGATAATCCCGCCCGCCAGACCGATCAACAATGCGCCGCCCGGGCCCAACACGCCAGCGGCGGGGGTCACTGTTGCGAGGCCTGCGATTGTGCCTGTCGCTGCCCCGACCAGCGTAGGCTTGCGCCCGCCAATGCTCTCAAACGCAACCCAGACCAGCGTGGCAACGGAAGCGGAAATATGCGTGACGAGTAAGGCCATGCCAGCGCCGCCATCTGCGGCCAGTTGTGAACCGCCATTAAATCCGAACCACCCAACCCAGAGCATGCTCGCACCGATCATCACAATCGCGGGACGATGCGGCACAGATAGCTCATGCGGGAAGCCTTTGCGCTTCCCCAGCATGAAGACGTAAACGAGGGCTGAAATACCAGCTGTGGCATGGACAACCAGACCGCCCGCAAAGTCAATCAATCCGCGTTCAGCCAGCCAACCGCCGCCCCAAATCCAATGGGTTACCGGGGCGTAGACGACGAGCAGCCAGAGGGCTGTGAAAATCAGAACAGGGAAAAACTTCACCCGCTCCACAAATGCCCCGACGATCAAGCCGGGCGTGATAACAGCAAATGTCATCTGGAAGGCGAGGAAGACGCTCTCTGGGATGGTCCCGCTGACCGCGTCACGGCCGAGGTTTTTCAAGAACAGATTGTCCAATCCGCCCCACCATCCATTGGCGGTGCCAAAGGCAATTGAATAGCCTGCAATCACCCAGACAATGCTGGCGAGTGCGGCAATGGCGTAGACTTTCATCAACACAGATAGATAGTTTTTCGCGCGCACAAGTCCGCCGTAAAACAACGCTAGGCCGGGCAGTGACATAAATAGCACGAGGGCTGTTGCGGTTAATATCCAAGCTGTGTCGCCAGAATTAATTGCCGCGTCTTGGGCGTGGGCATTGACGGGTAGAGCCGCGAGCCCTGCAACGCCGATTGCGCCGCGTAGTAAGTTTTTCATTGTGATTCCCCTCACATATATTGTGATAGCGGTATAAATCTTGTGCGGGCAGGCGAGAGGGAATGAGATGTATGTTTTGGGGGTGTTGCTTCGACGCACCTGATTTATACAAAAAAACCCCGACTTTGCACAAATCCTGTGCCTAGCCGGGGTAAGTGTCACGTTCGAAATCACGAAACGTGAGGGGAAAGATTATGTGTCGGGGGCGTGATCGCCCCTGACGAAGATTAACGGCAAAGCGGGTCTAGCCGTTGACGAATTCAGGGTAGGACGGCACGCCGATCTCGGCTTGGTCCAATCCGACATATTCGTCTTCCTCAGACACGCGGATCCCGATGGTCAGCTTCAGCGCGAACCAGATGACCGCGGAGACGAGCGAGACAAACGCGCCGACCATAACAACTCCGACAAGCTGTCCGATAAATGTCGCGTCGGCATTCGTCAGCGGCACGATCAGTGTGCCGAAGATACCCGCCACCAAGTGAACTGGGATCGCACCGACAACATCGTCAATCTTGAGTTTATCAAGCAGGGGAACTGCGAGACAGGCGAGGAGCGACCCGATACCACCGATCAGCAGCGCCATAGGCACGGACGGAGTGAGCGGTTCTGCTGTAATCGCGACGAGGCCAGCCAGTGCGCCGTTGAGCGCGAGGGTCAGGTCGATCTTGCCGTAGCGCAGCTGTGTGTAGATCACGGCGACCAAGACACCTGCGACAGCGGCCATATTCGTGTTGACGAAGACTTTCGCAATCGAGTCAGCATCTGTGATCGTGCCCATGGCGAGTTGTGACGCGCCGTTAAAGCCGAACCAACCGAGCCACAGAATGAACACACCGAGTGTTGCGAGCGTCATGTTGGAGCCTGGGATTGGGTGGACATTGCCGTTGACATATTTACCTGATCGCGCGCCAAGGATGATGGCGCCCATTAAAGCGGCTCCAGCCACCTGTTGAGTGAACGAGGGTTGAACCGGCGAAGTCAGAGAAGCCCCATTGGCTGTCGAGGTAACCGCCGCCCCATTCCCAGCTACCTACGATCGGATAGATAAAGCCCGTCAGCAGCACGACAAAAATCACGAAGGGCCAGAACTTGATCCGTTCCGCCACTGTCCCTGACACAATCGAAGCTGTCGTCGCGCAGAACACCATTTGGAAGAACCAATCGGAGTAAGAGGAATAACCTGTATCCACATCCTCTGCGGCAAATTCCATAAGGCTGAATGTGCCGAAGAAGGTACCGCCACCGTACATCAGGTTATAACCCACGACCCAGAACATCAGGCCCGCAACAGAATAGAGTGTTATGTTTTTGAGGCACTGCATGGACACGTTCTTTGTTCGCACAAAGCCCGCCTCCAGCATGGCAAAACCAGCCGCCATCCACATGACGAGGAAACCGCCAATCAAAAATAGCAGCGTATTAAAGACAAAGGCGTCATTGGCCGCCAAGCTCTCTAGCGTCGGAGCATCCTGCCCCCAAGCCAGTGCGGGTAGAGCTGCCAGCACAGCGGCTCCCCCTAAAATTTTTGCGTATTTGCGCATGTGGATTTCCCTTCCAGTTTAATCTTATCTCCCTACTTGCGCGGGCGCGGCAAAAGCGCGATTCATTCACGCGGCAAATTATGCGCTGTCACTGTCACGCGCATTTTCTGTGCGCATAAAATTGCAAACTGCTCTATTCTTGTGCAGCCATGTGAGGGAATCGAAATGAGACCGAATTACATCTATAAAGTGCTGCGAATGGACGAGTGGATGTCTCTTCGTGAGGTCGGTGAGTTCTACGGCTCTGATGATGACCGTCGCGACGGCTACATTCATTTATCGACCCGCAAGCAACTCGCTGGCACGTTGGAGAAATACTACACCCAAGGCGATATGATCATCTTGGCAGAGGTCGACGCGACGGATGCGGAATTCCTATCAGATTTAAAATGGGAAGTCGCCCGTGATGGGTCAGAGTTTCCGCACCTTTACAGCGAGCTATCAATCGGCGATGTCCTGCGCTTCTGGGAGTTGACGCCTGATGCCCAAGGTCGTTACGAGCTACCGATCTAACGAGACGATATTATGAGCCTGATATATAAAGCCGGAACTGCCTTGCTGCGCCGTATGCCCGCCGAGCGCGCGCATACCACGACGATCAAATTGCTACGTGCCGGGATGGGACCGACAGCACCTATGCGCGATTACCCCATGCTGGCCACACGGGTGGGCGGTCTGGACTTGCCCAATCCTGTTGGCCTCGCGGCGGGATTTGACAAAGATTGCGATGTGCCGGACGCCATGCTGTCGGCTGGTTTTGGCTTTGTCGAGTGCGGCACGGTCACGCCGCGCCCGCAGACCGGCAATGCCAAGCCGCGCCTGTTTCGCCTCTATGAAGACGAAGCCGTGATCAACCGCATGGGCTTTAACAATAAAGGCCTCGATCATTTTGAAGCGCGGTTGACCTCGCGCAAAAACAAAGTTGGAATCGTCGGCGCGAACCTGGGTTCGAATAAAGACAGCGAGAACCGCGTCGCAGATTACGTGACAGGCCTCGTGCGGCTCTGGGGGAAATCCGACTATTTCACCATAAATATCAGCTCGCCCAACACGCCTGGCCTGCGCAAGCTGCAAGGTGCGGACGCGATGGATGACCTGCTGGGGCAGCTATCAGAGATGCGGGCCAAGCTGGCAGGGGATGAGCCGAGCTATCCGATGTTCTTGAAAGTTGCGCCTGACCTCGATTATGCCGAGATTGAGCGCGTGGTCGAGCAAGCGCGGACTTACGGCCTCAACGCGATTATCGTGAGCAATACGACGATTGCGCGGCCAGACAGCCTACGCAGCGTCCACGCGGGCGAGGGCGGCGGCCTGTCAGGACAGCCCTTATTCGAGCCGTCCACAGACATCCTCGCAGAATTCTACGCAGCTGCCAAAGGCAAGATCGACTTGATCGGCGTCGGCGGCGTGGGCAGCGGCGCGCAGGCCTATGCCAAAATCCGCGCAGGCGCGAGCGCCGTGCAACTCTATTCCGCATTGGTCTATAAAGGCCCGCAACTCGTGACAGAGATCTGCGACGACTTGGTCGCGCGGTTAAAAGCGGACGGGTTTAAGTCAATTAGCGAGGCTGTCGGAGCGGGTAGGTAGGTCCGCTCTGGGGGCTTAGCGGACGTAAGGTGAGTGTCTCAAAACGCCCCGTATCAGACGCTCACATGAAGAATGTTGTTTCCAGAAACTAAATCGAAATAACTTACATTAAAGGCCAACGGGTATTCTGTATTTCATATTCCTTTAGCGGCTTTCTCTGCAACACATCAAAATAATAATTATATGACCACTTACCGTGCTCTTTAGAAATTCGGTGCATATACTCAATTGTTAGTGCCATCCAGTTCCATCTGGAATAACCGATATCTTGGGAATTCTTATTTTTTGGAGACGTTTTTTTGAGGACCGCTCGTCGCATTAAGTCGGCATGGTGAGCGCGACTAAAAGCCATTTCATGTAAGAACCACCTGGAGGCCTCATAAAGTGATAATCCCGAAATACGCTTATGTTCCGTTCCACGTTCAGTTATCACAATGTCAAAAAGACCGTTGACTATTTCCACATGGGGAGACCCATCATGACGGGGCTTCTCAACTATTAAATCCGCGGGGCTAAGGTCTGTATGAGACCATAGTTGGTCAATCTCGTTTTGAAGTGCGGTAATAGATATATTTTTCATTCAATTGGGTTAATTGAAAAGAAAAAAGTCGTCAACTTGAGCACCCTAAAATCGCCCAATATAAGATACTAAATTTATGTCTCTTTTGGGGAGAAGCAGCCTTCACATAACGCTCAAATCCTTCGCGTCATAAACACGCTTGTCTTCACATCCGTATAGTCTCCGAAGGGGCCGCAATGATCGTAACCTAACCGCGCGTAAAGCGCTCGGGCGGCGGCGTATGCGGGGGGTGGGGTGTGTTTCGAGGGAGAGGCGGGTGAGGCCTTGCGTGCGGGCATAGTCGGTCAGGTGCGCCATGAGATGTGTGCTGACACCCTTGCGCAAATGATCAGGATGCGTGCGGACGGATTTAATTCAATTAGCGAGGCTGTCGAAGCGGGGTATCGATCACTAAATTGTTGTTTTGATAATTGTACCAGAGGCGGTTTTGATTCTAGCTTCCATACAAAAGAATTTCGTTCCGATTCTTATTCGATTTAGATGATTTTCAATCATGTGCTCTGAAACAATATGCATTTTGGCGTCGAAAGAGCCAATTAAAGGAATACCCGTCGGAATAGAAGCGCCACTTTCATCTAAGAATTCCGGCCAAATCATGTTTAACATGGGGAATTCAGGTGAATATATTTCGAAATCTTCTGCATAAGCAAAATCCCATCTTATCCCGTTCTGAGGAGGTCCGTTCCGTCTGTCGGGCTCAGGTCCTGATGGAAAGATATCTATATGCGCTAAGAAGTGGCCTTCGCTTTGTCCAAAAATCCCCATTTAAATGCTTTATATTATTTCGTGTGCTGATTCAAATGCCGCGTGATGCGCGGGTAAGCCACTCCCAATGTCACAGCGCGCATAAAGTAGTAAACCAGAAATGCGATCCAAATCCCTGCTGCGCCAAAGGTCGGGGTAATTAAATAATGCACGCCAATATATATTGCGACGGCCGCGATGCCTGCATTGCGCATAGCTTTGGTCTGGGTCGTGCCGATGAAAATGCCGTCCATTTGGTAAGCGGCAAACCCGATGATCGGCGCGAGGGCGCAATAGGGAAGATAGGCTGTCGCGCTAGCTCGGACGGCCGGGTCTTGGGTGAGCGCGTTAATTAAATACGGCCCGCCAAAATAAATGACTGCCCCCATCAGTAGCGCGAAGCCGATAGAAAACTCTGTCGTCAACCGCACAGCGCGGTCAAAGCGAGATTTGTTCTTGGCCCCGTAAGCGGCACCCGTCACGGCCTCTGCGGTATGGGCGAAGCCGTCAAGGATCAGCGCAGCCATGGTGATCATCTGCATGTGAATGTGAAAGCCCGCGAGGAATGTTTCGCCTTCGCTTGCGGCGGCATTACCGAAGAAATTAAATCCCAATGTCAGCGCCATAGTGCGGATAAAGATATTCCCATTGGCGATGCCGAGCTTTGATAACGCGTTGCGGGCGAGCAAGACTTTTCGGGTCAGGGCACCCGCCCTTAAACCACCGCGCTTTTTAATCTCCCGCCATGCGAGGCATATCCCTGCGGCAAAGCCCGCCCATTCGGCCACCGCACTGGCAAGGCCAACACCGTAAAGTCCGGCGCCCAAAACGATCACAAAAATCGGCGACAGGATGATGTTGACGATGTTCAGCACGATCTGCAGCCACAACGCTTGGCCCGCACGGCTGATCCCGACAAACCATCCCATGAGGGCGATTGTGCCGAGCGTGGCGGGCAAGCCCCAAAGCCGCGCCCGAATATAGGTGGCGGCGCTGGCCTCAATCTCGGGACTGGCCGTGTAGATCATAAACGCGCCCGGCAGCAGCCATGCTTGCGTCAGCCAGACGAATAGCCCGATGGCGATACCTATGGGAACCGCGCGGATAATGTGCGCTTGCACCTCTGACTCTGCGCCCGCCCCGTCAGACTGCGCCGCGAGGCCCGCCGTGGACATGCGTAAAAATCCAAAACCCCAATAGACAATGCCGTAAATCACCGCGCCGAGGCCAATACCTGCGAGTGCCGATGTGCCGATAAATCGCCCGACCATGAAGGTATCGACCAAGCCCACAATCGGCGCCGCACCATTGGCGAGCATGATGGGCCAGCTTTGATGAAAAACGGCCTTGCGCGTGAGTGCTATGCCGCCCGTCTGCGCCATGATTATGCGTCGCGTTTCGCCGTCAGGTAATGGCCATGCATCGTGGCGATTGGTTTGTCATAATCATCTTGCCACGCGCGAACACGGACATTGGCAACGCGGGCGCCCTGTTTAAAGACGATGGCGCGGGCATAGGTATCCTTGGGATGACCGCGCCGCAGATAATCAACATTAATCCCGATGGGCTTGGGCAGGGCGCTAGACTGAGTCGTGAAAATCAACTCCGCAATCGCGGCGATTTCCATCAGGCCGCTAATCCCGCCGCCGTGCAAGGCGGGCAGAGTGGCATTGCCAACATTGCTATCCTTATACGGCATTTTCAGCGTCAGCTCTTTGCCGATCAGCACGCCTTCTACGCCCAAAACAGTGGCGTAGGGAATACGTTTGAGAAGTGTCTGCATGGCGGGTTGGTCAATCATGATGACGCTTTCACAGTTTTATCGATCACGCGCTTATCGACGCCCGTTGCCATAAAGGTCGCTTGGCACATCGCGACCGGGTCATTTTCGTCGCCGTCATGGGCCGTCGCCCGCAGGAAAGCGACGTGCTTGGTCGCCTTGTAACAATGGGCCTGCGCAATGATCGTCGCGCCAGGTTTCGCCGCGCGGAGATAATCAATGGAGAGGTTAAGCGTAGCCACCATGGACGGTTCATCAAATCCCGCGACTGCGGCCAATCCGCAAGCTTGATCAATCAATGTCGTGACCGCGCCGCCGTGGATGACGCGCGTATCAGGATCGCCAATCAGGGCGGCGTTATAGGGCAGGCTCATTGTGGCTCTACCTTTGTCAACGGCGACAAATTTAATTCCGAGTTCTTTGGAGTGCGGCGTGGCCTCCACCATGATGGGGCCAAGCTCCCACAGTTTTTCTATAAAATCATGTTCCATGTTGCAGCTTTATGCGGGGCGTTTGGGAAACACAATCACAAAGCGCTTGCGTAAGTTGCCGCCATCAGCGCCACCGCCCGCGGATCACCCAGCAGGCTATTGTCTTGGCGGTTCATAACGTAAGCGCCGTGTAATCCTGTCTTGGGGTCGGCAAACACACATGACCCGCCCCAACCGCTATGGCCGAGCGTGTCAGGGTTCGGGCCGTAAAAATAGTTCGGATCATTGCGCATAATGCCTGCGGCGAAATCCAACGTGAAGGGCAGGACCAGGTTCTCGCCCTTTATCCGCGATTGTGATAGCGTCGCCAGCGTGTCCTCAGATAACACAGCGCGATCCGCTATGCCGCCGTCCACTGCGATCTGCATCAGCCTTGCGAGGCCTTTCGCTGTGGCTTGACAGTTAGAACCTGCAAATTCTGCCGAGAGCCAGTCCGCCTGCGAACGCCCGCCCGCCGCAGAGCCTGGCATCAGAAATGCCGCTTTGGTGGCGGGATTAAGGTCTCCGAGGTTGGCGAGCTTTTTGGGTTTGATCATTGTCGTAACGCGGTGATGCTCCGCTTCTGGCAAGCCGATCCAGACATCTGCGCCGCTGGGTTCCGCCAACTCTTCGCGCAAGATACGGCCCAGCGTGCGTAATTCCTGATCCGTGCGCCGCGCGATCTCGCCAGCCAAGATGCCATAAGTTGTGGGGTGGTAGCCACAGGCCGTGCCGGGCGCCCAAATCGGCTCTTGGGCGGCCAATTCAGCGCAAACCTTGTCCCAATCATACCAGTCTTCGGGCGTCCAATCGGGATTGGTGATGCCTGACAGGCCGGCTTGGTGGGACATAAATTGCGCGACTGTCAGATCGCCCTTGCCATGATTGTCCATTTCTGGCCAGATCGTGCGGATGGGCTGCTCATAGCCGAGGCGATCCTCTTCGGCGAGCCACGCAATGACCAAGGCGGCCATTGCTTTACCCGAGGAGTAGACGGAGAAGAGCGTGTCGGGCGCAACAGGTTCGTCTTTGCGGCGATCTGACCATCCCGCGCAGAGATCGACTAAAACTTCGCCTTCTCGCATCAGGCAGAATTGTGCGCCGTGTTCGTCGTGCTGCTCGAAATTGGCTAACATCGTCTCGCGGACAGCCTCAAAGCCAGGCGCGACATGGCCGCTGATTGGGATATTAGTCATCAGATGTGTCGTCCTTCAGGTCGTGTGTCGCGAGAGGAAAGGGAGTGACCCAAGCCTCTTGCGTGCGGATCAGGGGTAATTCACCCGCATCATATTTATTGGCGGCTTCCATAATTTTGAAAACCCCTGCAACGGCTTGCCCCATGGCGGTCACTGCGTCCTTGCCGTTCAGCGAGTGTCCGAGGAATAGCCCCGCAAGTGCGTCTCCGCCGCCATGCGGCACCGCATCAAATTTGGGATGGCTGACCTGCATGTTCAAATTCTGCCCGATATATTGTGCTCCAATCGCTTCGCCGACTTCGACTGATGTTATGAGGACGTTGCAGCTTATCTTCGCGCCGATCTGTTTCGTCATATATTCCCATTCCCACTGGTTGGGCGTGATAATGTCGGCCAGCGGCAGCAGGGTTTCCGCGATCAACTGCGCGCGGGCTTCGGGAATATAAAGACGCCCGTGATCGCCCATGACGGGGTCGACTAATATCATAGCGTCTGGATTGGCCGCTTTGACGTCGCGAATGACCTCTGCCGCAAACAGGATATGCGCTGTGTCGCCCATATAGCCTGATAGCACAGCGTCGATTTGAATGTTTTGATCTTTAATAGCGGCCCACATCTCCGCCAGTGTCTCGACATCAGTCGCGCCGCCGCCAGGATGGCCCCAGCCAGGGTGTCGCCCCATCAGCGTGGTTGGCAGAATAATCGCGTCATGCCCCAAACGACGCAAGCAGAATGCGCTGGCCGTGGCCCCGACCCGGCTGGCCGCGACAAATGATGATATGACGAGAACTGTTTTCATGGTAATTGTCTTCCCCGCTCTCTCCTGACTATAAGTCGGCTAGACATCAAACGTGAAGAGGTCAACATGGCACATTCAATCCTGACAATTTGGCACAATCCGCGCTGCTCTAAATCACGGCAGACTTTGCAGTTGATTGAGGCGGCTGATCGCCCCGTCACCATTCGTCGTTATCTGGAAGATAGCCCGAGCAGTGGGGAAATTGCTGAGATTTTAACGCAGATGGACGTGTCTGACCCGCGCCAGATCATGCGCACGGGCGAACGAGTTTATAAAGAAATGAACCTCTCCAAGGTCACAGACACAGCAGAATTGATCGCCGCCATGGCGTTGCATCCTATCCTGATAGAGCGCCCGATTGTCAGCGACGGAACGCGCGCGATCATGGGCCGCCCGCCGGAAAGTGTTAACAAACTCTTGTAATTCCAGCCAATTTTTTTGATCTCATAAACCCTCTGTTAAGCAAAACACGCCAAAGCCTTATTAACCATAACGGAATGTGTCTGGCATTTCGAAAGTTTTTGAGGGATCGCTATGCGTTTAGTTGCTTGTGCATTGTCAGCCGTGTTGCTGTCTGGCTGCTCTTGGCTGGGCAATATAACGGGAAATTCGCACCAAGGCGCGAATAAGTCTCATCAAAGCTATAAATACGGAGCCCAAAAATACGGGGCGCAACAATACGGTCAACAGGCGCAGCGTGGTGCGAACCCGTGTGAAATTCCTGCGCCGAACTATCCAATCCCGCGCGGCTGCGATCCAGCGTCTGTCACAATCGGCACAGGCGCACCTTTTGCTCAAGGCCCTGCACAAGGTCATCCTGGCGGCTTTGCGCAGCAACCCCAATTCGGTGCAGCCCCGCAATATGCTGACGCCAATTACGGCTCACATGCAGGTGACGCCTACGCCCATGCAGGGCAACGCGGACAACGCGCGCCAAAATTACGCAAGCCAAAATGGCGCGGACAGCTGAGCCTCGGCGGAGAAAAAAGCAATTCTGGCAATCTTCTAGATTACGCCACAGTCGGCACGATGGTTGATACGAATGGCAATCCGTTTGATCCTGTCGCAGGCTATAATCCGCAGACTTATAACGGCCAAACACAGACAGGCGTAACCGTTGACGGCACGCTCGTCACCACGACTTATACAGCCAACGAACGCAACCCTGTTGGCCCAAATAGCCAAGCCGCTGGCACAGGGATTTACACGCCATTTGGATATGACGAAGTCAACAGACCTGACATCTCTTTTGACGATGCCCATTCGACCCCTGCGAAAATCGCATTGGGTGGTGAGTATATTCTCAACAATCGCACAACATTATTTGGTAGCGTAGGATATGCTCACGCCGAGGGTGAACACGGCGAGACAGCCTCTATTAACGGCACGCTCTACCGCGATGTTAGTCAG
Source organism: Litorimonas sp. RW-G-Af-16 (assembly GCF_048319245.1). GTDB lineage: Bacteria > Pseudomonadota > Alphaproteobacteria > Caulobacterales > Maricaulaceae > Litorimonas. Next base: position 187,788 of record NZ_CP166993.1, read on the forward strand.
CAAAGCTATGACGCCGCTGGCGCACCTATTGGTGCCCCCGTCAGTAATGTAACCTTCTTGCCAAATCAGCAACTCGCTTCATTTGAATATGATTTCACAGATATGCGCCGCTATGACCTAGAAGTAGGTGCGCGTCAGTATTTCAATCCGATCTACCGCGATGGGGCTGTGAAAACTATCACACCTTTCGTCGGCGCATCTGTCGGCGCGTCACATGTGAACGAAGTCAGCTTTGACGTGACGCAGCGCCAGACAATTTATGATCGCGTTATGAACGGCGAGACAGAAAATCTGACTTATGAGGTCGTCGGGCCACAAACAACGGTTCAGCTTTACGAAAGCCAGTGGTTACCCACGGGCCAAGTCAGCGCGGGACTTGATTGGCAAGTCACACCTAAAACTTCACTCGCCGTTGAAACGGGCCTGCGCGTTGAAGGCGCTCGGGAATATGCCAATGGCGAAAAAGGGGACACGAACATCACAGTCCCATTCACTCTAAGGGGCAGCTACAACTTTTAGCTAAAAACTTAGGAAACTTAAGGTTTTGTTTCCGATTTGAAAACGCTTTCTTAAACATAAGCTGTTTTAAATCAGGACAACGGAACGAACACAGAGGGAGGCCCATCATGCGGCTTGCAGTTTGCGCACTATCAGCGGTTTTATTGTCAGGATGTTCTTGGCTTGGGTCAGGCGGTCACGGAGGCGGATACGGTTCCGCAGGTGGTGCCTACGGAGCAGGATGTGCACCAGCACAAGCTGCCTACGGTCAACAGGGTTATGGCTATAATGCCGGCGGCGCAGGATGCGTTGGCGCTCACGGCGCTCATGGCGCAGGTTACGGCCTACAAGGCGCTGGACTTGGTCAAGCAGGCTACGGCCAAGCTGGATATGGTCAAGCAGGTTACGGCCAGGCTGGCTACGGCATGCAGGGCGCGGCTTATGGTCAACAAGGATTTGGTCAAGGTGCAGCAGGCTACGGCATGCAAGGTGCAGGTTACGGTCAACAAGCTGGCTTTGGCCAAGCAGGTTATGGCCAGGCAGGATACGGACAAGCAGGCTACGGCCAAGCGGGTTACGGTCAAAATGTAACAACGCTCGGCGGCGCGGCTCCTTTCGGTCAAGCGGTGAATTACGGCGCCAATGCTTACGGCTCTAACGTCGTCGGAACACAGTTCGCGAATGGTCAATATGTTAACGGCGCGGCCGTACAGACAGTCCAAGGCGCACCAATCTACGTCAATCAACCTTACCCAGCCTATTACGGCGTGCCCGCTCTTCGCGGCGCAAGTGTCGGTGCAGCGATGCCATTTGGCCTCGAACTCGGTGCAGGCACAGACTTTGACATTGGCGGTGATGTCTTCACAGCCAAGGATCCCGGTCTTGCCTTCGGCAGCACAACGGTTAACTCTGGCGGTTCAGATGGTATCAGCTACGGCGATGCTTTCGGTCAGTCTAAATCAATCGGCGGCACATTGGGCTACGATATTTCACGTAACACAACCCTTCTGGGCGGCGTGAACTACTCTATGGCCAACGGTCAAACAGCTGAGGCTTATAACTCAGTTGACGCTCGCACACCGGGCACGCTTGAGGACATTGATGCAACATTCTCTGATCTGGATGTTCTGACAATCGAAGGCGGTGTTCGCCAATATGTCGGCAATAACCCAGTCCTTCGCCCCTATGTCGGTGCAACAGCAGGTTTCGCCCACAATAATGGTGTCGATATTCAGCGCACATATTCATCAGACGGCGCAAATTATGACGTCGAGCCTTTCGAATATATCGAATCTGGTTGGAACCCAACAGCTGCAGCTGTCCTGGGTGCCGAAATGGCCGTGGGTGCACGCTCAGCCATCGGGATCGAGTCGGGTGTGCGTTGGAACGACAAAATGGATACAGCTGGCGAGTCACAAGACCGTTGGTCAATCCCAGTCAAGCTACGCGGACGCGTCGCCTTCTAAACCCAATATTTACCATGACTTCAAAAAGCCCGGCCTTCGTGTCGGGCTTTTTCATATTTGTTAGAGCCTTACCCTTATAGCCCTCCCTCACTGAACTGGCCTGCACATTGCATCGTGCTTGACCACAACTTCGAGCGGATCGGTAATTGTGCCAATCCGACACAAACAGGGATAAAACCATGCGTTATCTATTACTCGGCGCGGCGGCGATTGCTCTTTCAGGCTGCTCATTCTTGGGTTTGGGCGGACACAGCGACTACGCGCAATATAATGCCAATACAGGCTATCACGGCACACACAGCCAGACACAGGTCGCTACAAATCGCGGCGGTTGTCAGACAGGACAGTGCTTGGCGCGTTGGAATATCGAAGGCGGCATTGGCCCGTCATTTGTTGCGGGCGGTACAGCCGTCACCGCTGACAACACACACTCGCTGCCCAATACTGCGATCAACGAGATTAAGATGAAAGACGTCTATGACACGGGCTGGCGCGCAGAACTTGGCGGATCATACGCCCTGTCGCCAAACCGCAAAGTCACAGCGATGGGCTTTATCGACGAAGCTGATTCTGCTGGCCCACAAAATTGGGGCACAGTGAACGGACAGCAACTCACAGGCGCTCTGTCAGATTATAACAGCTACGGCGCTGAAATCGGACTGCGTCAGTATTTTGCCCCGCGCAACGGCATCATCCTGAAATCAGTGCGTCCATACGTCGAAGGGCGTCTCGGCGCGACACACGTTGACGACATTCGTATTCAAGACACGCAACTCGGCGGCGCAGTTTTCTCTGCTGCAGATGTGCCGTTCTACGAAAGTGGATGGGCAGGATCAGCGGCTGGCTTGGTCGGTGTTGAAACACCGATTGCGCGCTATGCGACGATCGGTTTGGAAACAGGTGTGCGCTACACGCAAGGCCCGAAATCAGACAATTCTGCGATTGCCGCAGACTCGCCATTGGCAGGATCAAATAACGGCGCATCTCGCACAACTATTCCTGTGATGCTGCGCGGTCGTTACCGCTTTTAATCAAAGGCGATTCTGGTCAGCGGGGGGTATCTACGGATTACCGCCGCTCCCAGAATTTGTCGTTGTTCCGTCCTTAGAAACGCCGTCATTGGGGGGTGGTTGCATTTTCAGGGACTTAGAAACCGCGCTATTACGCGCGGTTTTTTTTGTCTCGAAAATATAACGATCAATCTTCTCTTCTAAGATGCCCAGTGGAATACCGCCATTAAGCAAGACCGCATCGTGAAATTTACGAATATTGAAATCCTCGCCCAATTCCCGCTTTGACTTTTCACGTAGTTCGAGGATTTTTAGCTCACCAACTTTGTAAGCCAGCGCTTGCCCGGGCCAGCTAATATAGCGCTCCACCTCAGTCTTGATATTATGCTCGGCCAGCGCGGAATTTTCAAAGAAACATGCCTCCGCCTGATCGCGCGTCCAGCCTTTCCAATGCAGACCCGTATCGACCACCAAACGGCAAGCGCGCCACATTTCATAGGTCAGCTGCCCGAACTTCTCATAAGGCGTTTTATAGAGCCCCATTTCGTCGACCAGTTTTTCTGAATACAGTCCCCAACCTTCGCCAAACGCATTGGGATAAAGCGATTGTCGGAAATTCGGGACATCTTTTAATTCTTGGCTTAGCGAGATTTGGTGGTGATGACCCGGCACACCTTCATGCGCGGTCAACGCAGGCAGGTTATAGAGCGGGCGCTCTTTGAGGTTATAGGTATTGACCATGTAATTACCCGCGCGGTGCTGCTCTGGACTACCGCCCCAATACCGACCCGTTGTGTAATTCGGCGCAATCTCGTCAGGGACTTTCATCACCCCGTAAGACAGGCGCGGCAGGGTGTGAAAAAACTCTGGCATCCGCCCATCGATCTGCTTGGCAAGCCACGACGCCCGCATCATCAACTCATCTTCGGACTTGGCGTAGAATTGCGGATCGGTGCGCAGGAAGTCGAGGAATTCGGCAAAGCTACCTTTGAATTTCACCTCTTTGATAATCTTATCCATTTCGCTACGGATACGGGCGACTTCGGATAGGCCCAATGCGTGAACCTCGTCCGGCGTCATGTCCAGCGTTGTGAAATAGCGGACAAGCGCCCGGTAATAAGCGCGGCCTTCCTCTGTCGAGCCGATCCCAGGTGTTGGGCGGGCTTTTGGTATATATTCGGTTTCGAAAAATTTATGCAGATCGCGATAGGCGGGCAGAACCGCCGTATTAATCGCTGCTTTGCCGAGGGCTGCCAGCCGCGATTGATCCCGCGCGCTGATCGTGTCGGGGAATTTTGTGAAAGGCTGGTAGAAGCTATGCTTATCCGCAGGCCCATCGGACAGGGCTTTCACCATGTCGGCAATGCCAGGCATGATTTCCGCGCTCGCCGTCATATTCGTTTTGATCCCGCGGCGCATATTGTCTTTGTGCTGAGAGAAATAGCGCGGCAGCTGTGTCAGGCGCGCGGCATAAGCTTCGTAATCATCAACGGTCTCAAACGCTGTCTGGCGCGAGATATAAGAGAGCGAGTTGAAAAACCCACTATCATTGGTGAACGGAATCCGCGCTTCGTCAAATGGCGAAAGGCGCTGGCGTTGCGTCAGGACGAAGCCGAGCAGATCGTAATTCAGGCGCTGTTCTTCCGACATGGGACGAGCGGCGAGGGAGGCATGCCGCGCGAGAAAATCTGTCGTGACATTTTGCCCAGCCGTCACAGCTTCCAAGCTGACGTCAGGGAGCTTGCGAAGCGCTTCACGGTCGCCATTATCGCCCGCCTTGATTGGATCGCCCGTAATCTCGGATGCTTCAAAATCGGCGATCAACGAGTCGAGCGTATCTGTGACGCGGCATTGCGGCACATCGTCGATAATAATGATCGTGCCGTTGCGGCAGAAATTAGGATCAAATTGGGCTGGCTTGGATTGCGCATGTGCCGCGCTAGCGCTAGCCGCCATCAGGCTGGCAGAGAGTAGGAGGGTTGATAGCTTCGTCATATTGGGCCTTTGCCGAATTTTCTAAGTCTTTACGCCTGTTGGGCGAGTGGGGGCAAGGGGGAAGCGCGGCGTTCGCGCCCGCAATGGCTAGCCCGCCGCGTTTTCCATCGCTTCGGCTAATTTTACGTCTTTTTCGGTCACGCCGCCCGCATCATGGGTCGTCAGCGTCACGTCTACACGGTTGTAAACATTATACCATTCGGGGTGATGGTCCATTTTATCCGCGACAATTGCGATCCGCGTCATAAAGCCAAACGCCTCTGCAAAGTCAGAGAACTTGAAGACTTTGGTGATGAAATCATCGCCACCTGTCCACCCATCAAGGTTAGCGGCAACGTCTTTGGGGTTTAAAGTTTCCATAATCTGATCTCAACCTGTGTGATTTTTGCCACGCTTTACAATTATCGCGGGCTATCGTTCTTGATTCAGCCCGCCGTTCATTTGGGGGCCACAAAGCTGCCACATTTGGGCAGTGTTTTGTTAACCATACGGGAACTGACCTTCACATGTCTAGGATGAAGCGTCATATCGGAGATTAAATAAGGTGGGCGAGACATGCCAGTGATAAGGTCACGCAAAGCCCTTAATTTCGTCATAGCCTTGCCTTTCGGAATGGCTAATACAGTAAAATATGACGTTATTCTCTCCCGATTCTTGGTCGCCACATATGCGGCACTTATTCAAGGGGCTCAGCCTTGGGTGCATAGCACTCATCGTTTGGCAGTCACTCTTACCTGCGGGAGCAGGGGGCAGTCTGCCCCATATCGACAAAGTCATGCACTTGCTGGTTTACGGCGTGCTGGCGGCCACACTCCGATTGGCGTGGTGGCAGATATGGGGCGGCTTTATTCTTCTGTTTTGCGCCGCGCTCGGCACAGGTCTGGAATTTGCGCAGGGCGCAATGGCATTGGGGCGACAAGCCTCGATCTTCGACGGGATCGCCAATATTTTCGGCGCTGTGCTGGCTTTGCTCATGCTGCAGCGCTGGCGGTCCTGACACCGCTCTCAATCTCGACACCGCTCTCTGGCTCAATACACGCTCCATCACTTCATTTCGAAAGGAGTTCGTCATGACACGATCTCGCCTTGTCTCTTTATTGGCTGTTTTGGCCACGAGTGCATTCACCACGACAGCTATGGCTGGGCCGTCCCAATTACCGTCGCTTGTGCCTGCCAACCCTAATGCGGGGGAATGTTACGCCCGAGTGAAAATTCCCGCTCAATACACAACTTCCCGCGAGGCCTATGTCAGCGACCAAGCGCACACCCAACTGCAAGTCAGGCAAGCGCGTCTGCAAGCCCGTCAAGAGGCCGTGATGACAAAGGATGCGCATACGCGTTACCACATACGGCAGCCGCGCTTTCAAACGGTGACAGATCAAATTTTGGTGCGCCCCGCCTATGACAAGCTCTCCGTGACGCCGCCGCAGTTTCAAACGATACAGGAGAATATCCAGACCTCAGCGCCAACTCTGGTCTGGAAAAAGGGAACCCAGCTGCGTTGCGCGCGCAGGGATACCGTATTCATTCAACCGCGCAAAGCGGCGGTTATGGCGCCAATGTGGGGGGCAGTGATATGGCTGCCTTTTACGGTGCGGGACTTGGCGGGCAGCGATGTGGAGAGGGCTGTGAGATTTGGTGTTTGGTCGAAGAACCGGGCGAGAGCCGTTCGATCACCCGCCGAGTCATGAGCAACCCTGGCGGCGTTCAGCGCACGCCTGTGCCCGCCAAGTTCCAAACGATCACCAAGCAAAAGCTCGCAGATCCAGGCGGTGTAGAAGAGATCTTCGTGCCTGCTGAGTTCCGCACGGTCACGGTGGAAGACATCGTTGAGCCCGCCCGCGTTAGCGAAGTGCCAGTGCCCGATAGCTACGCCACCGTGGAAACGCGGCAGATGGTTTCACCCGAACGCTATGAATGGCGGCGTGTTTTATGTGCGCCGGGCACGGGCAATTTTGGCACAGAAAATTTTGGCACAGGCAATTTTGACACAAGTAATTTGGACACGGGCAGCGGTCAGTCTGGGCAGCATAGCCAAAGCCATTATAGCGCACCAACTTACAGCTCACATACGCAGTCACAATATTCAGGCCAGAACGCGACTCACAATACTTACTCCGAAGGCACGCAATATAATTATCAGTCAGGCTATTACGGCACGGACAATTATCCCGCCTATCAACGCACCCCTCGCGCACCCCTCGCGCACCCTATCATACGCGGCGATAAGTGACGCAAATTAATTAACCCATTAAAAAACCCGCCTTCTGATAAAACAGAGAGCGGGTTTTTTTATTTAATTAATTATCGGGACTAACGCCCATCAGGCCCGGGCGGCATGTCGTCTTGATCAATCAGACCGTCGCTTGCGATTTTATCTTTATCAAAATATTCACGCGCCAGTTTGAACACAACGGGCGATAGCACGATCAGTGCGATCAAGTTCGGCGCCGCCATCAGGCCCGTCAAACTATCCGCGATGAGCCAGAACGTATTGACCACCAGATTATCTTCGCCTGTTTCAAATGACATCGCGAATGTGCTGGCAAAGACGGCCGCAATCCACGCGACGCGGAAAAACGGAATGGATTTTTCCTTGAAGATAAAGGCCGCGCACCGCTCGCCGTAATAACTCCAACCAATGATTGTGGTGAAGGCAAAGATACACAGACAGATGGTGACGATGTCTGCGCCGAACCCGACGAGTGTTGAGTCAAATGCCGCCGCTGTCAGCGGCACACCCGTCTCGCAGCCCACAGGCGTGGTGCCAGATTCGAGGATGGACAAGATACCCGGTGATGCCAGACAATCAGCGGATACCACGCCGGACGTCAAAATGACGAGCGCCGTGATCGTGCAGATAATCAGCGTATCAATGATCGTGCCGAGCATAGCGATGATGCCTTGATTGACGGGATCATTATTTTGCGCTGCCGCATGGGCGATAGGGGCAGAGCCTTGGCCCGCCTCGTTCGAGAACAGCCCGCGCGCGACACCCTTTTGCATGGCGAGCATCATCAGCCCGATTGTGATGCCTGTGCCTGCGCCTTGGAGGCCGAATGCGCCTTCAAAGATCAACCCAAAAGCGGCGGGCACGGCTGTGACATTCGCGGCAATCACGATCAAAGCTGCAGATAAATAAATCACAGCCATGAACGGTACGAGCTTTGACGCGACCGCACCAATGCGCTTGATTCCGCCAAAAATCACACCCGCCACAAGCAGTGACAAGATCACCGCGACGATGCGCGGATCGAAATTATATTCACTCTTCAGGGCATCCGCGATGGAGTTTGCTTGCACCGCATTGCCTGTCGAAAGCGAGCCGATAATGCCAAATAACGCGAAGGCGACCGCGAGCCACATCCATTTCGGGCCGAGGCCGTTTTTAATATAATACATTGGGCCGCCGACACGATTGCCATTGGCGTCAATCTCGCGGTAGCGCACGGCCAGCACGCCTTCGCCGAATTTCGTCGCCGTACCGAGGATCGCGGTGACCCACATCCAGAAAACCGCGCCCGGGCCACCAATCGCGATCGCTGCTGCTACCCCTGCGATATTGCCTGTGCCGACGGTTGAGGACAGCGCCGTCATCAGCGCCGCAAAGGGCGAAACATCGCCTTCGAGCCGCATCCCCGCCGCGCTTCTTAAACAGCTGACGGAAGCCATACCCAATTTTCGTCAGCGAAATAAACCGCAAGCCCACGGTCAAGAAGAACCCCACACCCAAGAGCAGCACCATCATAGGCGGCCCCCACACGAAGTTGTTCAGCGCCTCCATCAATGTATTGAAAGTTTCCATGTGATCCCCGATCAGCCGATTTGAATTTTGGCGACCATAAGAGGTGCAATGCCCCTCGCCAAGACGAAAATCTGGATTTCTGCGCTTCCAATCGCGCTGCACTTGCGGTAGCTGATAGCTCGATAATTTGCTCAAAAAAGAGACTTTGCTCATGTTTGAATATCTCACGCCGCAGCCCAATGATGCGATCATGGCTTTGATGGAAGCTTGCAAGGCCGACCCTAATCCTAAGAAAATCGATCTCGGCGTGGGGGTCTATAAAGACGCGGCGGGCTCCACCACAATTATGCGGGCGGTCAAAAAAGCGGAAGAGCTGTGGTGGCATGAGGAGCAAACAAAAACTTATGTTGGCACAGTCGGCAATGCAGAGTTCCGCCGCCTCATGCTGGATATGATGCTTGGCGAAAATAATCCCGTCTTGGCGCGGACGGCATCTGCGCAAGCGGCAGGTGGATCGGGCGCGCTGCGCATCGGTGCGGAGATCATTAAGTCCGCTGCGCCAGATGCCACGGTTTGGGTCAGCCGTCCAACATGGGCTAACCACATTCCGTTGATCAGTTCCGCAGGCCTCAAAATCGATGACTATCCTTATTACAACCGCGAAACGCTCGGCGTAGATTTCGACGATATGCTTCACCATTTAGAGCAACATGCCAAGGCGGGCGATGTTGTCTTGCTGCATGGGTGTTGCCACAATCCAACAGGCGCTGACCTCTCGCCCGAAGAATGGGACCGTTTGGCCGTCTTCCTGACGGAGCAATCGCTGACGCCTTACATCGATCTGGCCTATTTCGGTCTGGGTCGCGGGATGGTTGAGGACACTTACGGCCTGCGTAAAATTCTGGCCGTGTGTCCCGAAGCGATTTTGGCGGCGAGTTGCTCGAAAAACTTCGCGCTTTACCGCGAGCGGGTCGGGCTTGTGGCCGTTATCTGTAAGGACGAGGACACGGCCAAGATCGCGCAAAGCCAGCTTGGCTCTATCCAGCGTAAAATTATTTCCATGCCACCCGATCACGGCGCCGCTTTGGTCGCGCGAATTTTGGGCGATGCTGATTTGCGCAAAATGTGGGTTGAAGAATTAGACGAAATGCGCAACCGCATGCTGGGCCTACGGCAGCTTTTGTCAGAGGCTCTAGATGTCCAAGGCGGCGAAGTCATGGCGGCGGCGGTGAAGGATCAAAACGGCATGTTCTCGACATTACCAATCTCCAAAGCCCAAGCGGAGAAGCTGCGCTCAGATTACTCGATCTATCTCACCAATTCAGGCCGCATCAATATTGCCGGCACCAATACCAGCAATATCCCCCGCTTCGCTGAAGCGCTGTTGGCAGTGTTGTAGCCCTAAAACTCAGGCTTAGGATCGCCTTCGCGTTCGGTTCCAATGTCATTGGGAATATCGGTTGGCGGAGCAGGATCTATAACCTCTTGTGGGATGGGATTTGGTGCGTCGGGCGTCACGTCTTGCGGAATGTCTGGTGTCGGCTTGGGCGTTTCGCGCGGCGGTCTTTTCGGGTCTGTCATATTTTCGCTATCCTGTGATGTCGGCGCATTTTTTATGGCGTCGAGACTCGTCTCTGCCTGAGATAATATGTCTTCGAGCGTCGAAGGTTGCACGGGCGCGCTCACGGCGGGGGGATTGTCTTCCGCGGAAGGCTCTGTCATTTGGTCTTCTTGCGGATCATTTTGCGCGTCATCTGGCGCAGTATTTTTGGGCTCTGCGTCAGCAGGGGGCTGACTTTTGCAGGTGGATGAGTGCGTGTGGGCACGGCACTCACTCCCGTCACGCAATTCGCATAACCACTATTGCGTATCACCGTCATGCGGCTTTGCAGCGTGCTGGCACGACCGCTGACAAATTCGCTCGGCGGATCGATGCGCCATTTATTCGGGCTCGGTAAGACAGCCGCGAGGAGAGCAGCTTCGCGGCGGGTCAGGTCTTTGGCGGGCTTGCCAAACCTTATCTGCGCGGCTTGCTCGATCCCAAAAATACCGTCACCCCATTCGGCGACGTTAAGGTAAACTTCCATCACGCGGCTCTTGCCCCACGTCACATCTATCAGCGTTGCAAACCACGCCTCCACCGCTTTGCGAATGTAACCGCCACCATTCCACAGGAAGACATTCTTCGCGGTTTGTTGCGTGATCGTCGAGCCACCGCGTTTGCGCCCACCTGATTGATTGTCTTCAATAGCGGTCTCAATCGCCGCCCAATCGATCCCGCGATGTTCGCAGAAACGTCCGTCTTCGCCCGCCATGACGGCTTCGATGATATAGGGCGACATGTCTTCTAGGTTCACCCATTCACGCCGCACATCCTCCCCCGCCCAGCCACGTTGCATCATCAAAAATGTCTGCGGCGGATTGATAAAGCGGAGCGCGACCGCGTTGAGATGGACAGCCATCCCGATGAATATAAGTGTCTTCATCGCGCGCCAAAGCCAGCGCCGCTTTACGGGCTTTTTTGCGCCTGTCTCGTCCGTATTAGTCAATGACGAAATCCCCAGGGCGGTAGCCCGGATCAGGATATTCGGGCGCCATTTTCTCCAATGTCTCTCTGACAATGCCAGAGATGATCGCCCCGCGCGTGCTGCGGCTGTCGGACGGAATGACATACCACGGCGCATGATCCGTGCTTGTGCGCTGCACCATAGTCTCATAGGCGTCCATAAAGTCGGGCCAGAGCTTGCGGTCTTCGAGGTCGCCCGGGTTAAATTTCCAGCGTTTGCGCGGCACGTCCAGACGATCTTGCAAGCGCTCGCCTTGCGTCTCCTTGGAAATATGGAGCATGAATTTTAGCACAGTCATACCCGTTTCCGTCAGCATCCTTTCAAAGTCATTGATCTGCGCATAGCGCTCTTCAATCGTTTTCGCTGAGGCAAATTCGCGGACTTTGACAACCAATACGTCTTCATAATGGCTGCGATTAAAGACTGTGATCTGCCCTTTGCGAGGGCAGACATTGTGGATACGCCACAGGAAATCATGGGACAGTTCGATCTTGGACGGAGCTTTGAACGCGGCGACATTGACGTTGAGCGGCGGCGTGCGGTGGAAGATCGCAGACGTTGTCCCGTCCTTTCCGCTCGTATCCATGCCTTGTAACACGATCAACATGCTGCGGTTTGCCTCGCCGTAAAGTTGGTGCGCCAAGGGGGCAATCGCTTTGGCGTTGTCTTTGATGACGTCCTTGGCAGCAGACTTATCGGCGTAAATATCCACACGCGTTGGGCAGTCTGCTAGGGCAAACCCTGTCGCGTCACTGACAAGAAATTCACTTTTCGGATGGTAGGTCATGGGCTAGCCTTTCGTCGCGGCAAGCGTTTTGATGCGCTGCGCCGTATGGAGTTCACACACTGTCTATCAGAGGTCAAAATGCGCGTCATGAAAAGTTTTATTATAGTTGGGACAGCGTTAGGCTTGCTGGCGTGTGGGGCGCAAACATCGGCGAATGAGAGCGCCACAGATATGGCAGCAATGCCTGCGAGCGCGGCAGCCGCGACGGCAACAACGCCAGCCTCAGCAAAACGCTCAGCAGAGCGCAATGGGAATTGGTTGGTCAACCCGCGCGAGAGTCACATTCGATTCTCGGCTGAACAAGAAGGCAAAACATTTGAGGGCGAGTTCAAACAATTCTTTGCGGTGATAAATTTCTACCCTAATGACCTGCCTAATTCCTCTGTCGAAGTTACCGTGCCGATTGCATCTATTGAAGCGGGCAGCACGGACCGCAATTCGACTGTGCCGGGCAAAGTTTGGTTCTCAACCAAAAAATTTCCACAAGCCATGTTCAAAAGTAACGACATCACGCAAACCGCAGAAGGTGCCTATTTGGCCAAAGGCACGCTGTCCATGAAAGGCATTGAGAAGCCATTTGATTTACCGTTTGCACTGGACATGAGCAACGGCGCTTTGATGACGTCCCAAGTTACATTGGACCGCACAAATTGGACTGTTGGAGAAGCGCCGTGGGACACGGATGAATGGGTCAGCCGCGCGGTCAAACTCGACATTCAAGTCACGGCCAGTAATCCGAATTAGGTAAACACTGTCGCGGAAGTCTAGCTGTAATTTTTTTTGTTTGTTAACCACCTTGTTTTGCAACCGCGTAAGATTTTCGCGCTAAGATTGTCCTATGGGACTGGGATGCAACTCTTTAATTAATTTGGCGAGCCGCTTTGCGCGGGACACGTCGGGACATATCGGCACGCTCTTTGCGCTGCTTGCGATCCCGCTCATGCTCGCCATGAGCTTCGCCCTGGATTATGGCAATGCCGAGCGAGAACGCGAACAGATGAAGGCGGCATTAGACGCGGCGGTCATCGCGGCCATCAACAAAAACAATCTAAAACCTTCTGAGCGAGAAAAATTTGCGGAAGCATATTTTACTGACAATTATCAAACTGATGAAGACATTAAACTCACGTCCACATCGACAGATAGCCGTGTGGATTTAATCGCCAATAGCGTATCTCCCGTCACATTAGGCCGCGCCATTGGCACGGAGAATATGAAAATTAGCGCCCACAGCGCCGCTGAAATTGCGTCTGAAAATACAATCTGCGTTCTGGCCTTGGCGCCAAAGGGCAACGGGATTACATTTCGCGGCAGCTTGAGATTTAACGCTCCGACGTGCTCGGTTCAATCAAACTCCACGGACTCATCTGCTATTTCCAGCACGGCGTCAAATGCGCCCGTATCCAAGTCATTCTGCGCGGCAGGCGGCGTGAAAGGTGACTATGAACCTTACGGCAAAGGCGATTGCGAGACGATTGAAGACCCCTATATTAACGTGCCGTCCGCGCCGATTGGCGCGTGTGATCTCGGTACAGGTGGATCAGGCGATGGTTCGCCTGGCGGATCATTTGAACTGCGGACGACTTTTGCGAGTGTTGGCCTAGGCCTTGACGGGGGCGGTCGTTCACTGAATCGCACGGGCAGCAATGTCACCATGCCGCCTGGTACATATTGTGGCGGCCTGACGATTGACGGTAGAAACGTCACATTCCTGCCTGGCGACTACGTCATGTTGGACGGCCCGCTGACGCTCACCAACGGTGCGGAAGCGACAGGCGATGGCGTGACATTTAGTTTTGAGGGCGATCAAAGCACATTGCTGATCGAAGAAGGCGCAAGCGCCAATCTCAAAGCCCCATCTTCAGGCCCGCGGGCGGGATTGGCCTTTATGCAAGGCAGTGGGCGGTTCGGGCCAGGCAATCGAAAAATGCCTGAAGGCATGAACTTCGTGCGAAGCGGCGGGTCGTTAAAGGTGACGGGCACGCTTTACTTCCCAACACAAGTGATCAATGTACAGGGCAACGGCACGAATATCGGAGCTAATGCGCCTGCAACCTCCTTCATCGGCTATCAAGTCAATTTCAGAGGTGCGGGTGATGCGCGCGTCAATATTGCCGTGGATCACGTGGCGGCGGGCCTTCCGCCTATTTTACCTCGGGCCGCAGACGGCGCTCGTTTGGTCAAATAATTAATTATTTGGCGCTCTCGCGCATCTCTTCAAGTTCCAGCCATTCTTCTTCATATGCCGACAATTCATTCTGCGCTGTTGTTAGCGCGTCTGTCGTCGCCATGAAACCGTCTGGATCGCGATTGTAAAATTCGACATCGGCCATTTTTTCTTCCAGCGATGCGATTTTTGCTTCAACCGCTGCCATGTCTTTGGGCAGTTGTTCGAGGCGGAATTTATGTTTGAAGGATAGCTTGCCGCCAGATTTTGGCCCAGAGGCTGCCGGGGCATCGGGTTTGGACTGGTTTGGTTTTTTCTTGGAAGATCGCACCGTCTTGGCCTGAACGCCCTTACCGCGCTGACGCACCATATCGGTATATCCGCCCGCAAATAACTCCCAATCACCGGGGGATTTAAAGGCAAGAGTGCGTGTCACAATACGGTCCAGAAAATCCCGATCATGGGAGACGATGATCACTGTGCCTGCATAATCCGCGACGATCTCTTGCAACAAATCCAGCGTTTCCAAATCCAGATCATTGGTCGGTTCGTCCAGCACGAGCAGGTTTGACGGGAGCCGGAACCCCCGCGCGAGTTGCAGCCGCGCCCGCTCGCCGCCTGATAGCACATGAATGGGCGTGCGCACTTGTTCGGGCAGGAAGAGGTAATCTTTCATATAGCGCTGCACATGGACCGACGCATCACCGACAATCACCGTATCGCCACCCCCATCGGTCAGCGCTTCGCCGAGATTCCAGTCGGGGTTTAGCGCTTCACGTTTCTGATCAATGATCAGCGGTTCGAGATTTTGGCCCAGATCGATTGTGCCGCTATCCGCCTCCATCTGTCCCATCATCATTTTGAGCAAGGTGGTTTTGCCTGAGCCGTTTGGCCCGACCAACCCAATGCGCTCGCCGCGCGTGATCCGCAGGCTAAGGTCGTCCACAATCCGCTGCTCGCCAAAGGCTTTCGCGACATGTTTCATTTCCACCACGCGCTTGCCCGAGGTCTTGCCTTCGGTCACGGAGACGTTCGCATTGCCTTGGACGCCTTGATGGTCTTTGAGCTGTTTTCGCAGCGAGCCAAGATCTTTGAGGCGTTTCACATTACGCTTGCGGCGGCCTGATACGCCGTGAACGACCCAGTGTTGTTCCCGGCTGATTTGCCGCGCGAGCTTGTGCTGATCCAATTCTTCTTGCTCCAGCATCTCGTCGCGCCAATCTTCGAACTTAGCGAAGCTTTGGTCGAGCACACGCGTTGTTCCGCGATCCATCCACACCGTCTTGCGCGAGAGGTTTTCCAGAAAGCGCCTATCATGGGAGATCAAAACAATCGCAGAGTTTAGGCGCGACAACTCGTTTTCCAGCCACTCAATCGCGGGTAAATCCAAATGGTTGGTCGGTTCGTCCAGCAGCAAAATATCAGGGGAGGGCGCGAGCGCCCGTGCCAAGGCGGCCCGCCGCGATTCGCCGCCGCTCATCACGCTTGTATCTTCTTGGCCAGTCAGGCCGAGGGCATCGAGCAAATACGGGATACGCACCCCGTCATCTGCGCCGACAAGCCCGTCGCGAATATAATCTTCGCTGGTTTTAAATTGTGTCAAGTCGGGGTTCTGATGGAGATAGCGCCATGACGTGCCGGGCTTTACAAATCGTTCGCCCGCATCCGCCTCGACCAGCCCCGCTGCGATCTTTAGCAAGGTCGATTTGCCAGAGCCGTTACGCCCCACAAGACAAATGCGGTCGCCTTCATAGACAGACAATTCCGCCGATTTCAGTAGCGGCGTACTGCCAAATGTCAGAGCGATGTCGCGGAGTGTTAAAAGAGGTGGAGCCATAGCGGCTCGCTATAACGCGTTTGAAAAAAATACGAACAAAACTTACCGTGCGGCGTATGTAAGTTGCGTCCAAGCTATTGCTCCTCCTAGGGCGCCGTTCGACCTTCAGGGACGAGGAGATAGTAAAGGCATTCCCACAGGTCACTCTTTTTAGCGAGCGAAAGCCGCCTTACTGAATTATAAACACCTCTTGCGTCGTTTTTTATTGCAAGCTCGCGCAATAGCGGCAGTATTGGGCCATGGCACAAAAGTGGGCACATCAAACATATCAGCAGGCTGCAAATCCCCGACCCGCCTTGGCGGCTTGGCTTGTCGCTGTACTGTTAGCCGTCTTGTTTATCTTATCGACGCCGCAATTTGCTGTTGCGCAAGACAGCGTGGTCACGCCCCCGCCTTTCACCGAAAAAATGCTACAAGCCCGTCTCGAGTCTGTTGCCGTTGATAGTGACCTGACCGAGGAGCAAAAAGCGCAGGCCAAGACTGCGCTAGAACTGGCGATTTCGCGACTATCTGACTCGCAAGAATTAGAGAGCCAGCGAGCGCAATATCAGGGTGATCTGGAAAACGGCACTGCGAATATCGCCCGCGTGAATGAGCAAATTAAAGAACAACGTGCTTTGCTCGCGCAACCCCCTGTCCCTTTAGGCGAGATGATTGGCGAGGCGGCGCTTTACAAATTGGAGCAACAACTGCTGCAGAAAGAAAGCGCCCTACGCGCGCTGCAAGCTGAAGCGGAAGGCTATACGAGCAGTCTGCAAAGACTTTCTGCCCGCCAATCCGTTATTCCTGGCGAATTAAATGAAGCGCGGACTAAGCTGTCTGAAATCACAGCCTCCCTTGCCGACACGGCTGATAGCAATCTCGACACGGTAGCAGCGGCTCGGAACCGCGCCTTGCGGGCGCGTCAATATTACAGACAAGTGCAGACCGCAGCTTTGGAGGCGGAACTCGCCAGCCTGCCGCAACGCCAAGAATTAGTGACAGCGCGGCGAGCGCTGACAAATCTCCGCGCCGAGCTTGTCTCTCGCGATGTGCGGGCCTTGCAAGAACAAACAGGCCAGCGCCGCGTGAAAGAAGCTGTCCTAATCGAGCAGCAAACTATGGCGGCCTTAGATGAACTTCTCTCGACCCATCCTGCGGTAACAGCGATCGCTGAAGAAAATCTCGAACTCGCACGGCAAATCAAAACCATCGCAGAGCGAGAAACGCTTGTGTCGAAAGAAACCGCCAGCGCGAGAGGCTTGCAAGCCTATGTGGCCGATGACGTAACGGCGGCCAAGGAGTTGGTGTCATCTGGCAGCTTGGACCGTGAAGCGGGGGCGACCTTGCGGCGGTTGGAAAACCAATTTAGCGCCCCGCGCGAAATTAAATCGAACATCGAACAAACGCGGCAATACCGCACCGATGCGACGCGCCAGCGTATTGTCGCTCAAGAGGCGCTGCGTGATCTCCCCCTTGGTCAGCTTGACCCTGTGAAGATACAAAGAGCGGTCAGAGACGAATTTGCCACGGCGCCGCCGCTGACCATGGAAGACTTTGCGGAGATACAAATCCTTTTGGATCAGCAACGTGACTTGCTCCGTCAAGTCGCACAAGCCGCCTCTAGCCGCATCAATCACCTCTCGGAATTGCAAGGTGTTCAGGAGGCGCTGCTGTCAGAAACAGAGGAGCTGCAAGCCCTTCTCAGCGAAAATTTATTATGGGTGCCAAGCGTGCCTGCGATCAGCCTGTCTTGGCCTGCCGAAGTGGTGAAGGGTGCATTTGAAGTCGTCTCGCCGTCACACCTTTCAACGATAGCGGTCGTGGCACTGGAGCAAGTGAGGGCGTTTTGGCCGTTTCTGCTGGCGTTCGGTTTGCTGATATTTGCCTTGATCCGCGTGCGTCCGCGCCTGTGGGATGATATATTGCGGCGGAGCGAAGACGTTGGGCGGGTCACTGTCGATAGTGCGTGGCACACGCCGAGCGTGGCGGTGAGCGGCCTTCTGATGGCCTTGCCATTTCCCCTGATATTTTTGGTCATCGCGTTCATGTTTGAATTAAGCGACAGCCCCGAACCGATTATTGAAGGGATATCAGACGGGTTTCTAAACCTCGCCATCTTCGCTTTCATTTTGATCACGTGGCGCGTCTGGGATCGGGACAAGTCTTTATTCGCTGCGCACTTTAAATTACCGCGCTCTATCCGCCATGCTGTTAATCGCAATTTGCGGTGGTTACTGCCAGTGTTAGGCGTGGCAATTTTATTTTCTGGCATCGCAGGGAGCTTGTCTTCCCAGACCGTTGCCGAAGGTTTTAACCTCTTCATCTTCATCGTGATCGCGGTCAGCTTGGCTGTGTTCGGCTTCCGTGTGCTATGGTCAAAGCGGGATCAGTGGGCGCAATATTTGGCAACCGATAGTTTTCTAACGCGTCACCGCAATGCGATTTCAGTTCTCGTGATTGGCGCTCCGTCCATTGTCGCTGTGCTGGCAGCGGCCGGATATTTGGAAAGCGCAGGCGCTCTGCTGGAGCGGTTATTCCTATCGGGCGTGCTTTTGCTGATCGCCTATGTTGCCTACGGCATCGTCAAGCGGGCAATTACTGTCGCCCAACGTCAAATTAAATATCGCCAAGCGATTGAACGCCGCGACGCAGCCTTGAAAGCGCGTGAGGAAAAAGCAGAAGCCGAGGAACGCGGCGAGGACATGCCGACGCCCGCGCCTGTCGATACGACTGAGATCGATATTTCCACAATCACGCGGCAATCCTCTCAACTGCTGAGTTTGATCATTGCGATTGGCATTGCGGCTTTCTTCTGGATGATCTGGTCTGATTTATTGCCAGCTTTGACCTTCTTTGATGGCTTTGAAGTTTGGGATTTCGACACAGGGAAACTTCGCGAAGACGGGCAGCCGCTCATGCAGTCGGTCACAGTGTGGAGCATTATTCAATCACTTGTGATCATCATTTTAACGGTCACCGCCGCGCGTAATTTGCCAGGATTTTTAGAAGTCTTTGTCCTCAACCGTATGGGGGTCGATGCGGGCACACGTTACGCTATGGTGACTGTGTTGGGCTACGTCATTATTGGTGTTGGCGTTATCGTGTCGCTTGACCGTCTTGGTTTGCAATGGTCGCAACTGAAATGGATCGCGACGGGTCTGTCTGTGGGTATTGGTTTAGGTCTGCAAAAGATCATTGCGAACTTTGTGTCAGGTTTGATTATCTTGTTTGAACGGCCCGTGCGGATTGGTGATTACGTCACAATTGGCGAGCAGAGCGGGACGGTGTCGCGTATTCAAATCCGCGCGACGACCCTCGCCGATTTAGATAATCGAGAAATCTTGATCCCGAACGAAGCCTTAATTTCAGAGCGCGTTACGAACTGGACCTTGTCTAGCTCTATCACGCGCTTGATCGTGCCAGTCGGTATTGCTTATGGTTCTGACACCGATGCCGCGCGCGATCTGATGTATGAGACACTGAAGGTTATTCCGAAAGTGTTGGATAATCCGCCGCCGCAAGTCCTATTTGTAGGCTTTGGCGATAGCTCGCTCGACTTTGAACTGCGCGTTTTCTTACGCAACTTTGAGGACCGCGTGCCGATGCGCCATACGATCCATACAGAGATTAACCGCGCCTTGGCCAATGCGGGCGTCACCATTCCGTTCCCGCAAAGCGATCTGCATATTGTGTCGCAGACAGGCCCGCTGGAGATTTCGTCCAAACCTGCATCCAAACAAAAAGCGAAGCCAAAAGCAAAACCCAAAGCTCCGCCAAAGTCGACCTAGCGTTACATATCCAACGTCAAGACTTTGGACATATCCCCGTCCACATTCGCTAGCACACGCGGGTCCATGACGCGGCGAAAGAGCGGCGGAACATAGCCGATCATATTCATCGCCATATACCCAAATGGCAGTTGCGGCGCGTCTTTGAATGTCCGCAAGTTCTGATAATGGCGCGTTGGATGGGCGTGATGATCGGAATGACGTGCGAGATTATAAGACGTCAAATTTGTCACAAGTTGATTGCAATTCCAGCTATGTTCAGGCTGGCACGGGACATATTTTCCGTTGGGTCGCTTCTGTCTTAGTAAGCCATAATGCGCGAAATAATTCTGCGAACTTAACGCCATGACAGAGATCACCATGGCGATGACCAAGTAGGGAATTACGGCCAGGATCGAGCGCTGCTATCACGGCGCCGTAGATCATAATTTGCATCAGCGTGCAGGCGACAACTTCGTTGCGCAGCGAAAATTTCGAATAGCCCTTGCGGCGGGCGCGCTCGCTTTCAATCGCCCAAGCCCGTTTCCACCCGCCAGGATATTCGCGCAGGATAAAGGCCCAGTAACTCTCGCCAAACCGCGCCGTCGCGTGATCTTCTGGCGTCGCTACAGCGGAGTGATGGCCGCGATTATGCTCAATCCGAAAATGCCCTAAAAAGCTAGGCGCCAGCATTAGCAGCGCTATCCATTTAGAGATTTTATCCGTCTTGTGGCCTGTTTCGTGTCCTGCATTAATCGCGAAGGCTAGGCCCCAACCATGGGCAATCGCCAGCGCAATATAAGCATGGACGGGCAGGGGATGGCTGACGACAAACCATGCCCCGATCACCCATGTCAGGTAAATCAGCGGTAGCAACATATGCACCATGAATTGATAAAAACGGCTCATCTCCGCCGCATCTTCCATCAGGCCGAGCAGGTCATGTGTGTCCTCCCCGATCAGGGCGTCCAGCAGCGGCATAACTATGTAAAACATCGCCACAGGCAACCAAGCAAACCACGCATTTCCGCTCATCCATATGGTCACCACGCCCAGAAGTGGCGTGAGGGGAAAGAGCAGCGAGACCAGCCAGAGGTGGCGTTTGGCGCTACGGAACCGTGCGAAGGATAGTGTGTTGGCCATGATGAACTCCTATTGATAAATGTATCATTAGTCGCTGTTGATAAAACTGTCAATAGTTATTGATAAAAACATCAATAATAAAGCTGCGGGGATTTGACGTTTGAGTTTTATCTGTGATTTTCAGCGAATCTAGGTCATATAGAGGACTATGCTTTTCTCGGATCATGACGATGGATAAGATGCAATCCACACCCGCCTGCGGAACGGATGCGGCGCGGGCAGGTCGACGTGGCCGCCGCCTCTCGCCCGAAGCGCGGCAGCAGCAACTTCTTGATTGTGCGATACAAGCCTGTGCGCAGATTTCAGTCGACCGCATTGGTCACGGCGATATTGCCAAGCTCGCCCATGTTTCAACGGCAACAGTCTTTAATTATTTCCCAACCCGCACGGCGCTGATCGAGGCTGTGCTGGGGGAGATTACGGCATTGGTCGAGGGGCTATTTGATCAATTCACCTCCATGCCAAATTTTGACGCTCTTCCACCTGCGCAGCAATTCTTGGGTCTGGCCGCGACTTATAACAATATGATCGCGACGCAACCGCAGGCGATCAAGGCGTTCCTGAATTGGTCAGTGACATTTAATCCCGATGTCCGACCGCAATATCTGGCGTTTCAAGATCGCGTATTGTCCCGCCTAACCGAGGCTCTGCCCGCGATTGTCAGGTCTGAGCAGGATGCGCGGATTATCTACGGCGCGGCGAATATGTTTGCGACCATGCGGATTGACGGCGCGAGTGAAGACGTCCTGACAGGCTTCATTGCGCGTCTGTCTGATGCGTTTTTGCCCCATTAATTGAGACTGTGAAACGCTTTCTACCATGGCTTTTGATCAGCTGCTCCACGGCCGCTTGGGCGCAGGATATGGATGACGTGATTACAGTTTACGACACGCGGCGCACGACATTGAGCGCGCCGTTAAGTGTGGATTTGATCAATGGTTCCGAGATCGACACGACCGCGCTAGTCCATCCTGCCGAATTGCTCAACCGTGTGGCGGGCGTGAATATCCACCGTGGTTCGGGCCAAGAGCATCTGACAGCGATCCGCTCTCCCGTGCTGGTCGGCGGGGCTGGGGCAGGGAGCTTTCTTTACCTCCAAGACGGCGTGCCGCTGCGCGCAGCGGGGTTTGCTAATGTCAACGGCCTGTTCGAGGGCGGGACAGAATTCGCGCGCCAAATCGAAGTCATCAAAGGCCCCGGACCCGCGACTTACGGTTCCAACGCCGTCCACGGCTTGATCAATATCGTGTCGCGTGACGTTGATAATTATCGCCGCCTTAAAGTCATGGGCAGCGACCGTGGCTTTGCCAGTGTGCAAGCGATTGTGCCTGTAAGTGATGGATTTCAAATCGCCTCGTCACTGACCCATGATAGCGGCTTTCGCGAAAATAGTGGTTTTGATCAGCAAAAGATCGAGTTGAAATATCAGGGCAGTTTCGGCCACCAATGGGACGTTGACTGGCTGACGGCATTTAATAATTTGAACCAAGAAACGGCGGGGTTCTTGCAAGGCGACGACGCTTATCTAGACGACGATCTTCGCTTTACCAATCCAAACCCCGAAGCGTTCCGCGACGGTAAATCCTACCGCACGCAAGCACGGTTTGAGCGGTATGTCTTGGACGGCCAAACAAAGCTTGCCCTCACGCCCTATGCTCGCCGTGCCGAGTTGCGCTTCCTCCGTCATTTTGTGCCAGGGCAAGCGTTGGAGAAAAACGCGCATAATTCAATCGGGCTGCAGACTGCGCTCTATAAGGACGATGATTACAACATCGGTGTGGACGTCGAATATAGCGAAGGCTCGCTCTATGAATTTCAAGCCAATCCAACTCGCTTTTCTTTCACGCAAGGCTTGCATTACGACTATGACGTAAAATCTTTTGTTGGCGCGGTCTATGCAGAAAAAGACGTAAGGCTGGCGGATGACCTGATCCTCGATCTTGGCCTACGCGCGGAATATACCTCCTATGACTACACCAATAATGCCAGTGTGGGCGTCAGTGGGCGTTTCATTCGGGTAGGGGATCGCAAGGATGGCTTCCTCACCGTGACGCCGAAAGCCAGCCTGCAATATATTGCGAGCGATCACGTTCGCCTCTACGCCCGCGCTGCCAGAGGCTCCCGCGCCCCGCAAGTCACGGACCTCTATTCTGTGCAACAAAATCAAGTTGCAGGCGAGGCGGATGTTGAGACGCTGGACAGCTTGGAAGCAGGGCTGAAATGGCGCGACGGTAACTGGCAGGTGGAACTGGCGGGTTTCACAATGTGGAAGGATAATTTCTTCTTCCGCAACGCCAACGGATTTAATGTCGTCAACGGCAAAACTCGTCATGTTGGGGCAGAGCTCAGTTTTTCAGGTGCTCTCACTGATTGGCTAAGCGTGTCGGGCGATGGGACACTCGCGAAACATACCTATGATTTCACCTTGGACGAAGGCTCACCCGCGAATAATATTACCTCTGGTGACCGCGTTGATACGGCGCCAAACACCCTCGCCCATATGCGCCTGACAGCGCGCCCATCATCGTCTCTGATGGCCGAGATTGAATGGCGGCATATGGGCAGTTATTTCACCAACCCTGGCAATACGGCGAGTTATCCCGGTCACGATATTTTCGTGCTGCGCAGCAGTTTTGATGTTTCGTCAGAGGTGAGTATCTTTGGCCGCGTCGATAATCTCTTCGATGCTCGCTATGCTGACCGCGCTGATTTTGCCTTTGGCAATGAACGCTATTTCCCCGACCGCCCCCGAACCGTGTTTTTAGGCTTGTCGTCTGAGTTCTAAGCCCTTATCTCGGCGCCATGCTTATCCCTGATCAAAAACTCCGCCAAGTCGTCGACCGCTTCGAACAAATCGAGGCGCGGATGGGCGCGACCATGGATAGCGACGAGATCGTCCAGCTTGGCAAAGACTATGCTGAGCTGCGCCCCGTGGCGGAAGGTGTGCGCAAATTGATGGCACTGCGCACTGAGATGAGCGAGTTGGAAACTATGCTCGAAGACCCAGAGATGGGCGCAGACATGCGCGAAATGGCAAAGGACGAATTACAATCTCTCAGAGAAGGCCTACCCGCGATTGAAAAAGAGGTCTCGATCCTCCTCCTGCCCAAAGATAAAGACGACAACGCCTCTATCGTGCTGGAAATCCGCGCGGGGACAGGCGGGGACGAAGCGGCGATTTTCGCGGGCGATCTGTTTTCCATGTATTCGCGCTATGCCTCGCTGCAAGGCTGGAAGGTCGAAATCGAGTCCGAATCTGAAGCAGATATGGGCGGGTATAAAGAGATCATTGCGTCGGTATCGGGTAGTGGTGCCTACGGAAAGCTCAAATACGAATCGGGCGTCCACCGTGTGCAGCGCGTGCCTGTTACGGAAACGCAGGGCCGTATTCACACGTCCGCCGCCACAGTCGCCGTTCTGCCTGAACCCGAAGATATTGATATTGGCTTTTCCATGGGCGATGTCCGTGTTGACACGATGCGCGCGTCGGGCGCAGGTGGGCAGCACGTCAATAAAACAGATTCTGCCGTGCGCATGACTCATGTGCCAACGGGCGTCGTCGTCGTTTGCGACGCAAAGTCTCAACATATGAACCGCGCCAATGCCGAACGTCTGCTCAAGATGAAACTCTATGATATGGAAAAGCAACGGGTGGATAGTGAACGCGCCGAAGAACGCGCGGGACAGGTTGGCTCTGGCGACCGGTCTGAACGCATCCGCACCTATAATTATCCGCAAGGCCGCGTCACCGATCACCGCATCAACCTGACGCTCTATAATCTCGATAAAATCGTGGCAGGCGACGCCCTGTCCGATGTCACTGACGCCCTGATTGCGGAAGACCAAGCCAATAAACTCGCGGCGATGGAGCAGGGGTAGCGTGTACGCGGTCTGTTACCGCTTTACCGTTATTGATGCCGCTGATGCGGAGGAATTTGTTGCGCTGTGGTCGGGCGTGACGGAGTATTTCAAAACCCATTGCGGAGCGTTGGGATCACGCCTACACCAGACGGGCGACGCTGAATTTTTCGCTTATGCGCAATGGCCATCTCAAGCCGTGCATGACGCGGCGAGTGATCACGAAGTCGGCCAAGATTTCGTCAAAATGCGCGTGCGGTGGTCAGAGATCGCGCACCCCACAGAGGTCGTATTTGCTGGCGATGTGGCGGCCAATTTATTTAATTCATGACTACGTTTAAAACGACTATTGTATACATCCTTGCTGCATTTTTCTTTGCGGCTGGGATTATGCATTTTGTTCACGTAGACAGTTTTGTGGCGATTGTGCCGCCGCTATTTCCCCTTCCCAAATTAATTGTGTGGGTCACAGGGGTGATGGAATTAATTATGGCCGTGATGATTTTGTGCCCCCATTACCGCGCGAATGTGGGCGTGATATTATCGCTCTACTTGCTCGCTGTGCTGCCCGCAAATATCTATATGGCGGTGGCAGAGATAGGCTTTGGCGATATAGTTACAAGTCAAGGCGCGCTTTGGTTTCGCGTATTTTTGCAATTCCCGCTGATCGCGTTGATCCTCTGGGCCACGCGCCCCGCCAAGTCCTAACCCGCAATTTCAAAGGCGTAGCCCGCGCTGCGCACAGTGCGGATAGGATCAGTTTTTCCAGGGGATTTCAGCGCTTTGCGGAGCCGCCCAATATGCACATCCACCGTGCGCGCTTCCACATAGACATCGCGCCCCCAGACTGCATCCAGTAATTGCTCGCGCGAGAAAACACGGCTGGGATGGCGGATGAAATGATCCAGCAGGCGAAATTCTGTCGGGCCCAGATGAATTTGTTTGTCGCCGCGGCGCACCCGAAACGCTTGTGTGTCGACTTCAATATCTCCCATTTTCACAACGTCGTCGAGCAAGCTAGGTTGCGCCCGACGGAGCAAGGCGCGTGTGCGGGCGAATAATTCTGGCATCGAAAACGGCTTCACCATGTAATCATCCGCGCCGTAATCAAGGCCCGTAATGCGGTCACTCTCATCGCCACGCGCCGTGATCATAATGATCGGTGTATTTGTCGTATTCTTGCGCCGCCGCAACCGTCGACAAACTTCTACCCCTGATAATTTTGGCAGCATCCAGTCCAACATAACGAGGTCTGGTGTCCGCTCTTCCGCCATCAGCAAAGCCTCTTCACCGTCCATAGCGATACCCGTTTCAAAGCCTTCTTTGTTGAAATTATATTCCAGCAAAGTTGCCAAAGCGTCTTCGTCTTCAACGATCAGAACATAGGGTTTCATCGGGTCGTCCTTGTGGTGCACGTGTCATTATCGCCATTACACCTAAGCGATCTACGTATGACTTTTATATCATTTCTATGACAGTTTTACGACAGCCTTAATCGGACGAGGTCTCCGCCATGAGGAGAATGGAAAAGTCTGTGCCTTTGCCACGCGTGCTTCGGATATAAAGCCCGCCGCGATGACGTTTGACGATATGTTTGCATATCGCGAGTCCCAAACCTGTGCCTTTTTCCTTCGACGATAGATCGCCCGCGACTCTATAAAACCGTTCGCCAAGGCGGGAAATATGCTCTTTCGCAAAGCCCGGCCCATCGTCTGATATTGTGACAAGCCAAGCGGGGAGAGGCGAGGGCGGGGCGTTGACGATACGGCGGCTATGGGCGTCATCTGCCAGCCTGCCGTCCTCAAATGCCCGCACAGGGCTCCACTGCTCTAATCTTCGAATTCGGACAGAGACATGGCTGCCTGACGGTGAAATTTTTACCGCGTTTTCGATCAGGTTCAAAAATAACTGTACGCACTCATCTTGCTTGCCGCGCACGAGCGCTTTCTTCTCGCCTGACGCGCGGTAGGCGACGACGATCTCGCGCTTGTCAGCCAAGGGTTTGACCGCTTCGATCGCGGTCATAATGGCCAAGTGGAGATCGCTGATTTCTGATGGGGCGATGTTCTCTGTCTGCTCAATACGGCGCAGGGAAAGCAAGTCGTCAATTAAACGCTGCATGCGCTCGGCCTGTGTTTTCATAATACCGAGAAACTTTTCCTGAGCGACAGGGTCGTCTTTGGCATGGCCGCGGAGGGTTTCGATATAGCCCATAAGAGACGCAATCGGCGTTTTTAATTCATGGCTGGCATTCGCCAAAAAATCCGCACGGCGGGTCTGTTCCAAATTAATTTCTGTCACATCATCAAAGAAGACAAATGTCATGCTGTTACGGGCTTGGCGGCCAAAGCTTTGGGCCTTTGAAAATAGCAGCCGAATATATTGCTCACGGGGGTCCTCAATATGCAGCATCAGCGGCTCTGGCTCATAGCCCGCTAAAGCCCGCGAGAGGCGTCCTTCTAGTTCAGAGTGGTTGACCGAGTTAGAGAGAGGCTTTCCGACTGCGCCGATATTGACTAATTCCTGGGCCAGCGCATTGGCGTGAATGACCGTGTGGTCGCGGTCAGTGATCGCGATGGCAAAGGGCAGGTTATCAATCAATTCCTCGGCCATCTTCAACACGTCTGTATTGTCATGCTCCAAGGTCAATTTGCGCAAGGCTTCGGACTGTCGTTTTCGTAGACTCCAATACAAAAGCATGGCTGCCCCAAAAAGCGCCAACACGGCTCCCGTTGCGGAGAGGGGGGCATTGGTAATAATGCCCATGATGAAAATCGACAACAAAGACAGGCTACAAATAATCAGAATATCCTGATTTTCCAAAAGATTGGTCTCACCCCTCACCGTGGTCTTTGGCGCAGAGCGCAGGGGTGAACTATCTGACGACATGCTTTGTTAAAGCGAATAAGACGCGCCGTGACAAGCTACGAATTTTATAGTCCGCAACACTGTAAAAATACCAAATCCTTACCAATAATTAGTCCGTTAGCCGCCATATCAGCGTATAAACATGTCTGTGACACATAGTTGAAGGGCGTTCAGTAATTATTGTTTATCAATAAAAATTCGTTGACTTTCGGAATGAAATCTCGCATAGCGGGGCAAATGAGGAGATAAACCATGCGCCCAACGACCGGGTTATTGTTAGTGCCGTTATGGCTGACGGCCTGTGCCACGCCAAATTTCGGGCCAGAGGCGACGATTGTCACCCCTGCCGCGACTGTTCCTGTGCCGTCAAATTGGGTGGAGCCCGCACCAGATGCGCTCCCCAATGCGGATTGGGTTGCCAGCTTTTCGGATGCACAGCTCAATGCCTTAGTCGCGGAAGCGGTCAGTGAAAATAAAAATATCGGCGCGGCGAGTGCCCGGTTGGATGCGGCGCTAGCGCGGGAGACAATCGCGGGCGCGGATCGTAAACCCACCCTGTCTTTATCCTCCCGTGTGTCGCGCACAGAAAATGTGGATGACTTTTTTGACGACCGCACAACGCTCTCGACTGGTTTAAACGCATCTTGGGAGCCTGACCTTTGGGGGCGTATCCGTGATACGATCACAGCGAGCGAATTAGAAACGGAAGCCACGGCAGCCGATGTCGCGGGTGCAACTCTATCGATCGCAGGGCAAGTGTCCCAAGCGTGGTTTGATTTGATCGAAGCCCGTTTGCTGACGGAATTATCTTTGCGCGATGTGGAGACGCAGGAACGCGCGCTTCTCTTGACGCAGCGCCGATTTGAAGGCGGCGTGACGGGCAGTTCTGACGTGCGTCTAGCGCGGTCGTCTGTTGCCAGTGCGAAAGCGCTACAAGCGCTGCGCGAGCAATCTAAATCTGCGATCACGCGGCGCTTAGAAGTGCTGCTGGCCCGTTATCCCTCAGAGGAAATTCAGGCCGCGCGGGATCTGCCGGACCTGCCGCCGCTGACAGGCGCATCTGTGCCCGCCGAGGTCTTGGCTCGCCGCCCAGACTTGTTGGCACTCGAAGCGCGTCTGGCTGGGCAGGGCATACAGATTGATCAAGCCCGTAAAGCGCTCCTGCCGCGGCTGACCTTGAACGGTGACACGACCTTGAATGGCACAGGCATTTCTAGCTTTTTTGATCTGGACGCTTTGGCCGCTACTTTGGTCGCGAACCTAACCGCGCCAATTTTCCAAGGCGGTCGGATTAAGGCAAATATAGAACAGCAAAAGGCGCTCTTGCGTGCGCAATTAGAGACATATGCGGGGGCTGTGCTGACGGCCTATCTCGAAGTTGAAAATGCGTTGGATGCCGAGAGCCGTTTGTCCGAACGCGAGGCCGCTCTACGCGTGTCGCTGGACGAGTCGTTAAAGGCAGAGGAGCGCTTGGAGTTGCGCTACACTGAAGGCCTCGCGACAATTCTGCAGCTTCTTGATGCGCAGTCACGCCGTCTGTCTGCGGAAGGGCAATTAATTGGCGCGCGGAAAGAACGGCTCGCCAATCGTGTGCGGCTTCACGTTGCGCTAGGCGGCGGTGAGTATGGCGAGCTACCAGCAACGCCAGTTGATACGGCCAGCAACATAACGTATTCTCCGCTCACACAGATTTTTAAATCCGATCAAGATAGTTAGATCACTCTATGACCAACCAAACTTACACGCCTTCGCCGAGCTATGACGCGCCGCAGCAAGGTGGAGTTTTGCGTAAAATCCTAATGATCGCGCTGCCAATTTTGATCGTTATCGGTTTTATCGTCCTGACAATCGTCGTGATTGCGCTGAACAAAAAACCAGAAGAAAAGAAGCGCCCATTTACGCCCCTCGCGGTGATGGCGGATTATGCGCGGACCGAGGATGTGCAGCTTTCGATCGCGACTCAGGGTGAAGCCCGTCCACGCACGGAGATTGATCTCGTGCCGCAAGTGGGCGGAAAAATTGTTTATGTCTCACCAAATTTCCTCGAAGGCGCTCTGTTCAAAAAGGGTGAAACTCTGATCAGGATTGAAGATGCAGATTATAACGTGGCGGTCATTCGCGCCCAGGCCAATGTCGCACAAGCGGAGCAAGTGCTTGTGCGCGAGATGGCGGAGGGTGAAATCGCGCGGCAGGATTACGAAGAGCTTGGGCGCGGCACGCCGTCGCCACTCGCGCTCCGCCAGCCGCAGCAGCAACAGGCCAAAGCCGCTCTGATGGCGGCCGAAGCTGAGTTAGAAAGCGCCAGATTGCAACTGACCCGCACCGCTGTTCGCGCTCCGTTTAGCGGACGAGTTCGTAGCAAGGCTTCTGACCTTGGCCAATTCGTCAGCCCTGGCTCACGGCTGGGTCGGATATTCTCGACCGACATCGCCGAAGTGCGCTTGCCCCTGACGGATGAGGATTTGTCCAAGATCGATTTGCCCATCGCCTATAACGCTACCTCGCGGGAAACCGCCCCGCGCGTGGAAATCAGCGCCACTGTGGGCGGTCAGAGACAAACCTGGGACGCGCGCATTATGCGCACGGATGCGACCTATGATACGCAAACGCGAGCATTATTTGCCATTGCCGAAGTTGCTGACCCTTACGGCGAAGGCGCCTCTGATAATGGCGTACCGCTCGCACCGGGGCTTTTTGTTGACGCAAAAGTGAATGGTCGTTTGTTTGAAAACATGATTGTTATTCCGCGTGACGGCTTGCGGCCCGAAGACGAAATCTATGTGGTAGACGATAAAGGCAAAGTGGAAATCCGCAAAGCCAATGTCTTGGATACGAATATGGATCGCGCGGTGTTGCGCTCTGGCGTGACAGACGGTGAATTAATTGTGCTTTCGCCCATGGAGAAATCGCGCACATCCATGACGTTGAAAGTCTTGGACGCGCGCAATCCGCAAACCGTCTTGGTTGACCCACCAGAGCCCGAGTGGATGAAGAACAAAGATGCCGCATCTGAGAGTGACAAGAAAAAGGGTAAGAAAGCTCGCGGCAAAAAAGGCGGCGAAGACAAGCCGCTCAAGCGGACACAGGACAAAGAGCCTGAAACAGACGAGACTGATACAGATACAGATACGAGTGATAGTGCGAACGCCGTTTCGGCAGACGTCAAAACAACCAACGGAGAATAGACATGAGAGGTTTACTAGCCTGGTTTGTTAAGAACCCCGTTGCCGCCAATTTGATGATGTGTGCGCTCTTTGTCATGGGCGCATTTGGCTACATGAACCTTGAGCGGGAATTTATTCCGCAAGCGACGATTAACGGCATGAGTGTCAGCGTTAGCTGGCCAGGTGCAAGCCCGCGCGACGTCGAAGAGCAATTAATTGTATGGATCGAAGAAGCTGTCGATGGGTTGGATGGTATTGATTATATTGAAGCCACTGCCCGCGAAGGCTCTGGCAATGTCAATATCCGCACCAAGCTGTCTGTCGATTATGAGAAAATGCTGGATCAGGTGAAGGGGCGTGTTGATGCCATTCAAAACCTGCCGCCCGACGCTTTTCGTCCGCAGATTTTCCGTTGGGATCAACGGCCTGATATTATGTATCTCGCGCTTTACGGTGATGTTGATCGGCTGACCCTGCAACGCGCCGCCACGGAATTGCGGCTGGAATTGACCAAGCTCACGGGGCTGCAACTGACAGAGCAAATTTCTAAAGTGCCAGAGCAGGTCACGATTGAAATCTCCGAAGATGAGCTTCGCCGCTATAACCTGACATTCTCCCAAGTGGCGCAAGCGATTTCTGGCACGTCGATCAATCAATCAGCGGGAACGGTTGAAACAACAGGCGGAAATTTACAACTTCGCGCGCGCAATCTCGCCAATTCCCAAGCTGATTTTGAACGCATCATTGTGCGCCAAACGCCAGAAGGCGGCGTGGTGCGGGTGAAAGATATTGCCAAAGTCATTGACGGGTTTGATGACGATAAATTCTCCGCCTCATTCCGTGGGAAACCTGCCGCTGTCTTCCAAGTCCTTAGCCCCGACACCATGAATATCACGGCGGCGGGCGAGGCTATTCGTAAATTCGAAAAAGAGATCAACGAAACCCTTCCGCCTGATTTGAAATTCGGAATCTGGTTTGACGGCTCGACCATGTTCGATAGCCGCATGAATTTGATCAGCAGCAATGCGCTTTCTGGTATGGCGCTCGTGTTGATCATACTGATGCTATTCCTGCGCCCCGCCGTCGCCATGTGGGTCACGATCGGGATTGCAGCGGCCTTCGCGGGCGCGCTGGCGATTGCGCCGTCTATCGGTATTACACTTAATATGATCTCGCTTTTCGCGTTTTTGCTTGTCATCGGGATTGTTGTCGATGATGCGATTGTGGTGGGCGAGAGTATTCATTTGCATAATGAAAACGGTATTATCGGGCCGCGCGGCGCTGTGGCTGGCGGCACTATGGTGATGAAGCCTGTCTTTTTTGCCGTGATCACAACCATCATGATGTTCGTGCCGTTTATGTTGATGTCTGGCCCGATTAGTGAGATTTTCTCGCAGATCAGCCTGGTCGTGATCGCTGTCCTTATCTTCTCGCTCGTCGAGGCGTTCTTTATCCT
The DNA here is from genome assembly GCF_048319245.1 of Litorimonas sp. RW-G-Af-16. GTDB lineage: Bacteria > Pseudomonadota > Alphaproteobacteria > Caulobacterales > Maricaulaceae > Litorimonas. Next base: position 220,098 of record NZ_CP166993.1, read on the forward strand.
GCCAGCGCATTTGCGCCATCTCAAGCCGATCCACCCCGAAGAGCAAGGCAAGTTTATGCGTTTCCAAACACGGATCGCCGAGAGCCTTGTCACTTTTGCGCGAGAAAAGTTTCGCCCTGTCATCGCGATGGTGATTAAGTTTCGTTACGTCACATTGTCGATCTTCATGGGCTTGATGGCGATGGCTGTTATGCTCTTGCAGGCTGGGATTGCGCCTAGCGCGATGCTACCCGAAGTCGAAGGCGACATGATCCAATTCAATGCGCGTTTCCCCGAAGGCACGACCTTTGAACGCCTTGCCCAAGTGAAGGCACAAGTGGATGCAGGCGTTGCGGAATTAAATGCAAACTACGAAGCGGACTTTGGTATTGATACGCCCCCGATTGAAAACCCCGGTATGATCACCGAGGGCCGCTCTGTTGAAGGTTTCTTGGGATTATCCAGCGGTGATACGCGGCGGGAAGTGTCGACGAAGATGATCGCGGATAAGCTCGAAGAATATGTCGGGCCAATTCCTGATGCCTACCGCGTTAATTACGGCACGACTCAAGGGCCAAATTCTGGCGGTGGCGGACTTTACTATGGTATCACATCATCCGATCCCGAAGCGCTCAAGACAGCGCTGCTTGAGTTGAAGGCCGAGATTGAAACGTATAATTCTGTGCCGCGCGCGTGGGATGGTTTGGAAAGCTCTGCGCGGGAAATTCGGTTTGTGATGAAGCCCGGCGCGGAAACGCTTGGCATCACGCTACAAGATGTCAGCCGCCAAGTGCGTGAGGCTTTTTATGGCCGCGAAGTGCAACGCTTACCGCGAAACGGCGAAGATGTGCGCGTCATGGTGCGTTACCCGCGTGAAGCGCGCGAGAGTATTGATAGCCTGAAAGAGCTACGCATCCGCGGCGCGAACGGAGTCGAAGTGCCGATTTATTCTATTGCCGAAGTCGAATTTGCAGACGGTGTGGGCCGCATCCAACGTCGTGACCGTAAGCAAGTAAATTATACAGGCGCGCGCGTTCGCGGCGATCAACAAGAAGTCGCGCGGATCAAAAGTGATCTGGACGAGAATTTTTTCCCGCAATGGGAACTTCGCCACCCGCGCGTGTCGCGCATTCAAGTCGGGGATGACGAGCTAGAGACGACGTTTATGAGCGAGCTAAAAGTGTCGCTGATTGCGATCCTGTTTATGATGTATGGTCTGTTGGCGATCGCGTTCCGATCCTATGCACAGCCGCTCTTGATTATGGTCGCCATTCCGTTTGCATTCATTGGTATGATTTTCGGTAATATCGTGACGGGCGTGCCCTTTGGCATGATGAGCCTGTTCGGCTTTTTCGCAGCGTCAGGCGTGGCGGTGAATGATAACCTTGTGCTGATTGATTACGTGAACCGTTTGCGGGACAAAGGCGTTGGCGCGTATCAAGCCATGCTAGATGCCTGTGTCGCGCGGTTCCGCCCGATCTTGTTGACCTCTGTCACGACCTTTATCGGTATCACGCCGATCTTGTTTGAGACATCTACCCAAGCGGAATTCTTGAAGCCTATGGTCGTCGCGCTGGCCTTTGGGGTCTTGTTTGACTTCTTCTTGACCCTGATGTTAGTGCCCGCCATGTACGGTATTGGTGTCGATATTACGCGTGTTTTCCGCAGCCTGTGGCGCGGTCAAAAGCAAGAGGGCTTTGGCAGCCAATATGACCCGAATGTGGTTCTGGCCTTGGATGATATGGACGTCGCAGACGTTTCGCCGACGACGCCCAACCCACAAACAGGGGGCGGCCTCACCGCCGAGCCTGCAGAATAATTCGCCAAATAATTAAATGAAAATCTGAATAACGGAGACAACTATGACAATGACGAAGTTTATGGGCGCGAGCTTTATCGCGCTGACGCTCAGCCTATCAGCCTGTGGCAATAAGACGGAAACTGGCGACAGCTCAACGACCGAACAAGGTATGGTTGACGCTAAACCTACGCTAGGCACATTTGGTGTCGCGCTGGAGAACATGAATACAAGCGTTAAGCCAGGTGATGATTTCTTTGCTTATGTAAATGGCGGCTGGCTCGACACGATGGAAATTCCCGCTGATAAATCCAGCTATGGCAATTTCACCAAGCTCCGCGATTTATCAGAAGACCGCGTGAAATTAATTATCGAAGAGGCGGCCGAGACTGACGCGCCTCTGGGCTCCAATGAGCAGAAGATCGGCGACCTCTACGCAGCGTTCATGGATCAAGAACAGATCGAAGAGCGCGGTCTTGCACCTATTCAAGCTGATCTTGACCGTATTCGGTCGCTATCAAGCAAGACTGAGCTGACAAAATTCATGGCGGAGCCAGGTATCCCTGTTAGCTCGCCTATCGGATATTGGGTGTCGCCCGATGCGAAAAATCCGACTGAGTATATCGTCTATATGACACAATCAGGCCTCGGCATGGGCAATCGAGATTACTATTTCGACGAGGGCGAAGAGGCGGATGCTAAACGTGATGCCTATGTCAAATTCCTGACGATCATGTTGTCAGAAGCGGGCTTGGACAATGCAGAAGCGCGGGCCGACAAAGTCATGGCATTTGAAACGGCTCTCGCGGAACATCACTGGGATAATGTCAAACGCCGCAATCGCAGCCTGACTTATAACAAGATGACGATGGACGAATTAGAAGCTTACGCGCCTGGAATTGAGTATGACGTCATGCTCGACGCGTCTCTCTTAGGTGATCAAGATACATTTGTTGTACGCGAAAAAGATGCATTTAAAGGCATCGCCAAAGTCATGGCCGACACAGATCTGGACGTCCTGAAAGACTATATGACCAAGAGCTATATGTCCTCCATGGCGTCTTATCTGCCCAAACGGATCGACGATGCGAGCTTTGATTTCTACTCCCGCACCATGCGCGGAACCGAGCAGCAGCGCGACCGCTGGAAGCGCGGCGTGAGCGTGATCAATGGTCAAATGGGCGAGATTGTTGGCAAGGTTTATGTCGATAAATACTTCAAGCCAGAGGCCAAAGCGCAAATGTTAGAGCTTGTTGAAAACCTCCGGGCGACCTTCAAAGAAGGCATCGATAATCTGGAGTGGATGGGCGAAGACACGAAAGTGCAAGCGCAAGATAAGCTCGCGAAATTTAATCCGAAGATCGGTTATCCTGATAAATGGACAGATTATTCCGAACTACAAATTGATCGGGATGACCTGGTAGGGTCCATTAAATCCGCCAGTATTTGGAGCTGGAAAGATGAGATTTCTAAACTCGGCGGCCCGATTGATAAGGACGAGTGGGGGATGAACCCACAAACGGTCAATGCGTATTACCGCCCGGACCTGAACGAAATCGTCTTCCCTGCTGCGATTTTGCAAGCGCCATTCTTTGATCCCGCCGCTGATCCGGCTGTCAATTACGGCGGTATTGGCGCAGTTATCGGCCATGAAATGGGCCACGGATTTGACGACCAGGGTCGCAAAACCGACGGCGACGGAAAGCAGCGCGATTGGTGGACGAAGGAAGACGGCGAAGCGTTTGAAGCCCGTTCCAAAGCGCTAGTCGAGCAATATAATCAATTCGAGCCGCTGCCCGGTGTGTTCGTCAACGGCCAGCTTGGCCTCGGCGAAAATATTGGTGACCTGACAGGGATTACCATGGCCTATAAAGCCTATAAAAAATCGCTGAACGGCGAAGAAGCTCCAGTGATTGACGGCTTTACAGGTGATCAGCGTTTCTTCCTCGCATATGGTCAAATCTGGGCACGGAAATTCCGTGACGAGGCGATGAAGACGCAAGTCAAAAACGGCCCTCATAGTCCCGGTAAATACCGCGCGAACGGGATCGTTCGTAATTTCGGGCCGTGGTATGACGCCTTTGATGTGCAACCCGGCGACGCGCTCTATATTGCGCCCGAAGATCGCGTCAAAATCTGGTAATGATTTCATGGAACCTTGCAGTCTCTGCGGGGTTTCTTTTTATGTAACTACATCAGGAGAGAGAGATATGTCAGCCGATACTTACGCCATTTCCAAAATCGTTGGGACGTCCAAGAAATCTATCGAACACGCCATTGAAAACGGCCTTGCCACAGCGGCCGAGAGCGTGCGCGGCATGAACTGGTTTGAAGTCATTTCAACACGCGGTTATATCGAGGAAGGTAAAGTCGCCTATTATCAAGTGACCCTTGAATTTGGATTTAAATACGACCGCTAATCGCGGAAGTTAATTAGGCGCGGCGGAGTGTTCTGACCGCGTCTATCATTGCACGCGCACGACCTGAAAAATCATCTTCACACGCTGCTATCTGGCTATAACGGCGGCGCAATTTGCCAGGGATATCGGCAAGCGCATTTTCGCCCCAGCGCTCAGTTGCGGCGTATAATTTTGACGCATGTGAGGCGGGCTTCGCTGACTGGCACATAGCCAGAGACCACGCGCTGTCCATCTGTCGCATATTGGCGTTTATAGCCATCCGTCCCAGCCCCCAAATCAATCCGAGAATAGCCCAAACCCTGCGCGGCATCGATCATGCCTTCAAGCAGTTGTATGCCTGGCGCGAAGCTGTGGAACTCGCTATCGTAAGCGACGATCCAACTGTGAAAGACGTTTCCGTCGGTCAGCCCTAAATCGATCGCGGCTAGACGATCTCCAAAATAAAGTGCGTGCATGTCATTGCGCAGCGGCGCATCTGGCCCGCGCTCCCATAGGCGACGGATCAGGCCCATCGTCCAATCGGCGGACAGGACGTTATATTTTCCTGTCTCGACAAACTTCTCGACTTTCCATTTGATCAAGCTTTGAAACACGTCAATATCTCGCGAACCGTGAACGAAGCGGCGCGGGCCAAATTCCTCCTCCGCTTTGCGGATGCGACGGCGCGTTGATTTCATGTGTCGGGAATAGCTGCTATCCCGGGTAGTGCGCCAAGCTTCGGCTGTATCGGGCAGCTCTAGCGCGGCTGTTTCCAGTTCGGACAAGATGTGCGTCGCGCTCATCGCTTCGGTATCGATAGCTGAATTAAAATGCAGCGCCCCAATAGATGTGCCGTCCAATAGCTCTGCATAGGTCACGCCGCCTGCGCTGATAATCCCGTGATAATCAGACATAGGCGCCCCGACGGGACGCGCGAAACGATCGCCTTGAATAGGGAGAAACGCTGCAGCTTTGCCGTTATCATAGCGGCACACAACCCGCACATCATCACGCAATGCGCCTATTGTGCTTGTGTAGTCAGGATGGAAATAGGGGCTGATGAGGGCAGGGTTACCGTCGCGCAGGCATGACCACGCCGCCCAATCGGCCTCGGTCATGGCGTCCACCGCCTTGATCACCGTTTCTATTGACATCAAATTATAGCAGCCATCGGCTGCTCCCAAACCTTCAATTCAAAAGCAGGGATAGCAGAGAATGGCTAAGACGCTGTTAAAAGGCCGCGAGGGTTTCGAGGAGGGTCGCCCTCGCGACCAGTTCAGTTATTTCATCGTGATTTCGTGCATCATATATTCGCCCGTAATCGTATGAATATCAGGATAGGTCTTCGTGACTTCGCGAGACTTTTTCACATTTTGCGCGCCCCATTCCTTCATAAAGGCATCATATTTTGCCTTTGAGGGAGCAAGGTCTGCGGTATTTTTGTATTGTATGACCAAGATCATATTAAACTCACCGCTGACAGGCAGGGCGCTGGCGTAAATCGCGTAGTCTTCAATATGGCCGAGTTTCTTGGCGACTTCATTGGATGCGACCCATGTGCCTTTGAGCCCTTCGAGGTAATAATCCCCCATATTCGCGTCGACTTTGACAGTTGTCACGCTGGAGACAGTATCGCTGATGTCGTAATCTTTGTAAGTTTCGAGTTGCGCGAAGGCAGGTTGAGCGAAGGCGATCATGCCTAAGGCAGTCAGTGTTGATAAAATTTTCATGGTTGCGTCCCTTATGAAGTGGCAAAATTGCCATGATGATGCTGGACGAATAGCCCGAGCGCCATCGCGCGCGATATGCACGTCAGAAAAGAGCTTAGGCTAGAATTAATTTCGGATGTGTCGTCCATGATTACGATTCACATCGCAACTTTACGGACTGTAACAAATCGGATTCGCGCCCAAACCCTGTGCAATGACCTAGGGTGAATGTAGGTGCGAGTCTACGCGGCCCAAGTTGTATATATTACACGTGCGTTAAAAGCCGAGGGGAGTTTATGGCGCAGAAAAAAACCCCGCTGGCAAGGCGGGGTTCATTTGGCAGACGTGGGAGGACGTCTTGGTATCAGCCCAGAGGGCGGCGCTTATGCGCTCATTTTATCTTTGGCAGGATCGCGTAGCACATAGCCACGGCCCCAAACGGTCTCAATATAGTGATCACCCTGTGTCGCAGATGCCAATTTCTTGCGCAGCTTACAGATAAACACGTCGATGATTTTTAGTTCTGGCTCGTCCATACCGCCGTAAAGGTGGTTCAGGAACATTTCCTTCGTCAGAGTTGTACCCTTCCGCAAGGAAAGCAGTTCTAGCATTTGGTATTCTTTACCGGTCAGGTGAACGCGGTGATCACCGACTTCAACCGTCTTGGCGTCGAGGTTCACTTTAATATCGCCTGTTGTAATCACAGACTGGCTGTGACCTTTAGAACGGCGGACAACAGCGTGGATGCGGGCAACCAGCTCGTCTTTGTGGAACGGCTTGGTCATAAAGTCATCTGCGCCAGTGCCGAGGCCGCGAACTTTGCTGTCAATGTCGGACGTGCCGGACAGGATAAAGATTGGTGTATTGACCTTTGCCATCCGCAAAGTCTTTAAAACGTCGAAACCAGGCATATCGGGGAGGTTTAGGTCCAGCAATATAATGTCATAGTCGTAAAGTTTGCCGAGATCGACGCCTTCTTCACCCAGATCGGTGGTATAGACATTGAACCCCTCGGATTTTAGCATCAATTCGATGCCTTGTGCTGTTGCACTATCATCTTCAATTAAGAGAACGCGCATAATTTTTCCCTCCCAGGCGAATCACTATCCCGTAGCCGTCGGGATATGGTTAATGGAACACTAGCCATATGTGAATCCCGTAAATCAAGTGTTAACAAGATTAACCATTATGACAAGAAAGATAGTTAACGCGTCGAAACCTCTATAAACCTATTTTAACCACGCTCCTTTACGCGCTTTAAAGCCTAATCCCGTATGAACAACGCAATGAGGGCAAAGCCCCATAATAGTGGTGAACCGGGTGAGGGATACAAAATGGCACATTCTATGGAACGTAATGTTCAACAAACACGCTTTGCGATCGCAGATTTACAGAAGCGTATCGCAGTCTTGGAAGCAACGCGCGAGGATCTCGAGCGTCAAATCCGTAAGTTAAACGACTCTGTCCCAGAGGACGAAGTCGATCCAAATGCACAACGCGAAGGCTATGTCGCCTACGGCTCTTACGCGCAGTCTGTGATTGCTCGCAAAGAAAACCTCCGTCGCTCGCTAGGCGATATTGGGGTGCAGACATCTGATCTGGCCGCTGATCTGCGCGTTGCAATGGACGCGCTCGATAGCTTTGAGCGTATTCGCGCACGTCGTCTGGCCGCTAAAGCGGAAGCAGAAACGCAACGCCGCGCTGGCTAACACAATAATGAATGAGGGGCGCAACCCTCACCAATAATGGAAAAACCCGTCTCGTGGGAGTGGCGGGTTTTTTTATGTCTGGGGGTATGCGGTGGCTAGCGGAAGACGGGATCGTCCAGACTGCGCAGTTTGCGGGAGTGAAGTGTGCCGGAATTGGCCGCGTCTTTGAGGATCGCCATGGTCTCCAGCCCGATCTTCAGATGTTGCGCCACCCGCGCGCGGTAAAATTGCGCGGCTTGCCCTGGCAATTTGATCTCGCCGTGAAGCGGACGATCCGAGACGCAGAGTAATGTCCCGTAAGGCACGCGGAAGCGGTAGCCATTGGCGGCAATCGTCGCGCTTTCCATATCAATCGCAATCGCGCGGGATTGATTAAGGCGCATGCGCAGGTCGGTATAGCGCATTTCCCAGTTCCGATCATCGGTTGTCACAACTGTGCCCGTGCGCACATGGCGTTTCATTTCCTGTCCTGTCAGGTCCATGACGTCAGAGATCGCTTGCGTCAGACCGATCTGCACTTCGGCAATCGTCGGCAGCGGAATTGCGACAGGCAAGACTTCGTCCAGCACTTGATCATCGCGCAGATAGGCATGGGCCAAGACGAAATCACCCAGCGTTTGCGTTCGCCGCAGTCCGCCGCAATGCCCGAGCATCAACCAGCAATGCGGGCGCAGCACGGCGACGTGATCTGTGATCGTCTTTGCATTGGACGGCCCAACGCCGATATTTATCAGCGTCACGCCTTGGCCGCCTTCTTCCATGAGGTGATAGGCAGGCATTTGCGGGAGTTTATAGGCGGGATCGGGATTGTAGTCTTCGCCGTTTGTAATGATGTCGTGGCCTGGGCTGCTAAACCCCGTGTAGCCTTGATCGGCCCCAACCACACGCCGGGCATGTTCGATGAACTCATCAACATAGCGCTGGTAATTGGTGAAGATCACGAATTTCTGAAAATGCTTTGGGTCTGTTCCCGTATAGTGGCGGAGGCGTTGTAGCGAGTAATCGGTGCGCAAAGCGGGAAAGAGCGAGAGCGGGAGCGGCTCGTCACTGGAATGTTCGTCCACACCGTCCGCTATATCATCATGAATATGTTTCAGCGCGGGCAGGGCGAAATGCTTGCCAATATCTTGAGACCGCGCTTCGGTCAGGTTAAAATCTGACGGATCAATCGCGAAGGCGACGGGAATATCGTGATCGGAATAGCCGACATAATATTGAATGTCGTAAGCGGCCTCTAACTGCTCAAGCTGCCCTTGAACGAAGTCGACGAAAATATCTGAGGCTGTGATCGTTGTGCCGTACCAGCCCGCGCCGCGCACACTGACAAAACCTTGCAACATCATACCGTCTTCTTTCGGCGTCCCAATGTATAGAAGAAGATAGGGATAGGTGATGCGCGGGCCAGGGGGCGTTCGCCCGTCTCGGCGTAAGTTTTGAAGGCCGTATTTAAATCCGTAATCGCTTCATCATATAAAGCGCACAGCGCATCCGTGACATCTGCAGGCGATTTATAGCGCGTTAAGTCATCAAAAAAATGGGGCGGGCTACCAAGCTCGTTCAAAATACACCTCTTCATATCTGTCGTTTTTATAAAATTACGCAGATATAAAGTGTGGCGCTTGGGAAATAAAGATAAATCGACGGCTATTTTTGGGGCTAGCCTTCGCCCTCTGGCTCCGCATAAACCCAGTCATGCAGCTCAGAAAACCCGCCATTATCAGCCAACATTTCCCACTGCTCGTCCTCGGTCAATTCGGGTGTGGAGAGTGTCGACACGCCGATGAATATAACTGCGATCAGGCACGCCGCCACAGCCGTGACGGTGCGCCAGTTGAACTTCCGATCATTGGCGGCAGTTATCGTCTGCGGCGCCGCAGCGGCTTTCGCTAGAATATCAGCGGCTAAATCTCCGCGCGGCGCGGGCGCCTGCAGCGTGTTCAGCACGGCGTCTAATGTCTTATCAGAAGATGTCTTGGTCATATCACGTCTTGCTCTCTTAATGTCATCAGCCGGTCTTTTAATCCGCGCCGCCCGCGCGATAGAAGGGATTCGTAAGCTTTCTCCGACACGCCTAAAATGGCCGCGCCTTCTTTCTGGGACACCTCTTGATAATAAGATAAAGAGATCGCCGCACGTTGTGTATTTGGCAAAGAATTTAGCGCGTCCCGCACTAAGCCTGCCGTGTCCGACTGCGCGACACTCGCATCCGCAGAGGGAGAAGTGTCGGAGACCTCCGGCACGTCATCTGTATAGATCGGCCCTTTTTTGCGAAGCTGGTCTAAGCAATTATTGGTCGCGACACGCCGCAGCCACGTTAACATACGGGCCTCGCCCTCACGCCAATTCGGGGCCGCCTGCCAAAGCTTGAGAAAGCTATCTTGCGCAACGTCTTCGGCCAGCGATCGGTCGCCGAGCATGTAATAGCCAAGCGCGTGAATCTTGCCCAGATGTCGATCCATCATCGCGGCCAAGGCAGCGGACTGCCCGGCTCGAAGGCCTGGCAGAAGGTCAGCATCAGGATCGATGTGGGCCACGCGGAAGGTCTATCGACCCCCACCGCGATGGCCACCACGTTTACCGTGCTTACCTTTGCGGCCTTCACCTTTGACCAGCTGGCCATCGCCATTGGCATCCATGCGAAGGAACATAGCGTCAGACGCAGTTAGGTATTCGGCTTTGGAAATCATTCCGTCGCCATCTGTATCAAACCGTGGCCCGCGCGGGCCTTTGCGTTCGCCGCGCTTACCATCTTTGCTACGCTTCATTTTATCGCCTTTAGCGCCGCGTTCAGCTTTGCGCGCGGCCCGCATGGCTTCGCGTTCAGCCTCCGAGACTTCTCCGTCGCCATTGGTATCGGCTTTCGCCTTGCGTTCCGCCATCTTCGCTTTGCGCTTTTCCATGCGAGCTTCATTTGCTGCCTTAATTTCGGCCTCCGTCAGCACACCGTCGCCATTGACGTCTTGGCGGGCAAAGCGTTCTGCCATTTTCGCGTCGCGACGTTGCTCCCGCATCGCGGTCTGCTCATCTTGATTGAGGAAGCCATTGCCATCTGCGTCAGCCGCGTCAAAGCGAGCATTAGCGGCCGTCGTGAATTCGATTTTTGTCACCACATTATCGCGGTTTAGATCAGCCTTTGGGGATTGGTTGGCCGCAATCAGTAATGCGCCTGTGCCAGCCAATAAAGCCAGTTTCGTATATTTAGAGAATGACATTTTTGTCTCCTATGTCGTTTACAATACAACAAACGGAGCGGCGCGCAAAATCCTGCGCAAAAAATGCAGTGACTTTAAAATTAGGCCGTGAGGCGCGGTGTTAAGCGACCGCTGTGCGGGCAATAACTTCGCGCATTTGATCCAGCAAACGCGGCTCTATATGCAGGTCTTTCTCGTGACCCGCATAAGGCGGCGGTGCACCGAGGTGATCGCGGATAGTCTCAGATAGCATTGAAGATGTTTCCGCCGCGTCCGCAACATTGCCTGTGCTGACGACTAGCGGATCAAATTTGGGCGCGCGGCGACGGATCGCATCGAGCATCCAATAGGCGCGCATAAAGTGATCACCCTGCGTATCATATGTCATAACACTCGCATCAGACGCCCCCGCCAAGCGAATATGGGCAGGCGTGCAGCCCTCGGGTGGCAACACAAAAACCCAATCGTAAGAGAGTGACAACGCCGCCAAGCTCCCCAATGCATCATCCAGCGTGAGCGCGCCTGTTGAGGTTGCCGTGAAGTGTTCATTTGACGTGATATACATCGCGTCCCTCAGCGGGGCATCCGCATAAACAACGTCCGCTAATGTGCGGTTATAAACGATACCAGCCGCTTTCATCATGCGACCATCACAGCCATCGAGCATCAGGACAGTTTCGCCAAAGCTCGCGGCTTTGCGGCCGAGCCGAAGGGCAAGTTGATATGATGTCTCGACATCGCCGCTAGGGCAGAACATGCTGACCATGCGCCCCGCAGGCTGATGATCTTGCTGCAAAATATTTTGTCTCTGGGCCATAATTAGGCGCCCCACTTTTCACTTAATACCACCGGGCTTTTCGCCTCTCATGATAGCTATAGGGGAGGGGTCTAAATGTTTCGCCAAGAAGCGTGGTAAATAGCGCTTAACTAGAATGAAGCGAAATTAATTGGGATGAAGAAAGTCCAAAGGTTTGGATCAGTAAGAGTATAAAAAAGCCGCCTTGCAGAGGACAAGACGGCTTCATCAAATTGACTTTGGGGGGAGCTAATTAATTAGCGGTATTGTTGAACCCGTGTTGTCCGAAGTCCGGCAATACCGTGGCTTTCAATACTGCGCTGCCACGCCATGAATTCCTCGGATGTGAGACCGTAACGATCACATGCGCCTTCAAGGGTCAGGAGGCCACCACGCACGGCGGCGACAACTTCTGCCTTGCGGCGAATAACCCAACGCACCGTATCGGGCTTGGGCAAATCGGCCAATGTGAGGGGCGTACCCTCTGGGCCAATAACAACATTTTCTCTCTTTAGTCTGCGCTCTGACATTAGGTTGAACCCTTATTATCTTCGCCCGTCCACCTCAGGCTCTTTTTCTTGAAAACTTATTTAGGTGAGGTGTCTTAAAAAGAGTTTAAGCCTTGTTAGAAAAATGCAATAAAATCATGTGTTTACGAAGGTTAACGGAATCAGCATTATCGTTAATGAAGGTTTACAGCGCGCCAAAAACCCTTATTTTTCAAGCGTTTTTGTAGCATGAAAAATGCAGTCTATGTGTCGACTTGGGACATTCGGCCCCTTATATGGACGCCAGAAAATAGGAAATAAAATTTAGAAAAATGTCTGTCGCCACCAAAATCAAACCCAATAGCCTCGGTTTTACAAAACCTAAGGCTGAAACGCGCGTCGTTGTTGCAATGAGTGGTGGTGTTGATAGCTCCGTTTGCGCGGCGATGTTGGCGCGTGAGGGCTATGACGTTATTGGCGTCACGCTGCAGCTCTATGATCACGGCGCGGCGGTCAAGAAAGCGAAAGCCTGCTGCGCGGGTCAAGACATATATGATGCCAAGCGTGTGTCAGAGATGATGGGCTTCCCGCATTACGTTTTGGATTATGAAACGAATTTCCGCGAGCAAGTCATGGAGGACTTCGCGGATACCTATCTCATGGGGTCAACCCCGATCCCCTGTGTGCGGTGCAATCAAACCGTAAAGTTCAAAGACCTTCTGCAAGTTGCCAAAGACTTGGGCGCAGATTGCATGGCGACGGGGCATTACATCAAACGTGTCATGGGCGATAACGGGCCAGAGCTACACCGCGCCTATGACCACGGCAAAGATCAAAGCTATTTCTTGTTCGCGACGACGCCGGAGCAATTAGAGTTTCTCCGTTTCCCACTCGGCGCTATGGACAAGTCCGAGACTCGCCGCTTGGCCGTCGAGCTAGGTCTGAATGTGGCGAGCAAGCCTGACAGCCAAGATATCTGCTTTGTGCCGACAGGAAAATATACGGACGTGATCGAGAAGATGCGTCCTAATGCAGCCGTGCCCGGTGATATTGTAGATATGGAAGGCAACGTCCTCGGCCAACATCGGGGCGTGATGTATTACACGATTGGGCAGCGCCGCGGGCTAGGTCTGGGGGATGACACTGGAACAGACCCGCTTTTCGTTGTCCGCATTGATGCCGCGCTCGGTTATGTCGTGGTTGGTCCACGATCAGCGCTGGAACGCTCTCGCGTATATCTGACAGACATTAACTGGCTGGGCGACGGAGAGTTCGGGGGAGCGCTTGACGGCCTTGATATTCAAGTCAAAGTCCGCTCCACTCGCCCGCCGCAGCCTGCGACTTTGCGCTGGGATGGTGACGATATGTACGTCCAACTCGCGCAATCAGAAATCGGCATCTCGCCCGGGCAAGCCTGCGTGTTTTACGAAGCCCGCAATGATGCGCTGCGCACGCTCGGTGGCGGTTGGATCACGCACACGTCTTAAGCTCAACTATATTGCGGGTAAGACAAGTCCAGCGAAGATGAATAATCCAAAGAGCGCAAGCTGCGGCGGGCGAGTGGAGCGGCATCAAAATTTCACTGTTATCGGGTAATTTTATCTAAGCATCAGAATTCTCTATAATGATACCGTCTGAGCGTTCGGGAGGCGCTGCGCCATAAGGTCTGTCCTAAATTTAATTCCAAAATCGCGCTGTCAATTTGTCATCCCGTGGATTTCACCCTAGAGTAGCTCAATAACAAACCTAGGAGGACACGTTATGGCCATTATGAAATCAATCGAAGTGATGAGCGAGAGCAGTAAGTCGTTTGACGACGCGATCCAAGAAGCGATCACTCGCACAGCAAAGACAGTCAAGCACATCAAATCTGCAAATGTCAAAAACATGAAAACAACGGTCAAAGACAATAAGATCGATAAATATCGTGTGAATGTGAAGATCACATTCCAAGTTGATTAGTCTGCTTTTGAATGAGGAAGAGGGGGTAGCTCCCCTTTTCTTTGGCCGCCCAACAACCTATCTATAGCCTATGAACAGCACTGAAACACTTTACATCATCATTATCGCTGCCGCGCTGATCGTTGTGGTGTTCCTCTTTCGGAACTCCGCCAAGAGCACGTCTTTGCAAGAGCAGAAGCGCCGTGACGTCGAACGTAAACGCGCCGCCCTCGCGCAGAAGCGCAAAGAGCAGCAACAGAACGAACAATCAGATCATTAAATCTGCCGACGGACTAACGCGGTAATGCGTTACTGATAAGATTTAGCGGTATCGCGGTGATGTCTTTAGATTGCCGCAGAACGATGCGTGATTGCACATCACTGATCAGGTCAATCGATAGCAGGACTTCGCGCAGGAAATCTTCATAAGCGTGCATATCTTTGGTCACGATGCGCAGCATGAAATCAACCGCGCCGGTCACGACGGCGCATTGCACCACTTCTGGCATCCGCGCGACGGCCTTCTCGAATTTTTCCATATTATCGCGATTGGGCAGAGCGAGTTTCACGGCGACGAAGACTTCAAAGTCGAGCCCGAGCATTTCGCGGTTGAGAATCGTCACGCGCGATTTGATAATGCCCAATTCTTCCATGCGCTTAATCCTGCGCCAGCACGGGGAGGAGGATAGGCCAACTTGCTCTGAAATATCAGAAACAGACAGGCTGGCATCCGATTGAATTAGATGCAAAATTTTAGCGTCAATATTATCAATTATGTCCGTCATTACCGTTCCAACCCTTTAACTAGGCAATCTTTTTTACCATCTTATAGATATGCGAAAAAAAATGCTAATAAAAATAATGTAGCTAGAGGAAATAATCGGGGAGAGGGCGCGGGCTGGTAAACGCGCGCCGTCCAAATTGACGAAGTCTGAGGAAATCGGGCTGCTGAAGGAAATATAAGCATGAATGACAAGCGCGCTAAGCGGGGTAATCAATCGCGGCTTTATGTACCAGAGCCGCCATTTCGGCCAGGCGATACACCTGATTATTCCCACATCACTGTGCCGGCTGACCATACTTTGCCGCGTCCTGATCCTATGTGTGATCACGTCGAGACGACAGAGCATGCGCTGGGCCTGATCCGTGTGCTGCGCTTTAACGGCGAAGCGGTCGGGGATTGGCAGCCCAATCTCTCGCCCGAGCAGATGATTGCGGGCCTTCGCTCTATGATGCTGACCCGCGCCATGGATGACCGCATGTTCAATATGCAGCGCCAAGGCAAGATGAGTTTCTACATGAAATCGACGGGCGAGGAGGCGGTCAGCGTGGGTCACGCAATGGCGCTTCGCAATAATGACATGACGTTTCCGACCTATCGGCAGCAGGGCATACTGATCCACCGCGGCGCGAGTATCAAAGACATGATGTGCCAGTGCCTGTCCAATGCGGGCGATCCGCTCGACGGGAAATCTATCCCAGTTTTATATTCCTTCAAAAAGCACGGCTTCTTTTCCGTGTCAGGCAATCTCGGCACACAACTGATCCAAGGGGTCGGTTGGGCTATGGCGAGTGCCTATAAAAACTCAGACGAAATCGCGTCCGTCTTTACGGGCGAAGGCGCAACGGCTGAAGGTGATTTTCACTATGCGCTGAATTTTGCGTCAACCTATCGCGCCCCCTGCTTGATCAATGTGGTCAATAATCAGTGGGCGATATCAAGCTTCCAAGGCATTGCCGCGGGAGAGGGCGAGACCTTTGCCGCTCGGGGCACGGGCTATGGTCTCGCCACTTTACGTGTGGACGGCAATGACTTGCTCGCCGTTTATGCGGCGACAAAATGGGCCGCTGAGCGCGCGCGTAAGGGCGGCGGAGCAACGCTGATCGAACACTTCACCTACCGCAAATCGGGCCATTCGACCTCTGACGATCCGTCCAAATATCGCCCTGAAAATGAGCCGGATGTCTGGCCCTTTGGCGATCCCGTTGAACGCCTGAAAAACCATTTAATCGTAGCGGGCCATTGGAGCGAGGATCAACACACCGCCCTTGAGGCCGAGTGCAAGACCGAAATCCGCGACACCTATAAAGCGGCCGAGGCCATGGGCAGCTTGTCGGGCAAAGCAACCGTCAATGACTTCACCATGTTTGAGCAAGTCTATGAACACACGCCCGATCACTTGCAGGCACAACGCAAATCCTTCGAGCGGGAGCGCGACTAATGCCTGAGATGAACATGATCGAAGCCATCCGCGACGCCCTCGACGTCAAGATGAGCCAAGACCCGGACGTTCTCGTTTTCGGTGAAGATGTTGGATATTTTGGTGGCGTGTTCCGCTGCACGGCAGGCCTGCAGGAAAAGCATGGCCTTCACCGTTGCTTTGATACGCCGATCAGCGAAGGCGGCATCGTCGGCATTGCGATTGGCATGGCGGCGAATGGCCTGCGCCCTGTCGCGGAAATCCAATTCGCCGATTATATCTATCCCGCCTATGACCAGATTGCGAGTGAGGCCGCACGCGTACGCTACCGCTCCAATGGTGACTTTACCTCGCCAATCACAATTCATACCCCCGTAGGCGGCGGTATTTATGGCGGCACCACGCATAGTCAATCGCCCGAAGCACTGTTCACGCATATATCAGGCCTGAAAACGATTATTCCGTCTAACCCTTACGACGCCAAAGGTCTTCTGATCGCGGCGATAGAGGACAATGACCCTGTCTTATTCCTAGAACCCAAACGGCTTTATAACGGCCCCTTCGACGGCGATCCGCATAAGCCTGCGACGAGTTGGAAAGGCCACCCGCTGGGCGAGGTGCCAAAGGGGCATTATACTGTTGAAATCGGCGAAGCGCGCAAATTGCGGTCTGGCACGGACGTGACTATTCTGGCCTATGGCACGATGGTCTGGGTCGCGGATGCAGTGGCTAAGGATTTGGGCATGTCCGCTGACATTATCGACCTCCGCTCGCTCTTGCCTTATGATCTGGACATGATCAAAGCCAGCGTTGAGATGACGGGCCGCTGCGTGATCTTGCATGAGGCCACGCGGACATCAGGCTTCGGTGCAGAGCTGTCGGCCTTGGTGCAAGAGCATTGTTTTTATTCGCTCGAAGCGCCCATTCAGCGCGTGACGGGATGGGACACGCCCTATCCACATGCGCAGGAATGGGCCTATTTCCCTGGACCAAAGCGCGTGGGCCAAGCGCTCCGCAAAGTGATGGAGGGCTAAGATGGGTATCTATCGTTTTAAGCTGCCCGACATTGGGGAAGGCGTGGTTGAGGCCGAAATCACGTCTTGGCACGTAAAGCTCGGCGACACTGTCGAGGAAGACCAACCGCTCGCCGATGCCATGACGGATAAGGCCACGATCGAATTAACCTCGCCTGTAGATGGCGTGATCAAGACAATCGCCTGCGAAGAGGGCGACATGCTCGCCGTGGGTGCTGATCTGGTCGTGCTGGAAATCGAGGGCGACGGAGAAGATGACGATGCAGAAGAAACTGAAGCGGCTGAAGCGCCCACACCAAAACCGGCCCCTTTAGAAAACAAATCTACGGCGACCCCGCCGCCAGTTCCGACTGCACCCCGCCGCACGTCTGACAAAGTTCAGGCTTCCCCCGCTGTGCGCAAACGCGCCGATGCCATGAATATAGATTTGGCAGATGTGCCGCACGCTGGGGCGCGGATTGAACATTCCGATTTGGATGCGTTTTTGCTTAGCGAGCGCGAGGATGCTAAGCTTACCTCGACACAATCAGCCCCCGCTGCCCCTCCCGAAAAACCTGCTGCTGCGAAGGCAGAGTCTCATCTCGCAGAGGGCGAAACACGGATCAAGGTCATTGGCCTGCGCCGCGTGATTGCGCAGCGTATGCAAGAGGCCAAGCGCCACATTCCGCACTTCACCTATGTCGAAGAAATAGACGTCACCGCGCTGGAGGCTTTCCGTGCGCGCACGAATGAGAAGTCTGCGGACAATAAGCCCAAGCTTACTGTCCTGCCGCTCATCATTCGCGCCTTGGCGGAAACGCTCAAAGACTGGCCGCAATTTAATGCGCTTTATCAAGACGAGGCGGGTTATGTGTCGCGGTTTGAGGACATCAATCTCGGCATTGCGACACAAACAGACCAGGGCTTGATTGTGCCCGTCCTCAAACGCGCGCAAACATTATCCATGTGGCAGATGGCGAATGAGATTGCGCGATTGGCAGAAGCGGCTCATACGAATACGCTATCGACAGAGGATTTGAAAGGCGCCACGACGACACTGACTTCGCTCGGCCCGTTGGGCGGGATTGTCACCACACCCGTCATCAACCGCCCCGAAGTCGCGATCTTCGGCCCCAATAAAATCCGCAAAACCCTAGCGTTGGAAGACGGCGAAATCGTGGAGCGTAAAGTGATGAACTTCTCGATCAGTTGCGACCACCGCGTCATTGATGGCTATGACGCCGCCGCGATGATGGCAGAGCTGCGGGCGCGCCTCGAAGACCCTGCACGTATATTCTTACTGTGACATTTCTCTGTATTTTGGCGCTTGGCAAAGCGGGCTCGGTTGGCTATACGCCGCACACCTTGGATGGTGGGGTAGCTCAGCTGGTTAGAGCGCAGGACTCATAATCCTGAGGTCGTGAGTTCAAGTCTCACTCTCACTACCAAGGTATTTTTCTAAAATTCGATATTGTGTATCGAGGTTCAAAACTGCTGAGGGCTACTTAGCTTAATTTGTCAGATCACCTGTGTCTGATATTTCCAAAACAATCGTCCGGCCATTTATTGTTAGATTATTTCGGGTTTTGTCGACACGAATGTCATCGACCTCTGCATCAATTTTGTGTGCTTCCAAAACGGCCACCATTTCAGAAATTTGAGCCTCTAACTGCTCGACATCGGATTGAGTGTGCGACTTCGCTAGGATGGGCGCGATTGTATAAGTGGGCGTTGCACATTCTTCTAAAGCGCTGACTGCTTCATTCACATATTCTACAGAGTGCATCGTGATCATCGTGTCGTAAAAATAGACATCGATATTAGTGTCTTCGCAATTACGCGCCTTTTCCAATGGCTGATCAATATAGGTCTCGCGGAAAGTCGTAGAGGCGTTAGATTTCATGAGGTCGCTGCTAAACGCGAAGGGCGCGATGAAGCAGGGCAGAAGTACGACTGATACGAGTAGAAATTTTAGCATGATAGCTTCCAGAGTTAATTTTGATTACTTGGAAGTAACTCTGGTCGCTGTGATCAGTTCCCAAACATTTACTATTTATGTGGGAGTTAGCGACGCTATTGGAACCTTTGAAATCGGTTCATACCACATATCCCGCCAAGCGCTCGATGACCCAATACATCGCGATGGTGGCGATGGTGTAGGTCGTGAGTATTTCTACGGGGCGTTTGGCTTTGGCTGCCCATTTTCCGAGCGCCCAGAAGATGGCCACGCCCAGTGCAATAATCGCGAATTGGCCGAGTTCCACGCCGATATTAAAGAGCAGTAGCGCGAATAATTCTGTACCTTTGGGCAGGCCGATTTCTGATAGCGCGCTGGCAAATCCGCAGCCATGGATGAGGCCAATCAGGAAGCTAATTAAATAGGGTCGCCTAGCGCCCAACATTGGCGTGCCGCGTAGCTTGGCGATAATCTCGACAGCCAGCAGAACTATGCTCATGGCGATCAAGATTTCGACGGGACGCGTTGGGACGGATAAAAGCCCGAATGCCGCCAGCGCCAGCGTGATCGAATGGGCGAGGGTAAAGGCCGTCGCCACACCCCACACTTGCCGCCGATTAACCAGCAGCACGAGGCCCAACACGAACAACAAATGATCCCAACCATAGATAATATGATCCACACCAATGCGCAGATATTCTCGCGCGGGGCTGCTTGGCGCTCGATCAAGCCGCATGACAGGATCAGCGGGTTTGAGCAGGGCTGAACGGCTATCGCCTGTCGCGTAGCGTATTTCAATAAAGGCATCGGTCAACGTGCGCTCCAGCCCGTTTAAGCGAATGTCGCCCGAATTTAGATCGCAGATAATCTCCCACCGCTCAATAATCGTTGCCCGCGCGCGGGACGTGCTGCGCGCGCCATCTGTGCAATCATGCGGAAACTCAGGCGTAATCCTCAGCCGTTTTCCGTCAATCACGGGCTGTTTCCAGATCACGTCAAAGGTCGAGGGCGCGGTTTCCGTGACGTTGAGGAATGCGGGGCGAACTTCGTGTGCGGAGGCTGGCAAGGCTATGAGATAGATCAGCGCCGAGAAAATGAAAGCAAAGAGTTTCATTCTTCGACAACAACTTTGTATTTCGTGATGAGTTTTTCGAGGCGGTCTTGATTATTCTGCCGCGTGGCCTGATCCAGCCAAGCCTCTTCGACCTTTATGCGAATGTCGTCAAAGGCGGGCTGCACGGCAGGCGTGATGGTGTCTATATAAACAAGGTGAACCCCCAGCGCGGACTCAACTGGATCGCTCCAAGTCCCGGACGGTAAGGCGAAGACCTGCGCTGCAAAATCACGTCCGAAGTCGCGAGTGATCTTGACTTCGGTTGTATTAGAATACTCGCGGGGCAACATAAATGGATCGCCAATCTCTCGCCAATCCATTTCATCTAATTGATTAATCGTCATAACGATGACTTCGTTAAGATCGGCGTCTTGTGAGCGGTTGGGCGAGATATAAATATGACGGAAGCTGCGCGTTTCAGGCGTGATGAAATCGGATTTATTTAATTCAAACCACTCGCGCAATGTCGCCTCTTTGGGCAGAGGCGGTGCGCCGACATCCGAAATCATAAACCGCATTTTCTGCGCTAAGCGACGGCGAATAATCGTGTCGTCATCGTCGAGCCCCAAACGCTGCGCCTCGCGCATAAGGGCTTGTTCCTCGACGTAGGCGAATAGCAGACCTTCCAAATCCTCATCGGTCAGGTCGCGTCGATTTTCAGAAGCAAAGATTGCAGCTTGGCGTTCAATCTCGGCAGGGTCGACGGTGATCGTATAATCCGTCTTAGCAATATGGCTGGCCCATAGGCTATGACCCAAAAACAAAGCCGCTCCTAAGAGGATGAAATGCACTAAAGGCTCTTGCCAGAATTTCGTCATGGGCTTGTTTGTGCTCGCAATTTATTGCGCGGCACTGACCCAAATGGGAGACGACCAAGCGCGTTCTTTAATCGTGGCGGGGCGGTCAGGATGACGCTCCACGCCCGCTCTCATAGCGTCCCAACTGCTCCAACGGCAAGTCGGATTTTCCAGAACTCGCACGTAATAAGACGCTTGATAAGAGCCGTCAAAATCAGGGTCTGTCCAATGGCCCACAAG
Organism: Litorimonas sp. RW-G-Af-16; assembly: GCF_048319245.1. Lineage (GTDB taxonomy): Bacteria > Pseudomonadota > Alphaproteobacteria > Caulobacterales > Maricaulaceae > Litorimonas. Next base: position 241,430 of record NZ_CP166993.1, read on the forward strand.
CTCCGGCGCACCTGCCCCCGTGCTGGGCGAACAATTAGATAAATCGACCGAAGCCCCATTATCTGCGCAACGATGAGTCGTAGGATTAGCCGTCCGTCCGTCGGAACAAGCCATGTCGTAAATGCGTTCCTGCATGCCATATTCATTGTTCCAGACTTTGACGATTTGGATACGGTCTAGCGGGGCACCGCGCGGATCGCGCATAGCTTGGGCGATAAAACTTGGCGCTGTATCACCCGCTAAATTACCCCCCATCGGTACGCCGTTCGCGCCCGCTTGCGTGGCTAAATCCGTTGCGCCGACCAAGTCGCTGGAGAGATTACCGCCGAAAAACCGTAGCTTAATGCGCGTGCCCGATGTGGCGTAAGTTTCCTTCCGCGCCATGGCCGCGTAGATTGCCTCCCGCGTATTTTCTTCGGCCCAGACAGCCGCGTAGCCCGATGCGCCCCAGCGGGAGAACCAGTATTCAGCGTTATCGCTAGCCTTCACACCGTCCCAGGTTTTTGCACCGCCCGGCGGAACTGAGCCGCGCATTTCGGGTGTGCCGTCAATAATACCAACCTTGGACCAGTAATCGCTTTCGTCAAAGGCTCCGCCAGCCACATGGGTGTCAGAACTGCCGATGAGGCCGAATTGATACGGGTTTGTGCCGGTGGCCTTTTCGAGGGCCATGCCGCGCGCTAGGGCTTCGCGGATATAGCTGCCATTAATTTTGGACTTGGTCTGCGAGGCGAGCAGATATTCGTATATCTCGAAGTCTGCAAATTCGTCATTGGGCGATAGGGCAGGGTGGGTTTCCGACGTGCCTTTGACCTGAGTCATTTCAACAATCGGCTCGTTGCGGAGGCGTTGTTGCGTATAGGCCGCATCAATCGCGCTGCCGTCCATTTGGGTCATCGCGAACATCTCGCCGTCAGACACGTTGGAGTTATGCGGGATCGCCATTACGTCCCGACCCGCTTTGCGTTCCTCGTCCATCCAATCCCAGAGGTTTTCGGGATTTGTGCTGTCGAGTGTAGCGAATAAGCGCTTTGGCGCGGCGTCTTTAAATATGACATTGCGGTGCAAATTCCCACCTTCAAATCCGTTACCGCCGCGCATGGAAACGGCGGTATATTCATAGCCCGCAAATGTCGTCAGCTTGCCGGGTTCATAGTGACGATCAGCAGCGGCCACCGCGTCTTGCCATGTCTGGTCAATCAGGTCGCGATCGTAAATTTCTGCAAATGGCTCGCCGCTGCGAACAGAGCCGCCGACTTTATTAAAGGCTGCCACAATCAACTCAGGATCTGTGCCGAACATGGTCTTAGAGATTTCTAATTTCGACAGCGGGCTATCAGGATTATTCATCTGCGGCAGGACGCCCATATAGGCGCCGTGATCAGTCGCCGCGACGAAATCCAACGGCTCGCCTCCCAGCTTTATATCATACCCAGAGGGATGGCGCACAGACTCGCCTTTGGCAAACCGGTAAACGTCATCAGGGGTTGTCCGAACATTAAAGATGTAAGCGTCAAAGCTGTTCTTTGTGTGGATATGCAGATCACCGAAATAAACAGATTTCTCGGCATTGCGCGCGGACGGGGTCTCTGCCGCAGGAATTGTCGTGTCTGGTGCCGCTATATCTTGTGTTGGGGTGTCTGCGCCAGTGCAGCCCGCCAAGAGAGCTAGCAGACAGGCTGATCCTAGAAAATACCGCATAACTCAATCTCCCCTAATTTTTTAACAAGCATTGTAAAAAATTGTCACAATGTCAAAACTAATGCACTATGTCTGTGCGTAATATTTATGAACAAATGCAGATAGGAGCATGGCGGTTTGGCCGATTTGATTGAACTCATATATACAAGTGTGACCCCGACACCTTTGTCAGAAGATCAAGTCGGAGATATTTTAACGACGTCCCATCGAAATAATCCCGCCAAGGAGATTACGGGTCTGTTGTGCTATGATGGTCATCGTTTTCTGCAAATTTTGGAAGGCGCAGAGGACAATATCCATGCGCTTTACAAAACGATTCACAGCGATCCTCGCCACACAGCTATTGAGCTGCTGCATGAGGCCGGGTGGCAGATCGCTGTTTTTCAGATTGGAAGATGGCTTATGAATATGTGCCCAAAGGCCTATTGTCAGAGCTAAGCGAGCGCATGGCCGTTGTGAGTTTTGAGGAGGCCAGCGATATGGTCTCTGATGCAGATAGCAGTTTCGGCGCGCGGCTGTTTGGCCTGTTCATGCGCACCGAAATGGAAATGGCCTAAGCTTTAGTGAAGGGCGTAAAATACCTAGATTAAAATATCTAGCCTAGCGCGGGGCGCGCTTGGCTAAAATCCGCTGCAAAGTCCGGCGGTGCATATTTAGGCGCCGCGCTGTCTCTGACACGTTTTTACCGCACAATTCATAGACGCGCTGGATATGTTCCCAACGCACACGGTCAGCACTCATCGGATTTTCGGGCGGCTCTGGCGCTTCGCCCTTTTGCGCGAGGAGCGCTTTGCAGACATCGTCCGCATCGGCAGGTTTTGCGAGATAGTCGACCGCGCCGCGTTTGACGGCTGCCACCGCCGTCGCGAGATTACCGTACCCTGTTAACATAACCATGCGACTATCGGGGCGCGTGGCATGGAGTTGGTCAATGACGTCAAGGCCGTTCCCGTCTTCAAGGCGCATATCCAACACAGCGAAAGCGGGCGGCGTATCGCGCACGATTTGCTTGGCTTCGTTGACGGTTTCTGCCGTTTTCACGGTGAAACCGCGCTGCTCTAGCGCACGGCCTAGACGGGTCCGCAAAGGCCCGTCATCGTCTAAAATCATCAGGCTGGCATCGCTCGGTAAAGTATATTCGGTCATAATTCCTTCCAATCTTCAGTCTTCATACGCATAGATGGGGTGGATGGCTTTGTTTTCCATATGGTTTTTTGCATAGCTCATCGTCATTTTCGCGGATGTTTTGAATTCGGCGCTAACTGGGGTCACTAGGCGTGGCTAGCAGCGCGCGAGGCCAAATGGCGGTAATCCTCGCCCCGCCAATCGGGGATTTGCTATAGCTGACCTCGCCGCCCGTCCGCTCGATCAGGGTCGCAGAGATAAACACACCCAGCCCTAGCCCGCCTGCATTTTTGGCACGAGAGCGTGTTGTGACATAAGGCTGCCCCAGTCTTTCCAAGAGATTGGCGTCAATGCCGGGACCGTCATCATCGATATGGAAAATGATATTATCCGCCGTCCAATCGGCGTGCAATTCAACCCGCGCCCGCGCAAAGTCGACGGCGTTTTCAATGTAGTTTTTTAGCGCATAAAGCAGTTCTGGCTGCCGCTTTAATTCAGGTTCGGGCAGAGCGCCGTGGATGCGGACAAAAATATCTTTGTCGCGGTCAATGAAAGGCTCCGCCGCTTCTTCCAGCAGGTCTTCGGGGGAGAGCGCATTATGGATCGCGTCCTCTTGATCGCCGCGCATGGAGAGTTGTTCGAGAATATCGCGACACCGCAGCGCTTGGGACAGCACAAGCGCGGCGTCTTCGCCCAGCGGCGTGTCGGCGGCAAGTTCCCGTGTCATTTCCTTGGCTGTCACTTGTATCGTTGCGAGCGGTGTGCCGAGTTCGTGCGCCGCCGCCGCGGCCAAACCGCCAAGCGCCGAGAGTTTGCGTTCTTCGGCCAGCATGGCTTCTGTCGCCGCCAAGGCGGCCGACATGCGCCGACTTTCCTTAGTCGCGCGCCAGGCATAGAGCGAAGTAAACACAGACCCCACAAGGATCGCGATCCAGACACCGAGGCGAAAGGTGAATGGCAACGCAAAGCTACCTTCTGGCAACCACGGCAGGGGGCGCGAGTAAAACAGCAATCCGAATGATAGCACTAATGACAGCGTGCCAAGGCTAAACAAAACTGACCGCGAGAGTGTTGTCGCAGAGGTCACGACTGGCGCAAGGAACAAGATCGCGAAAGGATTGGTCATCCCGCCCGTGAGCCAGAGCAGAACAGCAAGTTGTATAATATCAAAGCCAAGCTGCAGTGCAGCCTCAACATCCCCGACACGACGATCCAGCGGGAAGGCGGCGGTTGTGATGACATTGACCAGAACACTGGCCGCAATCACTAGCGAACAGGCGAGTGTTGGATAGGGATAGCCAAGGACTTGGCTGACGATGATCAGTGCGAGAGCTTGCCCCCCAATCGCGCCCCAGCGGAGCAGGACCAGCGTGTAACGCCGCAGGCTGCCCATCGTATTGACAGGGGCACTCCGCCGCGATGTGCGGACATCAATTCGAAGGGCTGCGTCATTGAGCGCGTTCACATGGTCTTCCTTATTTGTCTGTCACAGACTATACGTGTGGACGCGCCGATAGCGACTGAAATTTATTACCTTTGGGAAAGTGATCCTCATATGTTGAAGCCTCTTTTATTGACTGTTTTAGGATGTAGTGCGCTGATAGGTTTATCCGCTTGCGGGAATGATGCGCCGGGTCGATCTGGCAAAACAGTCTCGGTCGGGACAGCGGATATTGGCGGGCCGTTCACTTTGGTGGAAACGACGGGCGATGTGGTGACGGAAGCGGACTTGCTGGGTAAGCCGCATCTGGTCTATTTCGGTTTCGCCTATTGCCCTGATATTTGCCCAACGGCGCTACAGAAAATGGGCGCGGCTCAGGAATTGCTTGGCAAGCAGGGTGATGAAATCGGCTATGTCCTGATCACGGTCGACCCAGAGCGAGATACGCCAGAGAGCCTCGGTCAGTATATCACGGCAGATGTTTTCCCAAAGGGCCTACGCGGGTTTACGGGCACGGTAGAGCAGATCGAAGTAGCTAAGCAGGCTTATAAAGTCACAGCGATGAAAGCGGATATGCCAGGCAGTGCCGCCGACTACACGATCAATCATTCTGACATAATGTATCTGATGGATCAGGACGGAAAATTCGTCGATTACTTCTATGGACGTTCGACGCCGCAAGATATTGCAGTGCGCACGCGCTTGCATCTGAAGTCAGGCAAATAGAGACCTAGCGGTTCGCGCCTGGCACCCACTTCACATCTGCTTCGCCCTGATCATTGCACCAACGTCCGGCGACAAAGAGGAAATCTGACAGGCGGTTGAGATATGTGAGGGCGTGCGGGTTCACGGCTTCTTCCTGCGACAGCGCCACACAGCATCGTTCCGCGCGGCGGCAAACCGTTCGCGCTAGGTGCAGATAGGCCGCAGGGGGATGCCCACCCGGTAGCACAAAGCTTGTCAATGGCGCGAGGTCTGCGTTTAACGTATCTAATTCTTCTTCCAACCGCGTCGTTTGCGACTCGATCATACGCAGCGCATATTCACTATCGGCCTCGCCTTCTTTTGGCAGGGGTGTTGCGAGGTCTGCACCTAAGTCGAAAAGATCATTTTGAATACGCGACAACATCGCGTCGAGCCCCTGATGCGTCAGGTGCAAGCGCACAAGGCCGATGACGGAATTGGTCTCGTCTACATCACCATAAGCGCGCACGCGCACGTCGTCTTTGGACAAGCGCGACCCATCGACAAGCCCCGTTGAGCCGTCATCACCTGTGCGCGTATAAATCTTGTTGAGCTTGACCACGGCTTAACCGCCCTTGGTTTTCACAAATAAAGTCAGCATGAGCAAGCCCACCGCTACCACTTGCCCCATGACACGGCGGCGCATCCAAATGTTAGATTTATCGCGATCACCTTCTTTGTTCCCACCCAATTTGATCGCGCCTGCAATCAAGGTGAGCAGCACAAAGGCAAAAGCGATGCCCGTTAATACATATAAAAAAGTCAGCATAATAAATTCCTCTTACAGGCCCTATATACGCAGGCGCTGAACAAATGCTGTGAAAAAATGACGCCTATCCACAAAAAAGTCGCATGGCTGCCTGACGCGCGGCGATATGGAGCTTACAGGGAGGGACGAAACTTTATCCAAATGGAGCCAATGATGATTTCTGATGCAGACCGTGCTGATTCAATGGGGCAAGCCACCCGTGAAAAACTAAAGCAATTTGTGGCGCGCATTGAACGGCTCGAGGCCGAGAAGGCAGAACTCGCGACGGATATTCGGGAAGTCTATGCCGAGATCAAAACATTCGGCTTTGACACAAAAGTCATGCGCAAGATTGTGGCGACTCGCAAGAAAGACCCGAATGAAATCGCCGAGGAAGAGGCGCTGTTCGAACTCTATATGGGTGCCATCCAAGACTAAATCGATGGTTTTGCGCGGCAGCGGCGTTGCGTGAGTGTATTGCTGTGACCTTGAACACTTTATGCCGTCCTTAGGTGGTCGCATCTAGCTGCCGCACAAATCCATTAGAATTACAGACTTGCAAAATTACTGTTCACAATTTGTTCTAGTTGTGATACAGGCTCACGCGTGAGCGATTATGATAAGCAACAATGGCAAGCGGAGCAGGCGGCGCGGGATGCAGCGCTGGAGAAGCAACGCGATAAAGAACGCAAAGCGCGGGAGCGGTCGGCGCGAAATGCTCGCCGTAAATTGGAACGCCTGCATAGGACGCTGTCTGAAAAAGATGCGATCACAGAATTTGAGAACGAATTTGGTGAGAGTGTTTTAGAGCGCCTCGACGAATTTGGTTCTGCCTTTCACGACCTCGAAAAAGGTCGCCCAGGCGATGCCCTCAGCTTTGCGCAAAAGCGCGTGGTCGCGGCAATGAATAAAAAAGTCAAAGAGCTAAAGAGCAAACCCGTGACGGCTGATGACGGCGCACCCGAAGAATTTGAGCGGACGGCGGATCGTTACAAGACGAATAATGATTACACCCCGCGCTCGTCGTTCAAATCCAAAGGTAAGCCAAAATTCACGCCGCGTGTCAGGCAGTTGGAAGAAGATTTTGAGGATGAGCCGCCCAGAACAAGGGTGAGCGAGAAAGCGCCTGAAAAACGGCCCAATACCCAACTGCCCAATGCCAAACTGCCTGAACCTGCGACAACTACCCCTGTCGCGCCTCCCTCTAATGTCACCCCGATGATCAAGCGCAAACCTGTTGAGCCCTATATTCCGCCTTATGAGCCGGGGAGTCCAAGCCCAACAGTAAGGCTATTCCCGCGCCCCCAAAACGGCCCTTTTTGCGTATCGTCAATAGCGACTAATCTAAAAAACCCGCCCCGCCGTGAGGCGGAACGGGTCTGAACCTTAGGATAGTCAAGTGACTGAAAGGGGCGCTAATTCATGCCACCTGAATCTGTCTCAAGGCCGTCTTCTGTGTCAGTTTCAGGTTCGACGACTGGATCAATATCGGTCTCAATATCGGTCTCGATATCCGTTTCAACGGCATCGTCTGGCAAGGCATACCCATCTTCTGATGTCGTGACTTCACCCGCCACATCTTCGAGTGGTTTCGCGGTTGAGAGTGAACCAGTCTCTAAAGCGTCTGACTCCAAAGTGTCCGATGGTTCAACTTCAACAGGCTCAGCTGGCGCTGCCTCAGGCGTTACCTCTTCTGCCTCATCCACTACGGGTGGATCATACATGTCGACTTCGACGGCCATTGGCGCATCAGTTGTCGCAAGCGGAGCTGGTTCGACATACTCAACGGGCGCGGTCTCGAATGTCTCAACAGGTGCGCTGTAGTCGACTGATGTTCCTAAAGCGCGCAGCTCATAAGGCTGGTCTACCATCGCGCTGGCAAGGAACCATTCATCCTCGGTCAGGACCGCATCACCTTGCGTCATGCGGGTGAAATCCTGTGCCGCTTGCGTCGTCGTCACGCCTGTTATCTTGGCATAAGCGCTATATTCAGCGAACGTGACTTGGCCGTCTTTATTCGCGTCCAAAGTGGCAAAATCGCCTGCTAAAGCCGTGGTGGAAACACTCAGACCCAAAATAATCGCAGAGCCCAAAGTCAATTTATTTAAACGTGTCATATCTTCTCTCCTTACGGTGTGAGCGGATAATATGATCCGCGATATGATCGACCATCTATCTGGCCGACCCCCATAAGAAGCCCTCCAAATGCGGCGCATTCGGGGCGTCAATAAGGCGTTAACCTTAAATTTGAGAGAGGTATTGGTTAGGCGGATAATCGCAAGATCACCCGCCTAAAGCATTGTTTTTACGCTAGAAGCGCGCTTTGAATCCGACATTAATCGCGTGGGCTTCGGTTTCGTCGTTTGACACAAGCTGCGGCGCGACGAAGGGGATGAAGCCTTTATTGTAGACATATTCCGCGCCGAAATCGAGATAGTCATTGAGCGGATATTCGACCGAGACAGCGTGTTGCTGGTTCTTCTCAAATGTCGTCCCGAACGCTGGATTGCCGAAGTCATCGCTAAGCTTGCCCCAAGATCCGCTCGCTGCGATCGCCATTTGGCGACCATTGACGATGGGCTTGATACGCGCTTGCGCGACCAAGACACTCAGGTTCTCATCGAAGTTGATATTGTCGCGAGCGGTTGTCGAGCCCAGCGGATCAACGAGGTATTGCGGCAAAGGCACGCCGTCTGGCGTTTGCGGGATCGCGGCAGCCCACGGTTCTAGCGTCGTTGTATATTCCACCATCGCATCAAAGAAGTCAGAATTATATTCAACGAAGCCGTTCACCGCGCTGTTACGATATTCAATAAAGTTCGCGGGCGGCGTGCCGTTGACGCGACCTTGGAACGTATGCGCTGTCCAGTTATCGCGGTAGATCGTATCGTGCAGATAGCCGCCGCCGACTGTGAATGATCCGTTATGGCCAAAGCTGTTATGGCCCAGCAGAAATTCTTTTTCCGCATTAAACGCGTAATTGCCGAGATTGTTATCTTCACCCGCCAACGCCACGCGTAACTGCCGCCCAGCAGAAAAGGCTGAGCCGGTGAGCTTCAAGCCATTTTTGTAATAGCCGACTTCCAGCACGGGCTGATCAGACACAGCATAGAAGAAATGCTGGCCCTCATTTGGCGTAATGGCGTTATAGCTGTCGAAGTTACCGAAATCGATCGTCTTGCGACCAAAGGCGGCGTAGAATGGTGAGCGCTCCAAATTACCAAAAACTACAAACGCTTTGCGCAGTTGGAACTCGTCCTGATCGCGCGCAAATTCCGTTTCGGAATATTCCGTTTGCAGATAGAATGTTGTCCACTCGCCAAAGGTCGAGGTGAAGGCGAGGGCGGCGTGATCAATCGCGAAGACACCTGCTTCGTCATCTGTGCGGTCAGAGAAATCAGGGAAGCGCGAGAGTAGCGGGAATTGCCCGTCGACCTCAGTCTTTTGATACTTCAAGCCGCCTTGGAAACCACCGCCGAGATAAACGGAATTATCTTTCAACGTGCCATTGGCGCGATTGCCGAGCAAGACCATGGTCTTGTTCGTTGTGTTTTCCTGCCAATCCAGTATGTCGCGCGAATGGGCGACATTTGTGCGCACAGTTACGCCGCCGACATTGTAGTCGCGGTTGAAACGTGCGGCGTCGGCCTGTGAATATTTAATCGCGTGCGGGTTTGAATACCCGCGCAGTTGCAGTCCGTTGGTATGATGAACGGGGGCTTGACCCTGCTGCGTTACCACGTACCCAGGTTGGACATAGCCAGGCTGAACATAACCAGGCTGCGCATAGGTCTGAACTTGGGCGTAGGGCGTAGCTGCGTGATACACCGCGCCGCGTTGTTGCAGGCGTTGGGCTTGCCAGCTTTGCGGGGCCACATAGTGACCCGAATGTGTGTGTGGTTGCGCTTGGAACATGCCGCGCAGGCCGTTATGTTGGTTCGCCGTGACAGGAATTGCAATAGCGAGTGAAGCGGCGGCAACGCCAGCGAGAAGTAGTTTCGTTTTCATAATCATCCCCAGAATGAAGTTATTTAAGCCGAGCGGACGTCATCGACGTCGAGCGCGTGTTCGCGGACTTTGCGGTAGAGTGTGGAGCGGCCAATACCGAGACGGCGGGCCACTTCGGACATGTGTCCTGAATAATTCTCAATCGCGAATTGGATCAGGTCACGTTCAATATCTTCGAGCGTGCGCAAATGACCATCGCGGTCCAGCACAGACACAGACTCGTCAACCTCTGTTTCGCTCGGCACAAGGGCAGAGAGCGAACCGTTCTCTGATGGTGAGATATTTGGCGAGAGCCCTGAAATCTGCGGAAAGTCTTGCGGTTTTAGCACGTCACCATCGGACAAAATCATGGCGCGGAAAATCGTGTTTTCCAGCTGCCGCACATTGCCCTTCCACTCATAATTTCGCAAAAGCTCGATCGTCTCAGCCGTTGCGCCGCTGACAGAGAGGCGTTCCTGCGCATTAAACCGTTTCATGAAATGGTCCAGCAGGGCAGGGATGTCTTCCTTGCGGTCGCGCAATGGCGGAACCGCGATAGGAAAAACATTCAGACGATAATACAGATCTTCGCGGAACGTGCCCGCCTTGACGGCTTCAGCCAGATCGCGATTGGTCGCGCTGATAATACGGACGTCCACGGGAGTCGGGCGTTTGGAGCCAATCGGATCGACTTCGCCTTCTTGCAACACACGCAGCAATTTGACTTGCATTTCCAGCGGCAATTCGCCGACCTCATCGAGGAACAACGTCCCTGTATGGGCCTCTTGAAATTTACCCAAATGCTTGGCGTTCGCGCCTGTAAAGCTGCCTTTTTCGTGACCGAACAAAATACTCTCGACGAGGTTTTCAGCAATCGCGCCGCAATTCACCGTTATAAAGGGCGCGCCAACACGGTCAGAGGCGCCTTGAATAGCGCGTGCAATGACTTCTTTACCCACACCCGATTCGCCCGTGATCAAGATTGGAATGTTCGCTTTCGCCCCGCGTTCCCCCATCGCCACAACAGAGCGCATCGCGCCCGCATTGCCGATAAGATCGTCAAAAGACAGACTGTTCGTGTTGGTTTTCTTCAGCCGCTTCACTTCGCCGACCAGCGTGTTGACTTCTAGCGCGTTGCGAATGGACACGATGATGCGTTCGGGCGAGGCGGGCTTGACCACAAAATCACGTGCGCCACTTTTCATGGCTTTGACCACGGCCTCGATCGAGCCTTTACCCGTCAAAACAATCACGGGCAGATCAGGGCGGTTCTTGGTCAGTTCGGCCAGCGTGTCCATGCCGTCACGGCCTGGCATAACAAGGTCAAGCAGCATCACATGCACCCCCGCCCCGTCAGGGCCGAGCGCAATGTTGAGCGCAGCATCGCCGTCACCCGCTTGCAATGTTGAAAACCCACTCTTTTCGACCACCGCTTGCAGCAAGCGTCGTTGAGTCGGATCGTCATCCACGATGAGAACCGTTTTAGCCATATTATCCACCTATTCCGCCAACCTCGTTTCGGGTCGGTCGTTCATTTCGTCACAATATGGGACAAGGGGGTAAAATTCGGGATAAGCCTTATGGTGAACAAATCGATAAATTTTCGTCTTATGACTTCACAAGCCGCGCAAATTAGCTATATGACCAATACAATTATATGTCTGACCAATTTTAGTCGTCATTAATCGTTGTCCGATTTAGGACAGCATGGTAGCACGACTTGGAAATTTACAGCTTAATACAAGGGACAATCATGGCTGCTGGACAATCAGATTATCATCGCGGTGAAATGGAAACGGATGCGCAAGAAGGCACATTCAAAGGGTTTATGGGCATTACGGTATATGGCGGTGCAGCAATCGCGCTGATCGTCTTTATGCCGGTTCTAGTGTTTGGTGTCGGCATGGGCTGGTTGCCCGCATTGATCGCTACCCTCTTGCTAGGTGTTGTTATGGGCTTGGCGTTAAAGCTGAAGGGCGGATGGTATGCGGCCATTATTGCGTCCGGCATATTGGTCGGTATTCTGTGCGCCATAATCTCGGCTCTGATGTAACACGCGGGATATTTTCTAAAACTATTCAATATTGGTATATTGAATTGGTATAAAAGATTGGTATAAGCTTCCGATCAAACAGTTGAGGGTAGGGGTCGTTTTGAAAATTTCAGTTTTGAAGGATGCTGCGGGGCATGAGGCCCGTGTTGCGGCGACGCCTGATACGGTAAAGGGCTATGTCGCCTCTGGCCACGACGTGGTTGTCGTCAAAAGCGCAGGTGCGGCGGCTGACTTTTCCGACGCCATGTATAAAGACGCAGGCGCAACGATTGCGGCGACCAATGCAGCAGCGGCAAAGACAGCTGACCTTGTCATGTCGATCACAGGCGCGGATGCAAAACTCGTCGCGGGCATGAAAAAAGGTGCGGGCATTACTGGCGTTATGTCGCCGACAGATAATCCGAAATATGCGGCGGCCTGCGCCAAAGCGGGTGTTACAGCCTTCGCCCTTGATTACATCCCGCGCATCTCTCGCGCGCAAGCTATGGACGTGCTGTCCAGCCAGTCCAACCTATCTGGCTACCGCGCCGTCGTCGAAGCGGGCGGCATTTACGGTCGCGCTTTCCCGATGATGATGACAGCGGCAGGGACAATCGCGCCGGCCAAGGTCTTTATTATGGGTGTCGGCGTGGCAGGCCTCCAAGCGATCGCAACGGCACGGCGTCTCGGCGCTGTGACGACGGCCACAGATGTGCGCCCCGCAACCAAAGAACAAGTTGCCTCCCTCGGCGCAAAATTCATTGCGGTTGAAAACGACGAATTTAAAGCGGCAGAAACGGCGGGCGGTTATGCCAAGCAAATGTCGCCTGAGTATCAAAAGCTACAAGCTGAGTTGACTGCCTCGCACGTCGCTAAGCAGGACATCGTCGTCACAACGGCGTTGATCCCAGGCCGCAAGGCGCCGATCCTGATCACGAAAGCGATGCTAGATACGATGAAACCAGGTTCCGTGCTGGTTGATCTGGCTGTCGAACGTGGCGGCAATGTCGAAGGCGCCAAAGCGGGCGAGATCGTCACGACGAAAAACGGCGTCCATATTGTCGGACATCTGAACTGGCCGTCCCGCATGGCAGGCGATAGCTCCAACATGTTCGCGCGCAATCTCAAGAATTTCCTCCCGCTGGTGACAGCCGAAGACGGCGCCTACGCCCCTGACTGGGACGACGAAATTATCCAAGGCTGCGCCCTGACAAAAGACGGTGCAGTCGTCCATGAACGGCTAAAGGGGTAGATCAATGGGTTTCATGTTAATAATGGCGGGTGGTGCGGCTGTCTCGCCCATCGTCTTCCAACTGGCAATTTTCGTCATGGCGATTTTCGTGGGTTATTACGTTGTCTGGTCGGTGACCCCTGCTTTGCACACGCCATTGATGGCTGTGACCAACGCGATTTCATCTGTGATTATCGTCGGTGCGATTGTCGCCGTGGCGGCAGGGACCAAAGGCGGCTCCGCGATTTCCACATGGACAGGCGCGATTGCTGTCGCCCTCTGTGCCGTGAATATTTTTGGCGGCTTCCTCGTCACGCAGCGTATGCTTGCCATGTATAAGAAAAAAGAAAAACCAGCCCCGAAAGCAGAGGCGAAATAAATGCCGCAATTATCAGCTAACCTCGCGGCGATCCTCTATACGGTCTCCGCTGTTCTCTTTATCCTGGCCCTTCGTGGCCTAAGCTCGCCAGAGACGTCACGTCGCGGGAATACGTTCGGCATGATCGGCATCGCGATTGCCGTGGTTACGACGATCTTGGTCGCAGGCCTTAACGGCACAGGGCTGTTATTTATCGCGGGCGGTTTGGCCGTTGGCGGTATCCTAGGCGCTTTCATCGCGAAGAAAATCCCGATGACAGATATGCCGCAACTCGTGGCAGCCTTTCACTCGCTCGTCGGTTTGGCGGCCGTCTTGGTGGCTGTGGCCGCATTTTTCAGCCCTGAGAGTTTTGGTATTTTGACGGCGGACGGTATTAAAGCTGGCTCGCTGCTAGAATTGGCTCTGGGGGCGGCGATTGGCGCAATTACTTTCTCTGGTTCCGTCATCGCCTTCTTGAAACTCAACGGTAATATGAGCGGCTCGCCGATCATGTTGCCGGGACGTCATATCATCAATCTGGCGCTCGGCATTGCTGTGGCCGTCCTCGTTGGCATGTTGATGAAGTCTGGCGGCGCAGACCCGCGCCTGATGTACGCGTTGCTGGCCCTGACATTCATTCTCGGCTTCCTCCTGATCATCCCAATCGGCGGCGCAGATATGCCCGTCGTCGTGTCGATGTTAAACTCTTACTCAGGCTGGGCAGCGGCCGCTCTCGGCTTCACGCTGGGTAATTTGGCGCTGATCATCGTCGGCGCTCTCGTCGGCTCATCGGGTGCGATCTTGTCCTATATCATGTGTAAAGCCATGAATCGCAGCTTTATCTCCGTCATCCTCGGTGGGTTCGGCGCAGACGGTGCAGCGGCCTCGGGTGACGCCAAAGAGCAACGCCCCGTCAAGCGCGGATCAGCCGAAGACGCGGCCTTCATTATGAAAAACGCGTCCAAAGTCATCATCGTGCCAGGCTACGGTCTCGCCGTGGCACAGGCGCAACACGCCGTACGTGAAATGGCGGACAAGCTCAAAGAAGAAGGCGTCGAAGTCGTCTACGCAATCCACCCTGTCGCGGGTCGGATGCCAGGCCACATGAACGTGTTGCTGGCCGAAGCCAATGTGCCCTATGACGAAGTGTTCGAACTCGAAGACATTAACTCCGAATTCTCAAACGCCGATGTGGCCTTTGTGATCGGCGCGAATGACGTGACCAACCCTGCCGCCAAAACTGATCCACAAAGCCCGATCTTCGGCATGCCGATCTTAGACGTGGACAAAGCGGCAACAGTCCTCTTCGTCAAACGCTCGCTCTCGCCGGGTTATGCGGGCATCGACAATGATCTCTTCTACGAAGACCGCACCATGATGCTCCTCGCGGACGCCAAGAAACTGGTCGAGGACGTGATCAAGGCGCTGTAGCGCGTGTCGAAACTTATTAAAATTCTTATGGCCGTAGCTGCGATTTACGCAGTTGTGGCCATTTTCGTTTTTACCCAACAAAGAAGCTTTCTCTATTTTCCACCGAACACCTATCTCCCGCCAGAGGCTGTCGGTGTGCCAGAGATGGAAGAAATACCGATTAGCGCCGGGTCCATGAGTTGGGCCACCGCGTGGTGGGCACCGCCGACCTCCCCCACGGGCAAGATCGTCATGGTCTTTCATGGGAACGGGTCAGCCGTCTTTTCTAATTACCACATTTACCGCGACTTAATTGATGCAGGCCACGGTGTGTGGGGTGTGGGCTATCCCGGTTATCCTGGGCCATCGCCAGAGCGGTCAGCTATTAGTCAGCAAAGCATAGTTTTGGCCGCGAGCCTGCAATATGAGGCGGTGCAAGATCGTAACGATGCGAATGCGGAGATTGTCTATTACGGCACCTCGCTCGGCACAGGTGTTGCTGCGCAACTCGCCAGACAACACCCGCCAAGCCTGCTCATCATGGACGCGCCGTTTAATTCAACGCTCGATATGGGTCGGCGTCAAATGCCGTTCCTCCCCGTTGGGTTGCTGATGAAGGACACGTTCGAATCTGACAAAGCGCTTGCTGATCTCGAAATGCCAATGATCTGGCTTCACGGCACGAATGACGGCGTGATCCCTGTGTCTCAGGGTCAAAAACTATATGATGGCTATCGCGGCCCCAAGACGGCTCATATTATTGAGGGCGGCCAGCACATGAACCTCTGGACCCTTGGTGGGCGAGAGATAACTCTGGCGGCGTTGTCAGAGGAGACCCCTCCGCCTTAGATTCACATTTACACTTCATCGGGTAAGTCGTCATGTGGCGTAGATGCCAATTCTTCGAGTTCCGCCTCACTCATCGAGGCATACATATCCTTGGACGCGCCTTCTAAGTCGGATTTATCCGTATTGCCTCGCTTCGCCGAGAGAGCTGCGCCAGCGGCTTTTTGTTGGGCTTTGGACTTCGCTTTCATATATTTATCCTCCGACTCACCCAACGATCAGGTGAGGCCAAAGTTCCTGCGCACAAAAAAAGCCGCCCCATCGGAGCGACTTTCATCATCGGTAATTAATTAAATTAGAAGCCTAAGCGGTAGCCGACTTCAAATAATGTCCGCGTATTTTCGACTTCGAATGTGGCGGGGAAGAGCGAGGCGTCGACTTCCAGATCGCTGCTATCGCGGTAGCGCACGCCCGCCGTAATCGCGCTGCGATCAGAGACGGCAAAAGCCGCGCCAGCCATGGCTTGCCAGACAAAGCCGTTATCTTTGTCGTCGATGATGGGCGTCGCAGATGGACTGTAATCGACCTTGTTCCACCCATAGCCAATGCCGCCGCCGACATAGGGCGTGATCGCGCTATCCGTTTCGATATCGTAAAAGACGTTCGCAAAAACAGAGGTAGATTTAATATCGCCCTGACCATCAGCGACGAGGTTGCCCACGGTCACGCCCAGCCCTGTCGCTTGACCCGTGATCAATACGGCTGCGTCTTGGGATGTTAGGTCGAGGCCCGCTGCGCTAACGCCTGTATGCGTGTCGACTTTGGCTTTCTCCAACGACAATTCGCCTTCAAACCGTAATGCTCCCATGTCTTTACCAATGGCGGCATTGAGGTGATAGCCAGATTTGAAATCAGTCGTCCAGCCCACATCTGTGCCAGCGGGTAAAGGTGTGCCGAGCGGGATCGCATCGCTACCTTGGCCTGTTGTGAAGTCTGATGAAAATGCACCATTATTGTCAGAATCGGACTGCGTTTTGATCCCGCCTGACAGCGAGACATAGGTGTCTTGCGCAATGGCGGGTGCCGCAACCATCATGGCGGATGCTGCGAGAAGTGATGTGATATATTTCATGAATTTTTCCTCAATTCGTTAAAACAACCCCTTTTCCCTCGCTGATTACGCAGGTCAGATGAGGGTGGTTCACTATATGGAGCAAGACTAAACGAGGTTTAATAAACTGTGGCGGTGCGGTCACAGGTGAGCTGGAAAAAGATTAAATTGTAGAAAATCATACGATTTGAGCCATCCATATGTTGCTCGACAACATTCGCACGACGACGTGACATTGATTTATCGTGCCATGCACATTTGCGAATTGAAAATTAAGACCCTCTGGGTCATAGCTATAATATGTCTCAACAAGCACCGCTCTCTATCCGAAATGTCAGTAAGTCCTTTGGTGGCAAGCCCGCTGTGCGTGATGTGAGTTTTGATATTCAGCGCGGCGAGATTGTTGGGTTTCTTGGTCCTAATGGTGCGGGCAAAACAACAACGCTGCGGATGGCGCTCGGGCTCATACGCCCCGATATTGGCGAGATCGATTTGTTCGGACAAATCCCTGGCGAGGCGAGCTTTGGACGGATTGGCTTTTTACCCGAAGAGCGCGGCCTCTATAAAAAACAAACGGCGCGGGAGAGCATTGCACATATGGCGCGGCTCAACGGCATACACAAACGTGAGGCCTTTGCGCTCGCTGATAATTTGCTGGACCGCTACGGTCTTGGCGATGCAAAACGCAAGAAGAATAAAGACATGTCAAAAGGCATGGCGCAGAAAGTGCAGCTTCTATCTGCCATCGCGCACAGCCCCGAATTTTATATCTTAGACGAGCCGTTCTCTGGCCTAGATCCTGTGAACCAACAAGTCTTGGAGGGGATCGTGCGGGAAATCTCTCAGGGCGGGAATACGATTATTTTCTCGACCCACGTGATGGAGCATGCGGAGCGTCTCTGTGACCGGATCATACTCATGGCGGGAGGACGCAAAGTGTTTGACGGCCCAACGGAAGACGCTTTGGCGAAAGCGCCGCGCCGTTTAATTATTGCCTCCGAGTCCGCAGCCCTCACGGATTTAGTGACGCCGTTTTCCGAAGATCTTACGATCCGTAAGGACGGCGCTCTTATGCTGACGCTCAAAGACGGTGTCGATAGTCATAGTTTGCTGGAGCGGTGCGTGGCGCAGACAATTAAACTAACGCGTTACGAGCCAAAAACCCCGACCCTGCATGAGGCCTTTGTGGCTTTGGTGGGCAAAGACGTTGCGGAGGCGATGGAAACGCCAGATGCAGCCCTAGAGAATTCTCAAGAAACGCCACTCCCAAGATCAGGAGTTGACGCATGAGCTGGCTACCGAAAATAAATATGCGCCGAACGCTGCTGATCGCGAGACGGGATTATTTGGGGTATATCAAGACATGGGGGTTCTGGATTTCCTTTTTTCTACCCTTTATTTTTGGCGTACTGGCAGGCGCCGCGTCGCAATTAAATGTCGATTTTTCACCGCCGAAATACGAGACGATATTAGATAATAGCGGAATTTACGGCCCCGCTATTCGTGCCAAACTGGACGCGGATAATGAGGCAATAGCGATCCGAACGATGGCTAGCCTACCGCTCCTGTCCGAAGAGGCGTCAGAGGAATTCAAACAAAGTTACGAGACAGGCGGCATTGATGCAGCCACCGCTTATCTAGATACCAAATATCCCGGTATGTCCGAGCAATTCATGAAATCATTGGATGAGGCCAAGTCCGCCCTTATTTTTGTCGATCCGCCGTCGGACACTTTGGACGGCCTCACGCCCTATCTGACGGGGGAGAAAACTGTCACGGTTGACGGACAATCTGTGCCGCTCAATGGTGCGTTGATTATCCAGACGGCGGAGGGCGAAGCGCCGCAAATTCAGTATTGGTCGCCGAGCTTTAACAACCCCAAAGTCAAACGCTTGGCCGAAGACTATTTCCGCGATCAGGCTGAACTGCGCTATCTCGCCAGTGGAGAATTGACCCCAGAAGGCCTGCGTGCCGCAAGGCGGGGGAGTGCAGAGATTGAAATTTTTGACCCAACAAAATCTTCGACAGAAGAGGGCGGCCAAGCGGTTAGCAGAGAAGACCAAATCCCGTATTTTGTCGCCTTGATATTAGCCAGCGTTTTATGGCTTACGGTGTTTTCTGGAGCCTATATGTTGCTCACATCTATGTTGGAGGAGAAATTAAATAAACTCCTCGAAATGATGTTAGCGTCAACGCGGTTTTCAGAGATCATATTAGGCAAGCTCTTAGGCGTAGCGGCGCTGACCATTACGGCGATGGCCCCTTATATTATTATTGGCATCGCTGTCGTGATTGGTTTCATTTTTGTCGGCCCGCCCGATATTGCAGCAGGGCTCATGCAGTCATTTACGCCGAAAATTATCATCTTCTTTGTCGTGTTTTTGGTGTTGGGATACATTTTCTACGGTGCGTTTTTTATCGCCCTTGGGGCCATGTCGCAATCAATGCAGGACGCGCAAACGCTGACAACGCCGATTGTCTTGGTGTTGACCCTATGCGTTTTGGTTGTTCCAATCGGGTTTGAAAATCCTGACAGTCCGATTATCCGCATTGCCAGCATGATCCCGTTCTCTGCGCCTTTCGCCTCCATCGTGCGCCTGCCCAGCGATCCGCCTTTGTGGGAGTTAGTTCTCTCGGCAAGCGTGTTGGCCCTCCTGTGCTTGGGCGTAATCCTCATGGCAGGACGTGTGTTTCGGTACGGCGTGTTGTCAGGTTCAGGCGCGGGCGCTGTGAAAGCTTGGTTCCGCCGCACGATTTTACGACGCGGATAGGTGAACCTGATTTGCAATTATAGCTGCGGCGATCGGACTAGGGTGACAGGCCGCAACGGCGCACCTATATAGTGTCTATGAACACATCAACTGATACCATGCGACAAGACATTCTCGCGGCGGCCCTCACACTGGCCCCATTTGAAGGATGGACGGATATGATGTTGCGGAAGGCAGAGCGCAAAGCTGGCCTGACCCGCGGGGCTGCCGCGCTGTATTTCCCCGAAGGCCCGCTCGGTGTCATCGCCTATTGGGCCGAGCAACTCGACGCAGAGGCAGCAGCGAAACTCGCTGCAATGGATTTATCTTCCATGAAGATACGCGAGAAAGTCACGGCTGGCGTCTTGGCGCGAATGGAAGCGATGGACGACCATTTGGAGGCGGCCCGTCGCGCCTCGTCACGCTTGGCCCTCCCGGATGGGTTCGCCCAAGGCACACGGCAGGTTTGGGCGAGCGCTGATATGATTTGGCGCGCGATAGGCGACACCTCAACGGACAGCAATTACTATTCCAAACGCACCATTCTCTCCCTTGTGATCGGCTCGACTTTGCCGATGTGGTTGTCTGACGAAACATCCAATAAGACTAAAGCTCGCGCCTTTTTGGATGACCGGATTGCTAACGTCATGCAGTTTGAAAAGTTGAAATGGGAGTTCAAGTCAAAGACCGAAAACTGGCCAGAACCAGTGGCTTTATTGGGTGCTTTGCGTTATGGTGGCGGGTTCAAGCGACGTCGCCGTCGGCGGTCCCATACGCTGTAATCAGGCGAGTTTAATTAATTGCGAGTCATGCGATTGACGTGACCCATCTTGCGGCCTGGACGAATATCTTTCTTCCCGTATATGTGCAGCCGCGCATTGGCCTCAATCGCAATTTTCGGCCAATCCAGAATGTCATCCCCGATAAGGTTCGTCATCGTCACCGTGTGCGCAGGTGTCGTGTCGCCCAGCGGCCAGCCAGCCACAGCGCGGATATGCTGCTCGAACTGATCCACGCAGCCCCCGTCTTGAGTCCAATGACCCGAATTATGCACACGCGGCGCGATCTCGTTGACGATCAAGCTGCCGTCTTGCAGCTCGAAAAACTCGACGCCCATGACGCCGATATAATCTAACTTCTTGAGAATCTTGAACGCGATCTCTTGCGCTTTGCCGTTATCACGCGGCGCGGGGGCAATACTGGTATGCAGAATATGGTTTTGGTGTGTGTTTTCCGTCAGCGGATAAGCGCGACAAGTCCCGTCCATCCCGCGCGCTGCAATCACAGAGACTTCGCGAACGAAGGGAATAAAGGCTTCGACGATCAAGTCTTGCTTGCCCAAACTATTCCACGCGGCTTTCACCTCGCTGTCTTTGCGGATGATAATTTGACCTTTACCGTCATAGCCAAAGCGCCGCGTCTTTAAGACAGCCGGATAGCCGAGGCGTTTTAAAGCGCGTTTGAGAGCGAACTCATTATCAATGTCCTCAAAGCCAGCAACTTCCACGCCAGCTTGCGCGCGCAGGAAAGACTTCTCAGTTAGTCTATCTTGTGCCACATCCAACGCCCGCGCATTGGGCCGTAGTGGCGCTTCGCTTGCAGCCGTTTTGGCAGTGACAGCGGGCACGTTCTCAAACTCATAGGTGATCACGTCGCAGGCTTTGGCGAAATCGATAATTGCGTTCGTGTCTTCATACTCCCCGACAGATATGTAATTGGCGACATCTGCCGCAGGACAAAGCGCATTGGGCGAGTAAATATGGGTTTTCAGCCCTAGCCGCGCCGCTGCCATAGCCAACATGCGCCCAAGCTGTCCACCGCCCAAAATGCCGATCGTGCTGCCGAGGGGTAGAATTTCAAATTCGCGACTCATTGACCTGTTAACCTTTTGGATCTGTGCCAACAGATATGGTTTGCGCTGTGCGCCACGCGATCAACCGCGCCTCTAGGTCACCGTCAGATCGTGCGAGAATAGCGGCTGCCAGCAAGGCCGCATTTTTTGCGCCTGATTTGCCAATCGCCAGCGTACCAACGGGAACTCCGCCCGGCATTTGTGCAATCGACAGCAAGCTATCCATGCCAGATAAGGCTTTGCTTTCCACAGGCACACCCAGCACGGGCAGGTGGGTCATCGCTGCTGCCATACCCGGCAGGTGCGCCGCGCCGCCCGCGCCCGCAATGATGACGTCAAAGCCAGCCTCCGCTGCACCTTTGGAAAATTCATAGAGCCGGTCAGGGGTGCGGTGGGCCGAAATGACTTGCGCGTCATACGGCACGTTCAGCGTGTCCAAAATTTCAGCCGCATGTTGCATGGTCGGCCAGTCACTGGTCGAGCCCATAATGATTGCGATTTTCGGTGAGATCTCTGACATGCTCTCCGCTCCAGTCTATTGCAGGAAAGCGCTGCATATTAGCCAGACTCTGTGACGGGTCAAATGTTAAATAATATACCCTAAGTTGCAATACGGTAAAAAGCATTTACGCTTTAGTAATACCGTGCGGGCTAAGCCAGAGGGGATGTGGGCCATATGTGATTCTAAATTCAGGCTATAACAATGAGCACCCAAAGGGTTTCCAGACTTCTCAACCACGGCGCAACGCCGCTCCGCGAGCAAGGTCATATAATTGATCCGAGACTCGCCAGCGAGAATGAGGCGCTCTCAGAAGAGATCGCCCGCCTGCGCCTCCGGGTGTTAGACTTGGAACGTGCCGCTGATACAGACCCACTTGTGCCGATTTATAATCGCCGCGCTTTCATGCGTGAAGTCCAACGGGCGCAGACGGTCATGGCGCGATACGATATGTTATCGACGATGATCTATATCGACCTGAACGGATTTAAATCCATCAATGACCGTTTCGGCCATGCGATCGGGGACGCTTTACTCAAGAAAATCGGCGAGGTGTTGCTGACGGGTGTGCGAGATTGCGATATGGTGGCTCGCTTGGGCGGCGACGAATTCGGGGTGCTGCTCTTTAAAACCACGCCCAAAATTGCGCGGGCCAAAGCAGGGGCCTTGGTCTGCCGTATTGCAGGGCAAAAAGTGGATATGCCAACGGACCCTGTAAGCGTGACAGCCGCTTGGGGCGTGGCCCCATGCGAAGCGGAAGACACACCAGAGCAAATTCTGGATCGTGCAGACCGCGCCATGTATATGGCCAAAAGGTCTCAAAACGAAGACAGCGCTCCAGACCCCTAGAACAAAACGTAATTGTGCCTAGGCAATTATATCAGGCGTGAGCTGATTTTCTAAATAAGCAATTTGGTCTTTGATCGCGAGTTTGATTTTCTTCATCCGCCCGATCTTGATCATATCGGTCACGCCCGTCTCGTAGAGAGCTTTGATCTGCGTGTCGATGCGCCGATGCTCCGTGCGCAATTCTGAGAGCAGCGCCAGTAGCTCTTCTTCCGTTGGCTCTTCGCTGGCTTCAATCGGCTCTGGGATTTCGGGATCATCAGTCACATCCAATCTCTACAGGACGTGGCCAGTGTCGCAAAACAGAAAATGACAAGATTCGTGCGCTTCATTAAATCATCGTGAGATTTTGCCGCTCCACATGACTCATAGCCAAAAATATGCTAATGCATTTTTACATTGAAAACTATGGAGGAATGCAATGGCCCTATCAGCCCGTCTGGAAACTCTTCACAATAGACATTCAAACCTCGACAGTCAGATCGAACAAGAACTTCGACATCCCGCGCCTGATAATCTTCGCCTTGCAGAACTCAAAAAGCAAAAACTTCACCTCAAAGAGACAATCGCAGAGTTGGAAGGGCAGTAGCCCACCAAAACGTGTTTTGCTTGCCAGTGCAGCGGCCCATCTACGGTCGGGTTTAGCTTAGACACGCAAAAATTTGCCGCGAACGTCGCCGTTTTTAGTTTATCATTTATCGGCACAATCTGTTAGGTCTCTCGCTGAATAAGGAGGGATTTATGTCTGATCGTGTATATATTGTGACAGGTGCGGCCAAGGGGATTGGCTTTGCATGTGCGCAACGATTGGTGGCCGATGGGCACCGTGTGGTTCTGGCCGATATGGACACGGAGGCGGGCGATAAGTCCGCAGCTGACCTCGCGGCGGGCAATGACAAAGCGATATTCGTGGAATGTGATGTCTCTGACCCATTGCATGTGCATAACTTGATCGCGGAAACGCTCGGTAGTTTTGGGCGGATAGATGGCCTAATCAATAATGCAGGGATTGCGTTAAAGGGCGGCTCGCTGGACTTGTCGATCGAAGATTTTGACCGCGTTCTGGCTGTTAATCTGCGCGGCGCGTTTTTGGTGAGCCAGGCTGTGGCTAAATATATGGTCAAAGAAATTGATGACCGCGAAGACCGCTCTCGCCTGACAGATCGTCCCTATGCCATTGTCAATATGTCGTCGATCAATGAGCAAGTCGCTATCCCCGATTACATCGCCTATACAATGTCCAAGGGCGGCATGCGGCAGATGACCCGCGCCATGGCGATTGAACTGGCCCCTTACGGCATCCGCGTAAACGCCATTGGCCCAGGGTCGATCAAGACGGACATGCTAGCCTCTGTTAATTCTGATAAAAAAGCGCAGAAAAAACTGCTGTCTCGGACGCCATTGGGACGGCCTGGTCATCCTGATGAAGTTGCCTCGGTCGCAGCGTTCTTACTCTCGGAAGAAAGCAGCTATATCACGGGACAGACGATCTACCCTGATGGTGGACGGCTCGCGCTAAATTACACCATGCCTGTGGCAGAGGATGAAGACGACGCATAGGCCGTATTTTCGTGTAGCCTGCACTTGAGATATACCCATAAAAAAAGGCCGCTCTACAAATCTGCAGAGCGGCCTTTTTATTGAGTTGCGTTGAAAAGACTTAGTCTTGCGTGGACGGCTTAAACAAGCTCTCCAGAGTATGCTCAACTTTCGGTTTCTCGACAGCTGGTGCAGGAGCGGGTGTGTCGAGCGGCTTTAGGCCGTCGCTCTCGCCTAATTCAGCAGCGAGCTTTTCGTCTTCTTTGGCTTTCTTATCTGCCGCTTTTTTGACCAGCGCGTCCAAATCGATCTGGCTGCACAGGCCGAGGCTGACGGGGTCTGTAGGGTTGATCGTGTTGATCTTCCAATGCGTACGGTCGCGGATAGATTTAATTGTCGGCTTCGTCGTTCCGATCAGGCGCGAGATTTGTGCATCTGTCACTTCGGGGTGATTGCGCACCATCCATGCAATCGCGTCAGGTCGATCTTGGCGACGCGAGAGCGGTGTATAGCGCGGGCCTTTCTTGGACGGCTTGGACAAGACCAGATTGTCACTGTCAAAGCTGTTAGACTTCATGGCGTAAGACGGGTCTTTCTCAGCCTTCTCAATTTCTTCGCGGTTGATCTGGCCGTTCGCAATCGGGTCAGCGCCGCGGATGCCTGCCGCCACATCGCCATCCGCAATGCCTTCAACTTCGAGGATGTGCAGGCTGCAGAACTCGCTGATTTGCTGAAATGTCAGGCCAGTATTGTCAATCAACCATACGGCTGTTGCTTTTGGCATTAGGATCTGTGTCATATCGTTTCCCTTATCTTGGGCAATTTTAGGCATTAAAAAAACCCCGCTCGGCGGGGTTCTGTCGTCAGATTGACCGTCGACACACGTTAACTAGGCGTTTATCACCGCTTTTGCAAGTGGATTAAGAGGTTCAGTCATGGATGAGAATATGCCCCGAACTGGGACGGCTCCTACACCTGGGGAGGATTTATACGGTCTTTCGGTCACGGAACTCAAAGACCGTATCACGCTTTATCGCGAGGAGGTTGAGCGTTTAACCGCAGCACTCGCCAAAAAAGAGCAAGAATTGTCAGCAGCCGACCTGATTTTTAAGGCAAAACCCTGATTCACAGTATTTTCTCGGCTGAGGCCTCCGCTTGGTGCGAAGCTTGCAAACCTCGCTATCCACGATAGAACTCAAACCGAGAAGAGATAATGATGAGCGCCCCATCGCCTATGACACACACACAAAATGATACCCTTATCGCGCAGTCCGAAGCGCGGCTGATGGAGTTTACGCGTTCAGAACTGTTCGCCAAAACCTTCCGCGAAGGCATGGATATGGTCGAAGAGACCGCTGCCTATCTGGACGGCCCGGGCCGTCAGGACAGCAAGCGCCTCGGCCGCGATGACGCACTGACCTATGCCAGCCAGTCAATGCGCCTGACGACACGCTTGATGCAGGTCGCGTCTTGGCTCCTCGTGCAGCGCGCGCTCAAAGAAGGCGATATGAGTTTGGCAGAGGCCCGCGCGGAGAAATACCGTTTGGTTGCCGAGAACAAAGAGGGTGAATTATCATTCTCAGAGGTCGCGAAAAACGCCTATGCGCTGCCAGCCCGTCTGCTAGACTTAATGGCACGCTCAGAGCAGCTTTATGAACGCATCATGCGCCTAGATCGCTCGCTCTATGCCGCCATCGCCGCCCAAGCGGGCAACACGGTCGCCGACCAAATGACCCGTCTGAATGAGGCGTTTAAGCGGTAAGTTACCTACTACAGATATATAAAAAGCGCTCTCTCAAGGGCGCTTTTTTTGTGTCTGGGTAGGGGTAATATAAAAAAGGCGACCCGTGGGCCGCCTTTGAAATCTTAAACGCCGAAACCTGCGAATTTGTCTTTGAAGCGTGACACGCGTCCGCCGCGGTCCATCAATTTGCCGTCGCCGCCTGTCCAAGCCGGATGCGTCTTGGAGTCGATATCGAGGACGAGCGTATCGCCTTCTTTACCGTAAGTGCTACGTGTTTCGTATGTTGATCCGTCCACCATCTGAACTGTGATCATGTGGTAATCTGGATGTCCGTCTTTTTTCATAATATGGCTCCTCAGCCTTTGGTCACGGGATTGCGTTAAATGGTCCCCCGCTCGAGCGCGCGATATAGGATACCCCCCAAATCTCGTCAAGTTCATATTGCGCCTGACGTGAGCGCGTTCTACCGTCGCGCTAATGTCTGATCTTTTCCAAGTCACAGGTCTTGAAGACCAAGCCCCGCGCCCGCTCGCGGACCGTCTACGCCCGCAAGTGATCGAGGACGTGGTGGGGCAGGATCACTTGATCGCCGCAGGTGCCCCGATCGGGCGGATGTTAGAAAGCCGCCGCATTGCGAGCATGATCCTTTGGGGGCCGCCTGGGGTCGGGAAGACAACGATTGCGCGGTTGATCGCGGATCATGCAGATCTGGAATTTGTGCAGCTATCCGCTGTCTTCTCTGGCGTTGCCGATTTGCGCAAAGCGTTCGAGGCCGCCAAGGCCCGCCGAGCCACAGGGCGCGGGACGTTATTATTCGTGGACGAAATCCACCGCTTTAACCGCGCGCAGCAGGACGGCTTTTTGCCTTATGTCGAAGCGGGGATTGTGACGCTGATCGGAGCGACGACAGAAAACCCAAGTTTTGAACTTAACGGCGCTTTGCTGTCCCGCGCGCAAGTTTTTGTTTTGAAGCGGCTGGATGAGGCAGCATTGGAAGGCTTGCTGCAACGCGCAGAGCAAGAAGTGGGACAGCATTTGCCGCTGACCGCTGACGGGCGGGTCGCGCTGATCGGATTTGCGGACGGGGACGGCCGGTACCTCCTGACACTGGCTGAGGAAATTTTCGCCGCTGCAACCTCGACCCCGCTAGATAGTAATGGGGTCGCGGAGATGTTGCAAAAACGCGCGCCCGCCTATGACAAATCTCGTGACGAACATTATAACCTGATCTCGGCTTTGCATAAATCTATGCGGGGGAGTGATCCAGATGCGGCGCTATATTGGTTGGCACGGATGCTGACGGGCGGCGAAGACCCTCTCTATATTGCCCGCCGGATTGTGCGCTTTGCCAGCGAGGATATTGGCCTTGCTGACCCCACTGCACTGATGATCGCGAATGAAGCCATGGCGACCTACCGCTTCCTTGGCAGTCCAGAGGGAGAGTTGGCGATTGCCCATGCCGTCGTCCACCTCGCCACCGCGCCAAAATCTAATGCGGTCTATGTTGGCTATAAAGCGGCCATGTCGGCGGCCAAACAAACAGGCTCACTCGCCCCGCCCAAGCATATTCTCAACGCGCCGACCAAGCTGATGAAAGACATCGGCTACGGCGCGGGCTACGCCTATGACCACAACACGGAAGAGGGGTTTTCAGGCCAAAACTACTTCCCCGACGGCATGGCGCGACAAAACTTTTACGCTCCCCAAGGCAAAGGCCGGGAGCGATCCATCAAAGAGCGCCTCGACTATTGGGCAAAAATACGTGACGAGAAGATGAAAGAAATTTAAATGACCTACACAACAATTACTATGACGCCAGACGTCAATAATTCGCAAGTCGCGATCCTGACGCTCAATCGGCCGGAGGCGATGAACAGCTTTAATGTTGATATGTGCTACGAGATGATCGCGGCGGTTGAGGCTGCGGATGCGGACCCTAATATCCGCGTGATTGTCGTGACGGGGGCAGGGCGCGCCTTCTGTGCTGGCGCAGATATTAGCCAGGGCTTTGACGCCGTTGCGCCCTCTGAAGTGGACGAAGCCACAGGCATTGGCCGTGATTTGGGTGGGGTGCTGAACCTTGCATTATTTGATTGCGACACGCCAATTCTTGCCGCCATTAACGGCGCAGCGGTTGGTATCGGCGCGACGATGACGATCCCGATGGACATTCGGATTGCGTCAGAAAAATCGAAATTTGCCTTTCCCTTTGCGCGTCGCGGCATCGTTTTTGATGGTGCGGCGAGTTGGTTCCTGCCGCGCTTGGTCGGTTTTGCGAAAGCCAATGAATGGATTTTGAAAGCTGATATTATAATGGCGGATGAAATGCAGCGCGCAGGGTTTGTGTCCGAAGTCCTCGCGCCAAAGAACGTCTTGCCACGTGCGCTGGACCTTGCCCGAGACATCGCCGTCAACTGCTCCCCGACAAGCACAGCGATCAATAAGCGTCTGTTGCGAGACTCGATGTTTGGCAGCGGGGCGATGGACGGCGCGGCCTATCAAATGCATCTCAAAGAGAGCGAGTTGCTAACGAAAGCATTTGCGAGCTATGATTGCCACGAAGGCGTCACCGCATTTTTCGAAAAGCGTCCGCCGAAATTTAAAAATCGGGAGGGCTGAGCCCTATTATGACCAAAGCTGAGCGTATCGCAAACTGGGAAAAGACCCGAAAAATGGGCTATCCCAAATATATTCTGATTTACGGGATTTTACTGTGGGCTGTTCCTATCTGGCTTTTGCTTAGGTTTGTTGATTATTTCCAGGGTAATCCGCCCTTTGACGGCTGGTTTATGAGTGTTCCAGCATCATGGCTGCTTGGAGGTGTGCTGTTTGGAAGTGTTATGTGGTTTACCGCAGAAAAAATACATAAGGCGCAAAAGCAAAATTTGGAGAATTGATCATGGATAGACGTGTGGTATTATTGGGCTTGCTAAGCTCGCCCCTCGCGGCGTGCGAGACGCTTGACCCAGCTGTGATTGACGGCATTCTCGGCGGGGCTGGCGGGCTCTCCCAAGCGGACGCGGCGATGGGAATACGTGCGGCGCTGAATAACGGGGTTGGCAATGCCATCGCCAATCTCGGGGTCGTTGACGGATTTCTCGGGAATGCGCTGGTTCGTATCCCACTGCCCAAAGTCCTCCAAGATGTGCAGAGCTATCTTGAGCCGATCGGTGCGGACGGCCTGCTCGTAGAACTACAGCAGCAATTAAATAGGGGCGCGGAAAAAGCAGCCCCTGTGGCCAAAGATATTTTTGTCAAAGCGGTATCCGATCTCACTATCACGGACGCGATCAATATTGTGCGCGGGCCAGACAATGCGGCGACGGATTATCTGCAAAGCCGCACGAGCTTCGAACTGGCGCAGCTTTTCGCACCGATCATGGAAAATGCGCTGGGCCAAACGGGGGCGCTACAACTGGTGGATCAAGTTGCTGGGCAGCTTCGAAATGTGCCGTTCGCGCCGGGGCTCGGCGCGGATGCGCGCGCGGATCTGGTGAAACATGGCGTAGACTTCGGGCTGGAGGGTATCTTCTACTATATTGGCCAAGAAGAAAAAGCGATCCGCGAGAACCCCGCCAAGCGCACGAGCGAAATTCTGCGCCGCGTTTTCGGAGCTTATGCTTAGCTGCCGTAAGGTGCCTAAAAGCTTAAACTTTCGTAGGGGCGGAAATTAATGCTTTAACTTTTGGTTAACTTGTGATTCAACGTAAAGGTCTAGTCGGGGCGCACCCAACTACGAGCCCCGCATGTCGCTTTCCACATTGTCACCCAGCCAGTCGCTCAAAGCCTTGATAAAGGCTTACGTGTCAGATGCGGTGCCTGTGCCTGTGACGACTGACAATGTGACTGACCTCATCTCAGGTTACGAAGCTGAGGCCCTACGCTTTATGATCGATACTGACGAGACAATAGATGACCTCTGCGTACCAGCCTTCCGCGCCGTGCTCGAAGCCGCTGAATAAAATACCCGCCATAAATTAGCCGACATTTGGCCGCGCCGCCGTCGCGCTCTGGCCTACGAAAAACCGCGCGAAAACCGTCTTCGTGCCACGTCCTCGCCTTCTGCTGGCCTCCTGTCTCCTTCATTCCAAAAGCTCATATTCATTTTGGAAAAAGAAGAGAGGGGGCATTATGTCCGACACACCCACACTCCCGCCGACGCCTGGTAAATTCAAACCGCGCCCGCCGCGAAAACCGTTTTTTGCGGGACGGTCCAGCGGATTAAAACTCATCATCGTCTGCGCCTTGGTCTTGCTCATGTCGATCCCCGCCATGTTCATTTCCTATATCAGCTATGAACGGAGCAGCCGCGCGGATGACGTAACGCGCGAAGTCTCCCAAGACTATGGTGGAGCCGCAACTGGTCACGGGGCCACACATCGTCGTGCCATACGTCAAACGCAATGACGACGCGCGGGAGATGACCTTGGGCGATTACGTTTTTTCCGCAGAAACAGGAGAGGTCGTGTTGGACGATATAAAAGTCAAAGAAGTCAGCTTGTCGCTCTTTGACGTGCCAGTATTTAAGACGGACGGCACGCTGTCGGCGAGCTTTTCTGATCCCCGTAAAATTGACGTTGATGATCGGCTAAAGCTCGATTGGTCGCAAGCGATGATCGTGTTCAATCTGTCCGAAGTTAAAGGTTTGCGCGGTGATGTGCAGCTCAAGATCGGCGACACGGCGCAGCAATTTACCTATCAGCAAATTCGACGCCCTAATGCCCCAAGCTATACCCAACGCACGCGCAGCGGCGATGGTGACATCATTGAGACGCAGCGGATTTACGAGTTAAATTATGATCTCATTGCGCAACGCGATGGGGGATATTTGGCCGTCCCAGCTACCGCGCTTCTGGCGAAGTTTGACGCGGGCGCGACTCGCTTGACGACGACGATTGATCTCAGCCTCTCAGGTGCTCAGAAATTATCTATCGTGCCATTTGCGAAGCTGACGAAAATTAACTTACAGTCTAACTGGCCGCACCCCGGATTTGACGGCCCGTTCCCGCCAGATGATCGCGAAATCACGGAAGAGGGTTTTGCGGCGAATTGGACGATCCCTCTGCTGCGTCGCGGTATTATTAGTCACGGTTCAGCGCGCGGCTTTCGGCAGCTTTACGAAACATATGGCGGCATGTCGGTGAACTTTGTCTCGCCGCTTGACCCCTACCGCACAGTCAATCGCGCGTTGAAATATAGCGTGCTATTTATCGGGATGGTGTTTCTGGCTTACTTCTTGTTTGAAGTGATTGTCGGCGTGCCCGTCCACCCCGCGCAATATATCCTGATTGGCCTCGCGCAGAGTATCTTCTATCTTCTGCTATTGGCATTTTCCGAGCGGATTGGTTTTACGGGCGCGTTTGCGATATCAGCGGGGGCAACGATTGCAGCAACGTCTGGCTATGCGGGGGCTGTGTTTGGTGGCCGTCAGTATATCGCCAAAGCGGGGGCTGTGTTCCTGCTGGTCTACGGCTTGCTTTACGCGCTGATGCGGATGCAAGACTTCGCGTTGATGATCGGAGCCCTAGCGAGCTTTATCGCGATTGCTGGCACAATGTATCTGACCCGTAACATCAACTGGTATGGGGCGAAAAGCGCGGCGGCTTAGCTGCGCTTACCCAGCACTCTGGCAATCGCTGCCGCTTTGGGATCTTTGGCGAGTCCCGAAGCGGCAGGTTCCGTTTTAGTAATGCCGTGGCTGCCAAATTTCTTACGCAGCGCAAGGAAGCGCTTCTCGACCAAATAGTAAGACACTGCGGCGAAGTAAACGCTGATCGGGAAAGCGATTAAGTGCGCCAAAGTCGTATCGCCCATCGTCCGCACACACATATCAATGATCGGCACATGCCAGAGATAGAGCGCATAGGAGACGACGCCAAACCATGCCAGCGGCTTCCACTCCAAAATACTGATCACCCAGCGAACTTTGTCCCAGAAAAAGAGATTAAGGAACAGCACGAACAGCGCCATGCCTTGCAGTGTGAACCGCGCCGTGTAGCGAAAGCTCTCATCACGGATCAGGAAGCTCGCCAAAATCGCGACAAGCGCCGCGCCGATTGGCACCCAGCCCATGAGGCGTTTGAGGCGTGAGGCATCGCCGAGCACATGCAGCAGCACTGACAGAAAACACCCCCAGACAAGGCTATCAATACGCGTATCCGTCATCATGTAGGTATAGTCTTGCACGGGCAGGGCGGTCTGTGTGTAAATCACAACGCGCCAGAGCAGAGCCGCGAACAGCACAACGCCCAGCCCCCACAAAATACGCTTCCAATTCCCGCCGAGTAAGACAAGGAAAGCAGGGAAAATCAGGTAGAAATGCTCCTCTACGGCCAGCGACCAAAGGTGCGTCCACGGCATAAAGGGCAGCTCGCCCCCCATGCGCGTCACGACTTGGAAAATATTCGTGCCGTAAAACACCGCTGAGAGTAGCTCAATCAAAGTTGGCCCGCCCCAACCCAAAGCCAGATAAGCGATGCTGGTGCAAATCACCATGAGCAGAAGCGCGGGATAGAGGCGGATGAACCGCCGAATATAAAATTGTTTCAATCCGATACGCCCTTTGGCCTCGCGCTCCGCGATTAATAGGCGTGTGATTAGAAAGCCTGAGATAAAGAAAAACACCGTCACGCCGAAACCGCCAGGGATCAAATGTTCCAGTCCCATATGGGCTAAAATCACGATCAGGACGGAAATAGCTCGGATTCCGTCCAGCCCTGGAATATAACCATATCCCGCTTGAGGGGAGAGAATCGGGTGTGTTTTCGTATCTATCATCCCCTGAGACGTGCAGGATTTATGCCAAACTCGCGTGGTATAGCTCCGAGGCTAAAAGCGACAAAATGCCGTGGGTTTTGTCACTGAAACCCCTTCGCTTCCGCTGCGTTATCCTTTATAAGACGCACTTAAAGAAGGAATTATGAGCTATGGTTCAGTTAACACTGCCGAAAAATTCAAAAGTCCGCAAAGGCAAGCATTGGCCAGCGCCAGCTTCTGCCACGCGACTGAAGACGTTTAAAATCTATCGGTATGACCCGACAGATGGCGGCAATCCCTATTGGGACACCTACCAGATCGATCTGGACGAGTGTGGCCCGATGGTGCTGGACGCTCTGTTTAAGATCAAAAATGAGATTGATCCGACGCTCGCCTTCCGCCGTTCTTGCCGCGAAGGTGTGTGTGGCTCCTGTGCTATGAACATTGGCGGGCGCAACACTCTGGCTTGCACTAAAGGCATAGACGAAGTCGGCGGGTCTAACACGATCACGATCAGCCCGCTGCCGCATATGCCTGTCGTGCGCGATTTGATCCCCGATCTGTCGAATTTCTACACGCAATATGCTTCGATTGAACCGTGGCTGCATACCAGCACGCCACTCCCGACCGAAGAGATCACACAAACGCCAGAAGACCGGGAAAAACTCGACGGCTATTATGAGTGTATTCTCTGTGCATCCTGTTCCACATCTTGCCCATCATATTGGTGGAATGGTGATCGTTACCTCGGCCCAGCGGCGCTGCTGCAAGCTTATCGTTGGTTGGTGGATAGCCGCGACGATGCGACGGAAGAGCGTCTGAACCAACTCGAAGACCCGTTCAAGCTCTACCGCTGCCACACCATTATGAATTGCGCCAATGTCTGCCCGAAGGGTCTAAACCCTGCCAAGGCGATTGCGGATGTGAAAAAAATGATGGTCGAACGCGCCTAGTCTAACTGCCGCGCAACCGCGCTTTTAAGCGCAAAAAATTTAATGATCGGCTGGCGTTAACTCGCAAGCCGGTCAATTTTTTTGGCTTCCTCTAAGGCGTCTTCGGCAACATCAATATCGGTCACGAAAGCCGGCAAAACAATCTGGTAGATAAAGGTCGTGCCTTTGCCAAGCTCGCTGGCCACACGCATTTTTCCGCCCATCGCCTCGACGAGTTCTTTAGAAATTGCGAGGCCCAGCCCTGTGCCTTGGGCGGTGGAGCGTCGACTATATTCAACCTGCTCGAAGCGTCCGAAAATACGTCCGAGATCTTTTTCGGGAATGCCCTTGCCCGTATCACGCACATAGATCGCTAACTCCATAGCCCCGCTATCAAGGTTTTGACCGCGCACGCTGATGCAGACATATCCCTGATCGGTAAATTTGATCGCATTGCCAATCAGGTTATGAGTGACCTGCCGCAATCGACCTTCATCCCCGAGAAAGGCTTGTGGCAGGTTGGGGTCGTAATCGAGATAGAGCTTGAGCCCTTTGGCGGCTGCTGACGGCAAGTGCAATTCGTAGAGCTTTTTGAACATCGAAAAAAGATTCATCGGCTCTGATTCGATCATGACTTTCCCGGCGTCGAGCTTTGACAGGTCCAAGACGTCATTGACGATGCTGACAAGACCCGCACTGCAATTATTGACGATTTGGGCATAGTGGCGCTGCGAAGGGTCGAGATCCGTTTTCAGCAGAAGCCCTGACATCCCGATAATGCCGTTCATCGGCGTGCGGAGCTCGTGGCTCATATTGGCGAGGAATTGCGATTTCAATTCTTCGGACTGACGCGTGCGGACGAGGCTTTGTTCGAGGCGATCAAACAGGTCATACATTTTATGGCTGACGACAGCCGCAATGACGCAGACCAGAACAAGCGCGATTTGGCACTGAAAAGCCCGCTGATAATTGCGAGCTGCTAACAAAGCGACATCCGCCCCAACGGGCGGCGGCGACATTGTGGACACAAAATACAACCCCCAAAGAATAATACTCGCGGCCAGACAGTAATAGACAACGGCCCGCCATGTGCTGACAAATCCGTTCAGCAAAGCCCCCGCCATGATCAAAGGCAGTAATGCAGAATTAATCCCCACGCTTTGGTCGAGCGCAGACACAACAACACCCGCCAATAAAAAAGCAGACAGCAAAAACGAAAATATCAAGTATCGCTTTGTATAGCGCAGCAACAGGATGAAACCGACGAGTGAAATAACGCCGAAACAAGCCAGGGAATGATCAATGGTCCACCGACCATAGGTGAACCACATGGACACCAAATTCACAAGCTGGATCACGATAAAGGTAAGGCCGACCATGTAAACCGCGCGCCCACGCATGAGGGCGCCCGCGCTCTGGGTTTTATCCAGACGCAGAAAGCGCTCCATTTGATCATGGGAACTAAAAAAATTCTGCATTACGCCTCACCCACTGTTTTGACAGGCATAGGCGTGGAATCTTAGAAAAAGCTTAAGTTCAGACGTGCTTTATAGGCTTTCTACAACCTGACGAATGTGACGCGTGGCGTCATCTGCGTTTTTTGACAGCGCACTGGGCGGGATAGCTTCGCCAAAGGTCATTTCAAAGAGTTGCCCCTTTTTGTTCAGAAGCTCGTGAAACAAAGTGATGTCTCGCAATTCTGCATTGAGCTTTGTGAACAGATAATAAAGCCAGCTATTTCGGGCGCGAATCCGTAGTGGAATGACGGGCGCGTTATATTTCTTCGCGAGCATAGCGGCGGATGTCTCCCACGGTTTATCGACCAGCCCGCGCCAGCTGAGCTGTGCCAGACGCCCGCTCGGGAAAATCACAACGCATTTTTCGGCGTCCAAAGCCCGCTTTATATCAACAAGGGTTTGCCGCGTTTTAGCTGTGCTGCGTTTTTCCTTCACCCACTCAACCGGAATGATAATGTCTTCGCCATTGGGGATCACACGCAGGGCGTCCGCATTGGCGAGGAAAACGTGATCAGGTCTGCGCTCCCGAATGGCTTGAAACACAGCCATTCCGTCGGCGAGCCCCGTGGGGTGATTGCAGATCAACACACAGCGCCCCGTCTTGGGCAGATATTCTAAGTGCTGCACAGCCGTGCGCGGGCTCACGTGTCGCGTTACCATCTTGAACGCATCGTGCCCGCTCATGGGGCGGATCGCATCCGCTAGAAAGACCGCGGCGTCATAGGCTAACATGCGATAAAGCGCAGGGCGCACAGCTTTGAATAGTCGCGGGCGACTGGTCAGCTTTGGCGCGCGTTCCGCAATTAATTGTTCAACAATATGCACGCTCGCTTATTGACGAAAGCACGCGCACTTGGCAAGCGCGGCCTATGACTGAAACAATCCCAACGACTCCGATTAATGTCCTGTTTCTCTGCACGGGTAATTCTGCACGGTCGATCTTGTCTGAAGCGCTCGTCAATGATTTGGGACAAGGCCGATTTTTAGGATGGTCAGCGGGTAGCCACCCCAGCGGGCAGCCCCATCCTGATGGTTTGAAAGAACTCTCCAGACGGGGGCACCGCACAGATCTTTACCGCTCAAAATCATGGGACGAATTTGAAGGCGCAGACGCACCGCGCATGGATATTGTCGTCACAGTTTGCGACAATGCCGCCAATGAAGTCTGCCCCGTCTTTCCTGGCGACCACATCAGCGTCCATTGGCCCGCACCGGACCCCGCGCATGTTGAACCGATAGCGGTTCGGCAACAAGCTTTCGCGGATGTGTATGACCTGTGCCGCGCGCGAATAGAGGCGTTAATAGCCTTGCCGCAAGATGCGCTGGCTGACCGCGCGACGGTGCAAGCGATCGCTGGAATTTCGACATAAAAAAGCCGCCCTCCGAAGAGAGCGGCTTTCCATATTAATGCGCGAAAGATTATTTCTTACGCGTCGTACCTTTTTTGGCAGGCATCCACTCATTTAGTTTCTTGCCAGCCCATTCGCGGCCACCCATGCCAAAGGCAATCGCGCCGCCAATACCAGCCGCGACCGCAGCTGCACCGAGGCCATATTCAAACGCCGTATTCACGATGTCTTCGCCCAGTTGCATTGTTTCTAGGCCCATAAAGGTCACGATAACGATAGTCGCGTATTTGATGATTGTGCCAGCGAGATCACCCGATGTTTGCGTGACGATCTTCGAGACGAAATTCGCAATGAAAAGGCCCGCACCAATAATCACGGCGCCTAATACAACACGACCACCAACTTCCAGCAGTGTATTAAAGACATTCGTCAACTCAGGAATACCGAGCGCTTTCATAGCTGCGGTCAAACCCATCAAGACAATACCGACAAATGCAATCGTTGCGATCACATTTGAAGGCACAAACCGTGGGCCTTCGCCGTCAAGGCTTGCAACCGTTGAGAGCGAATTATCGACGCCCAAAGCTGGGAGCGTGTTTTTCGCAAGGTTGGAAACAAAGCGACCGATAAAGACCGCTGCGCCCAAGATGATAGCGGCACCAAGTATGCTTGGGATATAATCCAAAACAGTTCCTAGCATGCCTGACACCTCATCAGAGAACCCTGGAATATCCCAGATGCCAATCGCAGCAATAGCGAATAACAAGATCACGATCGCTTTGGCCAAACCACCGAGGCTAGATGCGATAGAATTTGAGGCTTCACTTTCCGTGTCTGTCACGCCGTATTTCGACGCCAGGCGGTCAACTTGTGCCACTTCCAAAGTGCTGGTCAGCGCATTTTTGACGACATTTGACAGCATAACACCCACAGCAAAGACCGCGATACCGATCAGTAATTGTGGGAGATAGTTAAAGATGTTGTCCATCATGCCGTTGAGGAAACCCAGCTCTTGCGAAATTTGCGGAAACTGCGAAAGGCCCATCAAGATGAAGACCAACCAAAGCACCCAAAACACGGCCTTTGACAATGACTTGCCGATATTGCCGCCCGTTGTTTGGGCCTTTTTACCAAGCCCTGTGCGGTTGATCGCAGTTGAAACGATGGTCGCGGCGATTTTTGAGATGAAATAGCCGACGACTATTACAAGAAGTGCAATGAGCGGCCCAACCAGCCACTGCATCCCGTCAGGCAGTAATCCTGCCAGTGAATTGTTCATTTGTTCCATGGAAATTTTCCCTCTTTATATCTGCGCCAGCCCTGACCCCCATGGCCGTCGGACGCAAAATCGATTCATATTAACACGATGTAACATAAACGGGACATGAACGCTAATGTTCCCTCAATTTCAAAACTAATCTGCGGCGCTTGCACGAGAAAGGCTTGACCGCTGCGCCGCCTCTGACAATGAGGGGGCATGAAGCCAGTTCACATAGAGCGCAAAGTCTTGTTCATCTGCGTCAGCCTCGCCGCATTTGGCTTACTGGCCGCTGCGATCATTCGGATTAGCTTGCTATGAGCGGGACACAAATAAGAGGGCCCGTTGAGACAGAGCTGCGAGCGCGCATAGCGAGCGGGGCTTTGTTTGAAGACCCAGCCCAACTGGCGGCGGCGCGAGAATTGGATGCCTTATTGGTGCGGCTGGAAACTCCCGTCAAACGTGCGGGGCTTTTCTCTCGCAAATTAATTGCCCCTATCGGACTGTATATGTGGGGCGGGGTGGGTCGCGGGAAGTCCATGCTGATGGACTGGTTTTTTGAGGCTGCCGATATCGAAGCCAAACAGCGCGTGCATTTTCATGCCTTCATGCTCGACGTCCATGCCCGTATCTCCCGCGCGCGAGAGACGGGGCAGGGCGAGCCTATAGCAGCCGTCGCTAAGGATATCGCGGAGGAAGCCGCCTTGCTCTGCTTTGACGAATTTCATGTGACGGACATTACCGATGCAATGATCTTGTCCCGCTTGTTCGAAGCTTTGTGGGCGCGGGGGATTGTCGTCGTCGCTACGTCCAACCGTGCGCCGAGCGGGCTCTATGAACACGGTTTGAACCGTCCGCTATTTGAGCCATTTATCGACGTGATGGATGACCATATGATTATCCACGAATTTGCGGGTGAGACCGATCACCGCTTGCGCCAATTAACGGCAGCCCCCGTCTATTATTCACCGCTGGGCGATCAAGCAGATGCAGCCATAGACGCCGCGTGGCGGCGCTTGACGGGGGAAGCGAAAGCCAAGCCGACGGAGCTGTCCGTGCAAGGGCGGACATTATTGTTGCGGCGCACAGCGGCAGGCACGGCGCGGGCCAGCTTCGATAGGCTCTGCGCGCAAAATTTAGGAGCCGCAGATTACCTCCGCCTCGCCCACGCGTTCCAGACTGTAATCCTTGAGAACGTCCCGCAAATGGGGCCAGAAAACCGCAATGAAGCCAAGCGCTTCGTCACGTTGATTGACGCCCTTTACGAGACCCGTACCAAGCTCGTCATGTCCGCCGCCGTCGAGCCGAGTGAGCTATATAAAGACGGTGACGGTAGCTTTGAATTTGAACGCACGGCCAGCCGCCTAATCGAAATGCGCAGCGAAGACTATCTCGGCGCCCGACGAAATATGGGGGAGGGGTGATGAGGGCATTGTAGAAATGGAGTATTAGGATTTCATGGTGCGCCATAGCTTTGAAATGACTATGACTGCGCATTTATAACTTGCGCATGGGCAAAGGTTTAGTCGGGAAATATTGGGCTTTGGCCACAAAAAAGCCCCCGCGCTTGGCGGAGGCTTGATGTCCTTTGCGGCGGTCGCGGATTACTCTTCCGCTTCCAAATCCCGCACGACGGCATCTAGGAAGCGCACGCCCCAGCCTGCATGGCCTTTGGGCGTGGTTGGGATACCTTTATCGAGCCAGTCTACGCCCGCAATATCCAGATGCACCCAGGGGCGATCCTCATCAATGAACGTGCCAATCACAGCGCCGCCAATAGACGCGCCAGGGCTGCCAGCGGTGCTTTTTATATCGGCAATATCGGACTTGATAGCGCTGTAGTGATTATCGTTGAGGGGCAGGGGCCAGACGTCTTCGCCCGCCGCTTTGCCAATGTGCATCATGTGCTGCGATAGCTCCCAATCGCGCGTTACGACCGCGCCGTAATCGTCACCCAAAGCGCGGGCGGCTGATCCTGTGAGTGTCGCAATATCGATCAATAAGCGCGGATCATATTCTTCCTGCACATAGGTCACAGCATCAGATAGTATGAGGCGGCCCTCGGCATCAGTTGACATAACCTCGATCGTTTTCCCTGACATGGTTTCCAGCACATCGCCCGGGCGGATTGCATCGCTGGCGGGCATGTTTTCAGCCATCGCCATCACGCCGACGACGTTCACATCTGCGCCTCGTTTGGCCACTGAGTAAACAGCGCCCGCGACAGCTGCTGCACCCGATAGATCGGACTTCATCAGCCACTGGCCCGTATTCGGCTTCAAGCTAATCCCGCCTGTGTCAAAGGTGATGCCCTTGCCGACCAGAGCGATTGGCGCATCTGTGCGAGCGGCCCCCGTATAGCTTACGACCACGAGGCGAGGGTCATGCACGGAGCCTTGTCCAACCCCGATAAGGGCGCCCATATTGCGGCGCTCCATATCATCAAGGTCTAGCACGTCTACACGGACATTCGCCACCCCGCGAAACAGGGCTCGCACGTCTTGGGCAAATTTCTCTGGATACATAGATTTGCCAGGCTCCGTGCCCATATCGCGAGCAAAGTAAACGCCTTTGGCGACATGACCAAGATCGCTATCAAACAACGATTTGGCTTCGTCCGTGTCGTCAGAATGGAAGGCGACTGTGCGGTCCACGTCTTTGTGATCCGTCTTATATTTCGTGAAGCTGTAAGAGCCTAATTTATATCCCATCGCGATTTGCGCCGCTGCGACCTCGACGTCTGTATTCAAATCATCAATCATCACGGATAGCGAGGCGTCATTATCACTCGCACCCGCGACATGCCCGCCCAAATCGCGCAATTGGCGCACGCTCAAGTCTTCGTCGCCAGTGCCAATCACGGTCACAGACGTAAAGGGGGCCATGCCGTAAAGCTGGATCGACTTCCCGAATTTGCCTTTGAATCCAGCATCCTCAATGGCTTGTTCCAAACGGCCCTCGGTCTTGTCATTTACCTCGTCAGCTGCACCAGATAATGCGCCATCAGCGTCCATAAACACCGTGACATGGTCCTGCGTGTCCGCGCTCAATGTTCCGAAGGCAAAGCTGGTCTCGGCCCAAGCCGCTGGGGCAGTGGCCAGCAAAATAGCCGCGCTGAGGGATGTGGTGCCGATGATAAGAGATTTCAGACCCATGATAAATTCCTTCCAAATGTGATATGCTTGTGACTCATATACGACCTGCGTCGTCTTTGGGATAGCTTGGCGGGAATATTGCGCCTGTGTCCAATATGACTTGCTTATGGCAAGTATAGTCTGTGCATATGGAATGCACCCGCTTGCGAGGATTTTGTTTATCTTATTATTTGTGGCGCAAAGTTTTTGGCTAGGCATTGCACCCCTCACGCGCAGCCGCTAAAGACCCTGCACATTCAGCCATCCCGTATATTGGGACCAAAAGGAGAAACACATGGCACGCGCGAAAATTGCCCTCATCGGCGCCGGTATGATCGGCGGCACATTGGCCCACATTGTGGCTCGCGAAGAATTAGGCGACGTTGTCCTGTTCGATATTTTTGAAGGCACAGCCAAAGGCAAGGCGCTCGACCTCGCCGAAGCCACGCCAGTTTTTGGCAATGACTGTCATCTCAAAGGCACCAATGACTATGCCGATATTGCGGGCGCAGATGTTTGCATCATCACAGCAGGCTTCCCGCGCAAGCCGGGCATGGACCGCTCTGAATTGATAGGCAAAAACCTCGGCGTGATCAAGCAAGTCGCCGAAGGCATCAAAGAACATGCGCCCAAAGCCTTTGTTATCTGCATCACCAACCCGCTCGATGCGATGGTCTGGGCGTTGCAAAAATTCTCAGGCCTGCAGCCGCGCAAAGTTGTCGGCATGGCGGGCGTGCTAGATAGTGCGCGTTTCCGTTGGTTCCTCGCCGAAGAATTTGGCGTATCTGTACAGGACGTTCACGCCTCTGTCTTGGGTGGACATGGCGACACTATGGTGCCGCTGACCCGCTATTCCACAGTTTGCGGCGTGCCGATCCCTGATATGATCAAGATGAAGTGGACGACACAAGAGCGTATCGATGCCATCGTCGACCGCACGCGCAAGGGTGGCGGTGAAATTGTCGGCTTGCTCGGCAATGGGTCAGCTTTCTATGCGCCAGCAGAATCAGCTGTCGAAATGGCAAAAAGCTACCTCCGCGACAAGAAACGTATCCTGCCATGTGCTGTGCGCCTGTCGGGTCAAATCGCCGGTGTGCGCGGGCTATATGTCGGTGCGCCAGCCATGATCGGTGCGCGCGGTGTCGAGAAAGTCATGAATATCCGCCTCAAAAATGACGAGCGCGAAATGTTTATGAAATCTGTCGCAGCCGTCGAGAAGATCATTGCCGACTGTCAGGAAATGGAGCCTTCGCTGAAGGATTAAAACGGTCTTGCAGTATATGACTATAGAGCGGGTCCAGGTGGCCCGCTTTTTTGTATTTACGCAGGAACGATAGCCCGCCCGCGACGTATCAATAATATGACACATACAAACACATCGCGTTTTTTGAAATCATCCATTGCTCTCGCGGCCTCTGCAACGGCTTTGGCCATGCTTTCGCAAGCGCCTGCATTTGCGGCTAGCAAACCTCCGACGACGTCGCAGCTCACGATCAAAATCACAGGGTTTGAAGACCAATCGGGCCAAGTCCTGATCGCGCTTTTTAACAGCGCCGACAGCTATGACAGCGAGACAGCCTTCCGCGACGCAAAGATTGCGGTCACCCAAAAAACGGTCAAAACGTCATTCGACGATCTGCCCGCCGGAACATATGCTTTCAAACTCTTCCACGACGCCGACGGTGACGGAGAATTAGATACAGACGGATTTGGAATCCCGTCAGAAGACTATTATTTCTCCAATGACGCATCCGATCCCTTCAGCGCACCAGAATGGGACGAAGCGCAATTTGACCTCACGAAAGCCAAAGTCACGAAACGCGTTCGGCTAGACTAGCCAACACACCAAATTTGACCACAGCCCCGCCTCTTTCTCCCCTAAAGAGGTGGGGTTTTTTATATTGGGCTTTTGGTCTATGGATCAGGCTATGACTGATATTATCCTAGAAACCGAGCGCTTAATCCTCCGCCATGTCGATCCTGATAAGGATTTCGAAGCAATGGCCGATTGTTACTCCGATCCCGAAACCATGAAATATATTGGCGGCGAGACGATGAACCGCGCACAGGCGTGGCGCTCTATGGCGATGATGATGGGGC
This sequence comes from Litorimonas sp. RW-G-Af-16, assembly GCF_048319245.1. Classification (GTDB taxonomy): domain Bacteria; phylum Pseudomonadota; class Alphaproteobacteria; order Caulobacterales; family Maricaulaceae; genus Litorimonas. The sequence continues at coordinate 284,380 of NZ_CP166993.1, forward strand.
ATCAACAAATGCGGGGCTTTTGTTTTATGTCCTGCATCGAAAAAGCGACGGGCGAGTGGGTAGGGCGCGTGGGGCCGTGGGCGCCCGAAGGTTGGCCTGCGCCGGAAGTCGGCTGGACGATCCACCGCAATCATTGGCGCAAAGGCTTCGCCAAAGAAGCCGGTCGCGCATGTATCGACTATGCTTTTGATACGCTCGGCTGGGACAAAGTGATTCATGTGATCCAAGACGGCAATATCGGCTCGATGAAAACGGCCGAGGCATTGGGGTCAAAACGGCTATATTCCATGGACGGCATTCCCGAGGTGACGGACGAATTCTGCTGGATTTATGGGCAAGATAAGCCTTTATAGGCGCTGCTATAGGCGCTACGCCTGCGCCAATTCACTTGCCCTTGAAAGCTGAAACTATGACCAAACCCCTTAAACCCAAGCGCGTGACTTCGGGCGAATTTGCGGGCTGGCAAAGCTGGCAAGCTGATGAGTATGAGGCCAAGACAGTGGGGCCGTTCTATCATCGGGTTGACGACGCAGGGTCTATCACGGCGATGCGGGTGGAAACGCGTCACCTTAATGGCGGGGGCGTCATGCATGGCGGCGCGTTAATGAGCTTTGCCGACGGGGCGCTCTTTAATATTTCTGAGGAGGTCATGGACGGCATTTACGGCGTTACGGTTACCATGAATTCAGAATTTCTCTCGGCGGCTAAGCTTGGCCAAATGCTAGAGGCGCGCGGCGACGTCTTGCGGGCAGGGCGGTCCCTGATTTTCGTGCGAGGCCTGATCACAGCGGACGGTGTGCCGTGCCTCAATTTCTCTGGCACCATCAAGAAAATTAGGGCAAAGGCGCCGAGCTGAAATAGGAGCGCGCTATGAATTGGACCGTTATACAAGAGGCCTCGCTCGTCATCCAAATCCACCTGGCAGCGGCGATGCTAGCGCTTGTGCTGGGAACACTGATGTGGATACGGCCCAAAGGCACGGCGAGTCACAAGTTTATTGGGCGCAGTTTTATTGGTCTGATGGTTGTCACGGCGATCACAGCCATATTTATCAAGAACATCAATCAGGGTCAGTTAAGCTGGATACACATTTTCGTGCCGGTTACACTCATTGCGGCCTTTCAAGCTGTATATTTTATTCGCAAAAAGGATGTTCGCCGTCATAAACGCGTGGTCGCAGGCTTGTTTTTCGGCGCGCTGCTTATTCCGGGCATATTTACGCTCATGCCAGGGCGATTACTGCATGCGGCGATATTTGGTGGCTAATCGCACATCGTGCCCTAAAAACCGTCTTTGAACGGTTGCGGTGCGTATTCAGGCTGACTATAAGTTTATGCAAAGATGCGAGGCTCCATTTGGGGCCTCTTTTAGTGATTAGCCAGCGAGAAAGAGTTTCCATGAATATCCACGAATATCAGGGCAAAGCTGTCCTCAAAGAGATCGGCGCACCCGTATCTAAAGGGATCGCGATTTTTGATGCGTCTGAGGCGAAAGCCGCAGCTGAAAAGCTCGGCGGCTCGCTCTGGGTGGTGAAATCTCAAATTCATGCTGGTGGACGCGGCAAAGGCAAATTTATCGGCGCTGACAAAGATGCCAAAGGCGGCGTGCGTCTGGCTTTCTCCATCGACGACGTGGTCAAGAACGCGAAGGAAATGCTCGGCGAATACCTTGTCACAGAGCAAACGGACGACAATGGCAAGCAAGTCAACCGACTCTATATCGAAGACGGATCCGACATTGACCGCGAGCTATATCTCTCCATCATCATCAACCGCGAAACATCGCGCGTGTCCTTCATTGTCTCGACCGAAGGCGGTATGGATATTGAGGCGGTCGCGCATGACACCCCTGAAAAAGTGATCAACTTCGACATTGATCCCGCGACAGGCTTCATGCCGCATCACGGCCGCACTCTGGCCAAAGCGCTCGACCTCAAAGGCGATCTGGCTAAGCAAGCGAACAAGCTGGGCAAGATTTTGTATAACGGCTTCCTCGCCAAAGACATGGCGATGCTGGAGATTAACCCGCTGATCGTGACCGAAGATCAGCGTCTACATTGCCTCGATGCGAAGATCAGCTTTGACGAAAACGCGCTCTACCGTCATCCCGACATTCAAGAGCTGCGCGACATCACCGAGGAAGACAGCAAAGAAACCGAAGCCAAGAAATACGACCTTTCCTATGTGGCGCTAGACGGCAATATTGGCTGTATGGTCAACGGCGCTGGCCTTGCGATGAGCACGATGGATATCATCAAGCTCTACGGCGCAGAGCCTGCCAACTTCCTCGATGTGGGCGGCGGCGCGACGAAAGAAAACATTGTGGCCGCGTTTAAAATTCTAACGTCTGACGACAAAGTCGAAGGCATCCTGATCAACATCTTCGGCGGCATCATGAAATGCGATGTCATCGCCCAAGGCACAGTCGACGCGGTCAAAGAAGTCGGCCTCGAAGTACCGCTCGTCGTCCGCCTCGAAGGCACAAACGTCGAAGCGGGTAAAAAGATCATCAATGAAAGCGGCCTGAACGTCATCGCAGCCGATGACCTCGACGATGCCGCGCAGAAGATTGTCGCGGCTGTCAAAGCTTAAGCCCGACCCAGATATAAGATCGAAGAGATAAAAAATGTCAGTATTAATTAATAAAGATACCAAAGTTATCACGCAGGGTATGACGGGCAAGACCGGCACGTTCCATACGGAGCAAGCCATCGAATACGGCACCAAAATGGTTGGTGGTGTGACCCCCGGCAAAGGCGGCACGACGCATATCGGCTTGCCGAACTTTGACACTGTGGCGGAAGCCAAGCACGCGACAGGCGCGACGGCGTCAGTGATCTATGTCCCGCCGCCCTTCGCGGCCGACTCGATCTTGGAAGCGATCGACGCGGAGATGGAATTAATTATCGCGATTACTGAGGGCATCCCTGTCTCTGATATGATCCCTGTCAAGCGCGCTTTGGTGGGGTCTAAGTCCCGCCTGATCGGTCCGAACTGCCCTGGCGTTTTGACCCCAAATGAGTGCAAAATCGGCATCATGCCAGGCAAGATTTTCAAAAAAGGGTCCTGCGGCGTGGTCTCGCGCTCTGGCACTTTGACATACGAAGCCGTATTCCAAACCACGCAAGTCGGGCTCGGCCAGACGACAGCGATTGGCATTGGCGGCGACCCGATTAACGGCACAAATTTCATCGACTGCCTTGAGCTTTTCCTTCACGATGACGACACAAAGCAAATCATCATGATCGGCGAAATCGGCGGCTCTGCCGAAGAAGAGGCTGCGGAATATATCGCTCATATGGCCAAGAAGGGTATCAAGAAGCCGATGGTCGGATTCATCGCAGGCCGCACTGCGCCTCCGGGTCGCACGATGGGCCATGCAGGCGCGATCGTGTCTGGCGGCAAAGGCGGCGCAGAAGATAAGATTGCGGCAATGGAAAAAGCGGGTATCCGCGTATCCGACAGCCCAGCGAAATTGGGCGTCACTATGATGGATGTTCTCAAAGGCTAGGGCTTAAGGTAAGGGCTCAAGGGCTAAGACCAAATACGGGCTAAGGCCGAAACACGAAAGACAAGACTATGGCGGACAAAGCTAGGTCGGACCAAAACCAGCAAATGATCGACACACTGTTCTTGGACGGCGCCAACGCTGTTTATCTGGAACAAATGCAAGCGCGTTACACGGAAAACCCGCGCTCTGTTGATCCCAGCTGGCAAGCTTATTTCGCAAATCTAGGCGACGATGCGGCCTCTGTGAAGAAAACGGCTGATGGTCCTGTGTGGAAGAAAACGAATTGGCCCGTTGATCCCAATGGCGAGCTTACCTCTGCTCTGACAGGGGATTGGGGGGTTGATCCGTCCGCCGTTGCCGAGAAAATATCTGCCAAAATGCCAGCGGCGTCTGCGGATGAATTGCAACGTGCCGCGAAGGACTCGCTGGGTGCATTGATGCTGATACGGGCGCACCGTATGCGCGGGCATTTAATTGCCGATCTTGATCCGCTCGATCTACAAAAAACGCCGCCCCATGATGAATTAAAGCCTGAGACTTACGGCTTCCACGCCGAAGATATGGACCGCGATATTTTTATCGATGGTGTGTTGGGGCTTGAATATGCCACGCTCAATCAAATCCTCGAAATCGTCCGCCGCACCTATTGCGGCACGTTCGGGATTCAATTCATGCATGTGTCTGACCCGACCGAGAAGCTATGGCTGCAAGAACGTATTGAAGGCCCCGATAAAGAAATTAGTTTTTCCAAAGAAGGTCGCATGGCTATTTTGCAGAAATTAATTGAAGCGGAAGCGTTCGAGCAATTAATTCACAAACGCTATCCGGGGACAAAGCGTTTCGGTTTGGACGGCGCAGAAAGCCTCCTGCCAGCGCTGGAGCAAATCATCAAGCGCGGCGGTGCGTTGGGTTTAAAAGACATCAATTTTGGCATGCCGCACCGTGGCCGCCTCAACGTCATGGCGTCAGTCATGCAAAAGCCTTATTCCGCGATTTTCTACGAATTCCTCGGGGGGGTCGCATCGGGGTCAGAAGACTTCGGCTCTGGTGACGTCAAATATCACTTGGGCGTATCAGATGATCGTGAATTTGACGGGAATTCTGTCCATCTCTCCCTCGCGCCAAATCCTTCTCATTTGGAAGTTGTTGCGCCTGTCGTGATCGGCAAAGCCCGCGCAAAACAGCAAATGGCCTCTGGCACATATCGCTCGCACAATCCCGAAGAAGTCATGGCAGTTATTTTGCACGGCGACAGCGCATTTGCGGGGCAGGGCGTGGTCATGGAAACAATGCAGATGAGCCAGCTCGAAGGCTACCGCACGGGCGGCACAATCCATGTAATCGTCAATAACCAGATCGGCTTTACCACGACTCCGTCCGAGTATCGCTCGGGTCAATATTGTTCTGACGTAGCGTTTATGGTCGAAGCACCTGTCTTCCACGTCAATGGCGATGACCCAGAATCTGTCGTTTTTGCCGCGCGGGTTGCCACAGAATATCGCCAGAAGTTTGGCAAAGATGTCGTGTTGGATATTATCTGCTACCGCCGCTACGGCCATAATGAAGGCGATGATCCGTCCTTCACGCAGCCGCTCATGTATCAGGCGATTGACGGAAAGCAGACAACACGTGAAATTTATGCGCAGCGTTTGGTCGCGCAAGGCGATATTACAGAGGCCGAACACACCAAGCTTGTCGAAGAATTCTACACTTACCTTGATCAAGAATTCGACAAAGCGAAATCCTATGAGACCAAAGAGCCAGACTGGCTACAAGGTGTTTGGAAAGGGATTTCCTTGCCGACAGAAAAAGACGGAAAGCGTCCGGGCGATACATCGGTCAGCCTCGAAACGCTGCAGAATATAGGTAAAAAAATCACGGCTTTGCCGAATTCGGTCAACATCCATCGCACGCTCAAGCGTATCATTAAAGCGCGGGCGGACAAGATTGAAGCAGGCGAAGGCATTGATTGGGGCCTCGCCGAACATCTCGCTTTTGGCACGCTCATCACGGAGGGTCACCCCGTGCGCCTGTCTGGGCAAGACAGTGAACGCGGCACATTTAGTCAGCGTCAGTCACATTTCATCGACCAAAAGGACGAGCATAAATATACCCCGCTTAACAATCTGTCACCTGATCAGGAATACTACCAAGTCCTCAACTCGCATCTGTCAGAAGAAGCGGTGCTAGGATTCGAATATGGATTTTCAACCGCCGCGCCGCACGCGCTCACGATATGGGAAGCGCAATTTGGCGATTTTGCCAATGGCGCGCAGGTTATGGTGGATCAATTTATTAGCTCGGCGGAACAGAAATGGCTACGTATGTCGGGCCTCGTAATGTTGCTCCCGCATGGCTATGAAGGTCAGGGGCCAGAACATTCCTCCGCCCGGTTGGAGCGCTATCTGCAAATGTGTGCCGAGGATAATATGCAGGTGACGAATATTTCGACACCGTCTAATTATTTCCATGCGCTGCGCCGTCAGGTGAAACGTAACTTCCGCAAACCGCTCATCAATATGAGCCCAAAATCGCTCCTGCGGCACAAACTCTGCGTCTCGACATTGGCGGAAATGGCAGACGGGTCGGAATTCCACCGTGTGTTATGGGACGATGCGCAATACAAGCCAGAAATGACCGAGATTAAATTGGTCGCGGATAAAGAGATCAAGCGGGTCATTATATGTTCGGGCAAAGTCTATTTCGATTTGTTTGAGGAACGCGAGAAACAGGGCCGCAATGACGTTTACTTGATGCGGGTCGAGCAGCTCTATCCCTATCCCGACGACGCGATGCAAGAGGAGCTTAAACGCTTCAAAAATGCCGATATGGTGTGGTGCCAAGAAGAGCCGAAGAATATGGGTGCTTGGGCCTTTATCGAGCCCTTTATTGAAGAGAGCCTCATCGCGATCAAAGCCAAGAACACACGCCCGCGCTATGTAGGTCGCGCAGCTGCGGCCTCGACGGCGACAGGTATTGCGGCTAAACATAAAAAAGAACAGCAAGCCATCCTCGATGGCGCTTTTGCGAAGTAGAAAAATATGACTGATATCACAATCCCAAATGTCGGCGAATCCGTCTCCGAAGTTACCATTGCAACTTGGTTTAAAAAAGTTGGTGACACGATCAAAAAGGACGAACCTTTGGTGGAGTTGGAAACAGATAAGGCGGCGCAAGAACTCGTCGCGCCTGAAGACGGGACGCTGGAAGAAATTCTGGTTGCCGAGGGTGATGTCGCCACAATCGGTCAGTTGATCGCAAAGCTCGGCAGCGGGTCTGGAAAGTCTGCAACAGCTGCGCCCAAAGGTGACGCTGAAGTGAAAGCGCAGACAGAAGCGCCAAACAGCGCCAAGTCTTCTTCTGGCGGCGCGTCGATTGATATTGACGTACCAAATGTCGGCGAGTCTGTATCAGAAGTGACAATCGCTACTTGGATGGTGAAAGTCGGCGACGCGGTCGAAAAAGATCAACCGATTGTCGAGTTGGAAACTGACAAAGCGGCGCAAGAACTGGTTGCTCCGCGCTCTGGTGTCATTCAAGAAATTCTGGTCTCCGAAGGCGATGTTGCGACGGTCGGTCAAACGCTGGCCAAACTCGGTGAGAGCGATTCTGACGCGCCTCCGGGCGTGCAGCCTAAAGGTGCCGGCGATGAAGGCGGTGCGGGCGGCGAACTGCCCGAAGTCCCCCCAACCAATGCCCCCGCTGGGTCTGGCGGCAAACCGCCCATGCCAGCCGCCAATCGCGTGATCGCAGAACATAATCTCGACGCGTCTAAAATATCAGGCTCTGGCAAAGATGGTCGCGTGACCAAAGGCGATGCGCTGGCTGCGAATGCAGCGGGTAATGCAGGCCTTAAAGCGCCAACCGCCAGCCAGTCACCTGCGCCTGCAGCCACGAAAGCGCCGCGCGCAGACAACCCGCGTGAAGAGCGTGTCCGCATGAGCCGTATTCGCCAAACAATCGCGCGCCGATTGAAAGAAGCACAAAATACAGCGGCCATGCTAACGACCTATAATGAGGCCGATATGAGCCACATCATGGCGATGCGCAGCGACTATAAAGAGCTGTTCCTCAAGAAGCACGGTGTCAAGCTCGGCTTTATGAGCTTCTTCGTTAAAGCGTGCGTGCAAGCGTTGAAGGACGTGCCGTCTGTGAACGCAGAGATTGACGGGACAGATATCATCTACAAGAACTACTATGATATTTCTGTCGCTGTCGGCACGGATAAAGGTCTTGTTGTCCCCGTGCTACGCGATGCCGATGAGCTATCGCTCGGCGGAATTGAAAAAGGTATTGGTGCCCTCGGCAAGAAAGCCCGCGAGGGGCAACTCTCAATGGACGACATGTCGGGCGGGACATTCACGATCTCCAATGGCGGCGTCTATGGCTCGCTGATGAGTTCGCCAATTCTAAACCCGCCGCAATCCGGTATCCTGGGCATGCACAAGATTGAGAAACGCGCCGTTGTGATTGACGATCAAATCGTCATTCGTCCGATGATGTATCTCGCTCTGTCCTATGATCACCGTATTGTTGACGGGAAAGAGGCTGTGACCTTCCTCGTGCGGGTTAAAGAATGTCTCGAAGATCCGGAACGCCTCTTGCTCGATCTCTAATATCCGATCTCTCATATCAGAGCCGTTTTTCTCAAGGTTTTGTTAACAATGAGTTTTCACGGCCTAGAAAGACCTCTTTGCTAGTCTTTTTCTATTGCGTCGATGTGGGCGCGTGGATGAGAGATGAGTTTATGTCTAAATCTATGATGATAGACGCGGCCTCAACGGCCGAACAGAATAACACAAAAGTGCCTGTAAACTATGCAGACCGTGCTTTGGGCATTTTGGCGTGTTTCGCCGTGACATGGGGCCTACTCGGCTTATTGAGTTTTACATTTTTCGTAACAGCCGACCTGCAAGCCCTGTCAGGCACTTACCGCCCAGAACAAATTGCTTATATTTTGGACACACCGTTTTGGGTGCGGGTCGGTCAAGCGCTCGGCGTTTTTGGCATGTTAACAGGGTCTGTCTACCTTTTGCTGCGTCGTAAAAGCGCGTATTACTGGTTCATGTGGTCGCTCTTAGGAACGCTGACTGTCCTACTCGATACGATTTTACGCAGCGGATTTCAAACTATGGGCGGTATGGAATCTGGCGTGAACATCGCTGTTACAGTCGTCGGTATCTTCATGTTTTGGGGCACGTATAGCGCCTATCAAGAGGGCCAACTCACAGGCGAGTAGTCTGAAGCTGATACCACTTTGAATGACTGGACAGATTGTCGCAGATTGAGTAACCTCCCTCCAAAAGGGAGGTTTTTTTATGACTGAAATCACAACACCAAAACCAACAACTATGTTCTGGATATTGGGCGGGCTATTCCTGCTTTGGAATGTATTTGGCTGTTATATGTATTATCTCGATATGACGCTCAGCGACGCGGCCTATGCCGAAAGTTACGGCGAAGCCATGGCGGCCCTGCGCGATCAATACCCAACGTGGTCCGTCGCAGCCTATGCGATTGCGGTTTGGGGTGGGCTCGCCGCGGCGATATTATACCTGCTTCGCAAAGCGTGGTGCGTGCCTGTCTTCATCCTGTCATTGATCGCGGCAGTCCTAAGTTTCGCGTGGGGGCTAACCAATGCCGAAATGCGAGAGGCGGCAGGCACTATGGGTTGGGCCATGCCACTCATTGTTGTCACTGCGGGTATTTTTGAAATCTGGTGGTCGCGCAAAATGAAGGGTCATGGCTGGCTAAACTAAGGGCTGGCTACATAAAGTTTGACGGCACGAAAGCCTGCGGCTGTCGCGACTGTTGACGCAAATCCCCCGCCCGCGTAAGTGTGTGCCTCACCTATGCGGACGGAGAAAATCCCATGTCAGATATGTATGATGTCGTCATTATTGGCGGTGGCCCCGGCGGATATAATTGCGCCATTCGGTGCGGACAACTCGGCCTTAAGGTCGCCTGTATCGAGACACGCAAGACGCTCGGCGGCACATGCTTGAACGTCGGCTGTATCCCGTCCAAAGCCTTGCTCCACGCATCCGAACTTTACGAGACCGCTTCAAGCGATTTCGAAGCAATGGGTATGAGCGCCACAGTCAAAGCGGACATTCCCAAAATGATCGCCGCGAAATCCAAAACGGTAGACGGCCTGACGCAAGGCATTGAATTCCTGTTCAAGAAAAACAAAGTCGATCATATTCAGGGCTTCGGCAAAATTACAGGCCCAGGCAAAGTCGACGTTGACGGCAAAGAAATTCAAGCCAAGAACATCGTGATCGCAACGGGGTCAGACGTTGCCACGCTGCCGTTTCTGGAAATTGACGAAAAGACGATCGTGTCTTCCACAGGGGCTTTGGAGCTTCAAAAAGTGCCGGGCAAAATGGTTGTAATTGGCGGCGGCGTCATCGGCCTAGAACTTGGCTCAGTTTGGCGGCGTATGGGCGCGGAGGTGACAGTCGTCGAATACTTACCCAACATCCTACCCGGCATGGACGCCGAGGTGCAGAAGCAAGCGCTCCGCACATTCAAAAAGCAAAAGATGAAATTCGAGCTATCGCGCAAAGCGGTGGGTGTTGAAAAATCTGGCAAGACTATGGTCCTCAAAACTGAGGCCGCAGAGGGCGGCAAAGCCAAAGACCTAGAGGCTGACATTATCCTAGTCTGCATTGGTCGTCGTCCTTTCACGAATGGAGCAGGGCTTGAAGATGTTGGCGTGAAAATGGACAAGCGTGGCTTTATTGAGACGGATCACTTCAAGACAAATGTTGACGGTATTTTCGCGATTGGCGACTGCACCCACGGCCCGATGTTGGCGCACAAAGCCGAGGAAGAAGGCGCGGCACTTGCTGAAATTATTGCGGGCAAACCGGGCCACGTCAATTATGATGCAATCCCGGGCGTCGTCTATACTTTCCCTGAAATCGCCGCCGTTGGTAAAACTGAAGAAGAGCTGAAAGAGGCGGGCGTGCCATATAAAAAAGGCAAATTCCCCTTCACCGCCAACTCCCGCGCGCGCTGCAATCATGCGACTGATGGCTTTGTCAAAATCTTGGCCCACGCGGAAACGGACGAAATCCTTGGCGCACATATGATCGGCGCTCAAGTTGGCGATTTGATCCACGAAATTTGTATCGCGATGGAATTTAAAGCGAGTTCAGAGGACATCGCGCGTATCTGTCACGCTCACCCCACGGTATCAGAAGCCGTCCGTCAGGCCGCTATGGATGTCGAGGGTTGGGCTATGCAAATGTAATTCAGCGGCGACTTTTCCGCTGTCTTTGCTGAACGCCCAGACAGATCGAAATTCTTAGCTGAATTAGATTTGCTGGGCCAGAAAGTGCAACGATTTTAACTGAGGACGTCCCATGCAATACCTTCATACTATGATCCGTGTTCGCGATATTGACGCGACGCTCAATTTCTTCTGCGGCGGCCTCGGCATGGTCGAGACGCGGCGTTACGAGTCTGAGAAAGGCCGCTTCACCCTCGTCTTTTTGGCGGCAAATGAAGACGAAGCGCGCGCCGAAAAAGATAAAGCCCCGCTCATTGAATTGACTTATAATTGGCCAGATGAAAACGGCGAGGTCGAAGAGTATGACGGTGGTCGCAATTTTGGCCATCTGGCTTACCGCGTGGATGATATCTACGCGCTATGCCAGCATTTGATGGATATGGGCGTCACGATCAATCGCCCGCCGCGCGACGGTCACATGGCCTTTATCCGCAGCCCCGACGGCATCTCCATCGAACTGCTGCAAAAAGGCGATAATCTCCCCGCGCAAGAACCTTGGGCGAGCATGGAAAATACTGGTAGTTGGTAGCTAACGACCTTCACTAAAATATGCTATAACCTAAGCTTAACCAAAGGAGGGCAGTATGGCATATGTATAAGGATTCGTGATCCCAGTCCCCAAAGCGAAAAAAGACGCATATAAAAAACTGGCCGAATTAAGCGCGCCGATCTTTCAAGAATATGGGGCGCTGCGCATCATGGAAAACTGGAGCGAGACCACGCCAGATGGGAAGACAACAGATTTCAAACGTGCCGTAAAAGCCGAAGATGATGAAGCGGTTGTGTTCTCTTGGATCGAATGGGCGGATAAAGCGACATGCGATGCGGCGGCCGAAAAAATGCAAAACGACCCTCGCTGGGCCGATATGGGCGACATGCCTTTTGACGGCAAACGCATGATCTATGCTGGCTTTGACCCGATATTTTCGACGGATAAATAAAAAAGCCCGCGGAAATGCGCGGGCTTATTAATTAAGTTTGGTTTTGAACGCTTACAGGACTTTGTCGAGTTCCGCTTCAAATTCGGGTAGCGCTTTGAACAAATCCGCGACGAGGCCGTAATCTGCAACGGTGAAGATTGGCGCTTCTTCGTCTTTGTTGATGGCGGCGATGACTTTGGAGTCCTTCATGCCAGCCAAATGCTGGATCGCGCCAGAGATACCGACAGCGATATAAAGTTCTGGCGCAACGGCTTTACCCGTTTGGCCGACTTGCCAGTCATTGGGCACAAAGCCCGCATCGACAGCCGCGCGGGATGCGCCCATCGCGGCGCCGAGCTTGTCAGCAATCCCTTCGAGTAATTTGAAATTCTCACCAGAGCCCATGCCGCGTCCGCCAGAGATCACGACTTTCGCCGCTGTTAATTCTGGGCGATCTGACTTGGAGAGTTCTTCGCTGATATATTCGGATTTGAACGGGCCAGCAGGGTCTGCCAACATTTTGTCCGATGCGCTGCCGCTTTCGCCTGCGGCGGCAAATGCCGTCGTGCGAACCGTGATGACTTTCTTGGCGTCGGTAGATTGAACCGTTGCCATCGCGTTACCCGCATAGATTGGGCGCACGAATGTATCTGCGCTTTCAACCCCTGTGATCGAGCTAATCTGCTGCACGTCAAGCTTGGCGGCGACGCGCGGCATGTAGTTTTTATGGGTTGTTGTATCAGGCGCCAAAACAGCGTCATAATCAGACATTAACGGCACGATGACCGCTTCCATCGCTTCGGCTAGTTGACGGGTGAGGGAGACATGATCCACGCCGAGGACAGCGCGCACGCCGTCAATTTTCACGGCTTGGCTCATCACGTCTTTGACGCCTTTGCCAGCGACTAAAATGTCAACATCGCCGCCCATAGCGAGGGCCGCTGTGACCACTTTATGTGTCGCGTCTTTGAGGGCTGTGTTGTCGTGTTCTGCAATTACGAGAATGGCCATTAGATCACTCCTGCTTCGTTTTTGAGTTTATCGACGAGCATGGCTGCATCTTCGACCTTGATACCGGCTTCGCGCTTTGGCGGCTCGGTGACTTTAAGTGTTTTTAGGCGAGGGGCTGTATCGACGCCGTAATCCGCGGGCGTTTTCGCCTCAATCGGCTTTTTCTTCGCCTTCATGATATTTGGCAGCGACGCATAGCGCGGCTCATTCAAGCGAAGGTCAGTTGTGACAATCGCGGGCGTTTGCAGTTTTACAGTCTGCAGACCACCATCGACTTCGCGAACCACGGTTAGGCTGTCACCTGCCGCTTCAATCGAATTCGCTGCAGACCCTATTGGCCAATCGAGCAAAGCTGCGAGCATACCGCCTGTCGAGCCGTAATCATTGTCAATCGCTTGCTTGCCGAGAATGACGAGGCCGGGGCCTTCGGCGTCGCAAATTCCTTTGAGGATTTTGGCAATCGCGAGAGGTTCTAAATCTTCGTCTGTTTGCACATGAACGCCGCGGTCCATACCCATAGCGAGCGCTGTGCGGATTGTTTCCTGAGCTTTAGCTGGTCCGACTGAGACGACAATCGTGTCTGTTGCCGTGCCAGCTGTTTGCATACGCACAGCTTCTTCGACAGAAATTTCGTCAAACGGGTTCATAGACATTTTGACGTTGGCAAGGTCAACACCACTCTGATCGGGTTTCACCCGGGCTTTGACATTATAGTCAAGCACGCGCTTGACGGGGACGAGGACTTTCATCGATGGGTCTCCATAATTGGTGGCCGCAACCTAGCGGACATTCTGGCACTTCATATGCGGTAGATAGGCGCAGATATCAAGGACACACCCCCTCATCTCCTACTTCAATATCGCTAATCATAAATACGATTTTGAAGGGGGTAGTTCGGTGCGAATGGCGGGGTAAAGGCGTCTTGCAATGATGAAAGGCAGGAAGAGCAGAATATATAAGCTACTGCCAATGCTATATAATGGCGTCATTAAGGATATAATTGCGACCAGCATGGCTACCAAACACTCGCCCCATCTTGCAAATCTTAACTGATGTGTCTTAGCCAGCTCATAAGCGTTGAGTTTCAGTTGATCTTTATTCCGCAATACATGTCCCAACATAAGGGCTAATATGGCGAATACTGCCGCATAAGAAACCGCAAAATATCCGACCACTGTGCCAGAGTCTGCGAACGACATAATCCCCATATCAACATTGCGCGAGAAGTCACCCGTCAGGCTAGAGATGATCACGCCGTAAAGAGAATCGAACCCAAAACGCAAGGGGTAAGCCATAAATAAGATGACGAAAATTAGCACCGCATTCAGAATAATAATTCTTTGATCAGCGACACCATAGCGCCGAAAGAATGTATAATGGGCATGCCATAATCCGAGCAAGACAGCAAAGCCTGCGGCGGTTGGAATAATGCTGAATAGAAAACTATTTAACTCAGTGAGGTTGCGTGGGGTGTCAACGCCACTAATTAACATGCCAAGCGCGAGCGCAAAGACGATGTCAGATAGGTTTTCGATACGGGTGACGGCTTCGCCTCGCCACCGAAAATCTGGATCATGATCCAAGCTTTGTCCAACGATCGACCGAACCATTTATTTAATCACTCTGCTCTGCGGTGAAGCCGAGATCTTTTAGGCTCCCCCCATTTTGTTGTAAGGCCATCAGGTCTGCCATAGGGAGTGGTTCCGTTGGGGCCATTTCAATCGTTAGCGTGCCGCCTTTTTCGATGAATTCCATAAACGCCCCGCCAAGTTCTGACGCCAAATCTTTTTCCAAATCAGACCGCGCAAGAAGCGGTGCCATCGTCACGGCTGCGCGCATTTCTTTTTTCACCCGCTCGGGATCAGCGCCCCGCATTTCTGCTGCGAGTTTCAGGCCGCGCTCGACAATAGATTTATCTTCGAGGCTAATTTTCATGTCGTTCAGCTTGAGCATTTGCATAGCCATTCTTTGCTGCGCAGTTTGGCTCGTGCCTGTGTTCATCGCTTGCTGAACCTCTTTGAGTCCCGACGCGCCGTACGTGTAATTTAGCTTAAACCCGTCCGTCATTTCCAAAATTCCGTCATTGACGCGGATCGTATCCTTGCCTTCGTCCAATACAGACACTTGCGAGGATTTGATCGTGATATTGTCAAAGCCGAGGTCGCTCATCGTTTTATAGAACTGCCGAGCTTCCATCGCTTTGGGGGCTTCTTTCAGTTTGAACACCATCGGCTTGCCGACTTGGCGGATCGTCGTGACGTCGCCCTTAGTCGTGGCCTCACCCTCAAATCCTGCGATGTTCATTTCCACATTTGAGTTGTTGAAAATTAGACTATCCAAGCTAAAACTATCATACGGTTTTTCATACATATTGAGGCTGCCGAGCAAAGCCCCCAAGCCGCCCGACGCCATATCCATCTGGTCGCTCGCATTCAAAAATCCGCGGCCCGTCAGTGACTTCATCGTCAACAATGACGGCGCAGATGCATCGCTCTGCCCGCGCGGTTGGATTGTCAGATTGACGTCGCTGACTTTGAAATCAGTGCGTTCAGTTTGTGCGTCTGTGCCGTAGACCATCTGGTTGATCGTGCCTGACACCTCATCACCAGAGACCGTCACGTCAGCGACAGAAATCGCCCCAAATCCAATATCTAAATCATCGTCCTCCATTTCCAGCGATAATTTGTCGTCGCTATCTGACATTTTCTCAATGCTCTTCAATATGGCTTTCGCCGTATCAGGGGTCGGGCGCGCGACCGTCATATTCTTCACCTTCACCGTTAAATCATCCCCGGTCATGCTAACGCCGGTAAAGTCAGCACGGTCAAAATTCGCCGCGTCGCCCTCCATATGAACCCCCGTGAGAACCGCCGTTTCGATCATCACGACGCCGTCATCCGTATTGCTGGACAAGTTTGTAAATGTATAATTTCCGTTCGAACCTTCTCGCGCTGCCCATGTTAAATCCGTGGCTCCTGACTCGGCCATACCCAGCAGAGCCAGCGCTTTATTGGCGTCTGCCTCGCTCGTCGTCCGCTCTGGCACCGCGAAGTGGCGCGCAAAATCTTTATCCGACGCCGCTTTCAGTCCCAAAGGCGCGGCTTCCGCTGAAATTTGCGGTGATCCAGCCTTGTCCTTTGGCCCACATGCCCCCATCATAAGGGCAGCGGAGAGTGCAATCACGCTAAACGAATTGCGGAGAGAAATAGTCATGGCAGGCTTCCTGTCTCGGTTAAAGTCAGGCGATGCTACCATGCGTGGCCCTGCGGTGAAAGACCGTTTCCCCTTGCGCGACGAGGACGACCCCCGCGTGCTGTATGTCCTGTCAGACCGCGCGCGTCGCATTTCGATCAAAGTCAAAACGGCGGACCGCGAAGTCCATGTCGTCGTGCCGGGCCTCCGTGCGCTCAAAAAAGCGCAGAGCTTCGCAAAGGAGCAGCGCGACTGGATCAATGTGCAGCTTGAAACCCTGCCGCCGCCCATGCCGTTCACGCCGGGGCAGACGATCCTGTTCCAGGGCCAAGACTATCAACTCCTTTCGCCCGCGGGCACAGGCCGCCCAAAGATTAATCGCGCGACCCACAAGATTATCGTCCCCAGCCCCGATCCCGAGAGCTTCCCCGGTCGCGTCCGCCGCCTCCTCATCCGCGAGGCCCGCGAAGAACTCACGGCGGCGAGCCATCACTACGCCGACAAACTTGGTAAGACCGTCGGGAAAGTCAGCGTCCGTGATCAATCCTCCCGCTGGGGGTCTTGCATTACGCGGAACGGGGAGGGGCATATCTCCTATTCCTGGCGCCTGATCTGCGCGCCGCCTTTCGTCCTCGAATATGTTGCGGCACATGAATGTGCGCATCTGGTCCATGACGATCACAGCAAAGCCTTTTGGGATTGCTGCCATTCCATATTTGACGAGGTCAAACCCGCGACGAAATGGTTGAATAAAAACGGCGCGACGCTCCATGCGATTGGCGCAGAATTTTAATCATCGCAATGACCCAATGCAGTGACCCAATAGGATTTGCCTCGCGGAGCGAGGTACGCCGCGGTGTTGGGTTACTGGTGATGTGAGACATGGATTCCGGACTCGCATTAAGGCCCCGAATAATCTCGCCTCGGCGGCGGGAAATGGGTTTGCGAAGGGCGCACCGTTTCTGCTCGTAATCGGGGATAGGTCGGGGGAGGCGCTGGCCGCAGATCATCGGGCGTCACTTCAATCGGATCAAACCGCCAGACTTTGACCCCGCGCACAGCCCGCTTACGAGGTGCAGGCGGTGTCGCTCTCGCGCCTGTTTGAATTGTCGCCAACCGAAACTGCCCCGTGCGATCGACGGTCGGCGACCACGCTTTGCGCGGCGCGGGTGAAGATGTCGGGCGGGTTGGATACGGATCAGAAATCGGGTTGGAAGTGGCCCCTTCGCGCTCCGCTCTCGCTGCCAAAAACGCCGCCCTTACCCGCGCGGCTCCGCTGCCGTTCTGCCCATTTTTCCATGGCCAAACGCCCGCCGAGGTCGCAATAAATTCGCGCGCGCAAAGCGGGGCTACGCATCAATTCAGTCTGTAAATACGAGCGCTCAATTCCTGCGATTAGCCGCAAATTCCGCCGCACCTGCACCGCGAGCTTTGTCGATAACCCCAAAACTTTCGACACCTGCCCCCGCTGCAAAGCCGCCAAAATCAAACTCACATAGCCTGCCACCAAAGCCGATAAAGCCGCCCGCGCCGCCGAGAGGGTCATATGTGGAGAATCGCTCACACAGAGAGTGTGGGAGGGAGATGGGGGGCGTGGATGGGGTTGGTGGGTTAGTCCTCTTTAGACTATAGGTCCAACCGCATTATCGATTCTTCTTAGTAGAAGTGATGCAAAGGAAAGGTGATCTAAGCATGTGTCAGTCGTTTCAGGTAAATTAACTTCATGGCCGCGTGGATTGCGTATAGCCGCCACACTCCCCGCAAATATAAATCTGTATCCTCGTTGCTCATCTTTTTCACTATCGTTTGATAAATTATTTAATCTAACGAGGGGGGAGCCTTCATTGAAAGCTGTCATCATTAATTTTTCGCCAGTAGCAGATACATTGCAAATTTTTTTTACTCTATTATCGATGTATTTAAATGCCTCAAACGTCGCTTGGCTGTAATGCCCATCATCAAAAAGCGCAAGTGAGTGCTTACGAATTTCTGGATGAATATTTCTTTCGTCAAATGGATGGAGACTCTCGTATTCCTCGTCCTCTATATTCACATACGGATTGCTCTCGAATTTAGGTAATCTGGATTTCAAAAATTTAAGTTTATCAGTCATCCATCAGGTTTTTTCTGATGCTAGCAAAGATTGCATCATAGGTCTTTTGATCACCATTTGGGGGAAGATTTACTTCTACTCGCACTGTTACGGCTACTTCATTCTTGCCACTAGCTGCAGTATGAGTGTTCGTTGTTGCTTCTACTGCTTTTGGAGAAACTTTTCTAACGTCTTTTCTAGTTGTAGGTGAAGCGTTTTTTGGCTTGGGAGTTTTCGTGGACTTTCTAGTTAAATCAGGAAGCTCTTCTTTTCCCGAAAACCCAGCAAAAACTTTGAATGTCTTGACTTGTCTTTTCCCAATGGTTTCGCTTGTTTGATCAGCCTGGCGAAAAAAATCTAACAATTCATCTTCGCTTAAATCCCACGCACTGTCGCCATGGAGATCGAATAGTTGATTGTATGCATCTTTGACTAGGGATGAAAATGATTGCTGAAACGCTTCATCTTTAGAAATTGAAAAAATTTGAGCGGCGTTCTCAGTCTTCTTACCATCTTCATCTAATAATCCCACGAAAGTAAGTGAATTGATAACGTAACTCTCGTTATTTGAGGCAAGCCCTAGTCTTTTCACTGTGTCTGAAGTGACTGTGGATGGAAAATTTTTCCTCAATTGTGCCAGCATTAGTGCAATGTTCTTTGGACCTGATATATACGGATGTGACACTCAACGCTCCAGTTCAACTTTTGATTGAATAGGAAGCTTTTGGAAACATTTGTCAAGTGTACCAGTTATATTAACCTCACCCCCGATCAATAAACACATCCAGCATGTCTTCGGGGAAGCTGTCGTGGTGGAGTTTGCCGTTGCGGTCGAACCATTGGCAGGCCCAGACGGGGGTGTCGAAGTCGCCGTCATCCGCGCCTTTAATCGTCATTTTTGGGCCGCCAGATTTGAGGCGGACGATTTGGCCGTTTTTAAATTCGCTCATGATGGGCTTTCGATTAGGTAATTAATTAAGCTCGCGGGATAATCGGCTACGATCTTTCTAACTTCGCGGCATGGCCGCTCGGCGACTGCTTGCAATTCATCCCCGGATGAATTGCGGTCAGCTGTCGTCCATCTTCAACGCCGCGATGAACGCTTCTTGCGGAATTTCGACGCGGCCGAATTGGCGCATGCGTTTCTTGCCCTTTTTCTGCTTATCCAGCAGTTTGCGTTTCCGCGAGGCGTCGCCGCCATAGCATTTCGCCGTCACGTCTTTGCGCATGGCGGCGATCGTTTCGCGGGCGATGACTTTGCCGCCAATGGCCGCTTGGATCGGGATTTTAAAGAGGTGGCGAGGGATCAGGTCTTTGAGGCGTTCGCACATTTGCCGCCCGCGACCCTCGGCATTGGCGCGGTGAACGAGCATGGACAGCGCGTCAACAGGGTCGCCATTGACGAGGATGCTCATCTTCACCAGGTCGCCCTCGCGCACGCCAATCGCTTGGTAATCAAACGAGGCATAGCCTTTAGACACGGATTTCAGGCGGTCATAGAAATCGAACACGACTTCATTGAGCGGTAATTCATACTCCACCATCGCGCGGGAGCCGACATAGGACAACGTCGTCTGCACACCACGCCGATCTTGGCAAAGCTTCAAGATACCGCCGAGATAATCGTCGGGCGTCATAATGGTCGCCTTGATCCACGGCTCCTCGATGTGGAGGATTTGCATAACGTCGGGCATGTCGGCGGGGTTGTGGAGCTGCGTCTCTGATCCGTCCCGCATTTTCAGCGTGTAGACAACAGAGGGCGCCGTCGTGATCAGGTCAAGGTCAAATTCGCGCTCCAGTCGCTCTTGGATTATCTCTAGATGCAGCAGGCCGAGAAAGCCGCAGCGGAAGCCAAAGCCCAGCGCCGCAGAGGTTTCCATCTCGTAGCTAAAGCTCGCATCGTTGAGGCGCAGACGACCCATGGCCGCGCGGAGGTCTTCGAAATCTGCGGCATCCACGGGGAAGATGCCACAGAACACCACGGGCTGCGCGGGCTTAAACCCTGCGAGCGCGGTGTCTGTCGGGCGTTTATCTTCGGTGATGGTATCGCCGACAGCCGCGTCTGCGACTTCTTTAATGGAGCCCGTGAAATAGCCGACTTCGCCGGGGCCGAGCGATCCTGCATCTTCGGGCTTGGGGCGGAACACGCCGACCTTATCGACGGTATAGCTCGCGCCCGTGTTCATGGTACGGATCCGCATGCCCTTTTTCAGCGTGCCTTCGATAACGCGAAACAACACGACCACTCCCATATAGGTGTCATACCACGCATCCACGAGCATAGCCTTCAGCGGCGCATCGGCGTCTTTGACGGGCGGCGGCGGGAGGCGCGTGACGATGGCTTCCAGCACGTCTTCAATGCCGATACCAGATTTGGCCGAACACTCAATCGCGTCAGATGCATCAATGCCGATGACCTCTTCGATCTGCTCTTTCACGCGGTCAGGTTCCGCTGCGGGGAGGTCGATTTTGTTCAGGACGGGCACGATCTCGTGGTCATGCTCAATCGCTTGATAAACATTGGCGAGCGTCTGCGCTTCTACGCCTTGGGACGCGTCAACAACTAAGATCGACCCTTCGCAAGCGGACAGGCTGCGGCTAACTTCATAGGCAAAGTCAACATGGCCCGGCGTATCCATCAGGTTAAGGACATAAGTCTCGCCGTCTTTGGCTTTGTATTCGAGGCGGACCGTCTGCGCTTTGATCGTGATGCCGCGCTCTTTTTCAATGTCCATATTGTCGAGAACTTGCTCGCTCATTTCACGGTCGGTCAACCCGCCGCAAAAGCTGATGAGGCGGTCGGCCAATGTGGATTTCCCGTGGTCAATATGGGCGACAATAGAAAAATTACGGATATTGTTTTGTTTCGTCATAGCCCGCTATTTATAGGCAATTACAGCTTTAGCAAGCGTGGTTTGCTGCCGCATGCCAGAGGTGGCTTATCAAGAGGTGGCTTATAAAGCAGGCGTGATAAAGCGGCGCTTATGATAATGCCCGCCGCGCCACGCTGTCTGGCAAGCCGCTTTGGATCAAGGCACCAATGGCTTTCACCAAGGCCTGACGCGGAAATTGCTTGCGATAGGTCAAATAAATCTCGCGCGCGGCACCGCTATCCAGCAACTTCTGACTCCGCAAGCCTAGATCCGCAATCCGTCCGTCTCGCATGGCGAGCGCGGGCACGAGGGTGACGCCTTGCCCCGTGGCGACCAAATTGATCAAAGTCTCCAGCGATGTGGCGCGCAAGGATTGCTTGCGTTTGCGACTTTCGGGTCGGCAGATCGACAGAGCCTGATCGCGGAAACAATGCCCTTCGGTCAGCAGCAATATGTCTTCGTCTTTGACATCGGCCATGTGGATCGACGTCATGTTTTGTAGGTCATGGCCTTCGGGAAAAACGAGCCAGAACGGTTCAGTGTAAAGCGTGATCGCGGTCAAGCTGTCTTCTTCCGGCGGGGTCGCGAGGACGGCGGCGTCTAACTCGCCCGTTAACAATCCGTCGGTCAAGCGCTCTGTAATATCCTCGCGATATGTGACTGACAAATTGGGCAAGCCGTCCGACATGCGCCCGACAAAAAGCGGAATGAGATAAGGTGCGATTGTGGGGATCAAGCCGAGCGACAAAGTCCCCGCCAGCGGGTCTTGGGCAGAGGCCGCAACGGCGCGAATACGATTGGCGGCATCGCGCGCTTCTCTGGCGATTTGGATAATTTCAGTGCCAATGTCTGTTACGCGGATACCTTTGTGCCCGCGCTCAAACAACGTCACGCCGAGCTGCTCTTCGAGCTTTTTAATCTGTCCAGACAGGGTCGGCTGACTGACATGGCACGCATCGGCCGCGCGACCAAAATGCTTATGCTCGGCCACGGCACATATGTAATCAAGATCGCGTAAGTTCATCAGGACTGTCTTTGCAAAGGGAGCATTTGTCTGAAACGTAACCGAAGTTTCACGTAATTGTAACTGCCATTGCCGACACATTTTCGTCTTTTATTAACTATAATGAGTGAGACCTTACGATACGTTTTAATGAGGTTCATCATGCCAGTCGTCAATCCATTCCACCACGGTCGCCGTCGCCAAATCGGTTGGGTGCCCTTTGCAATCGCGATTGCCTGTGCCAGCATCTTGGCCTTATCTGCCTGCGCGACACCTCAAAATAATCCGAATAGCTCCAATGATATTCGCCAAGCACAACAACGCAGCGGAGAGCAAGCCAAAACCTATAATGAGAACGAATTGGTCACGGCGATCTCGACGCATTTGGGCGTCACGTCCGAAAGCGCAGCTTCTGCGATTGAGCGTCTGTTCAAAGATCGGGGCCGTCCTACCGGCTATATCACGGGTCAAGAGGGTAGCGGCGCGATGGTGGTTGGCGCGCGTTATGGGCAAGGCACGCTATGGATGAAAGATGGTCGCACGAAGAAAGTTTACTGGCAGGGGCCGAGTGTCGGCTTTGACGGCGGTGCGGATGTGTCCAAAGTGTTCACCTTGGTCTACGGCCTCGACAATCCTGACTTTATCTATCAGCGCTTTCCGGGCGTTGATGGGTCGGCTTATCTGGTCGGCGGTATGGCCGTGAATTACCAACGTGCGAATGGCGTAACACTCGCCCCCGTACGCAGCGGAGTTGGTGTACGCCTCGGGGCCAATGTGAATTACATCAGCATCACCCGCAAACGCTCGCTGATCCCGCTATAGAGGGTTAGCCGCGAAGGCGGCCACCGACTTTCATCACAGCACTGATAATTTTATCGGACACAGCATCAATGTCTTTGTCGGTCAACGTCGCGTCTTTGGGCGAGAGCGTGACATCAATCGCCAAGGATTTGTGGTCGTCCTCGACACCTTGCCCGCGGTAAACATCAAACAAATTCACATCGCTAATTAATTGCTTATCCGCGCCCGCCGCCGCCCGAAATACGTCATTTGCGGCCACGTCTTCGCTGACGATAAACGCAAAATCACGATGGACGGGCATGAAGTCTGACAGCGCCAGCGCGGCTTTGGCTTTGCTCGCTGATTTCTTGCGCGGCGCGGGAATGGCTTCAGGCCAGATTTCGAATGCGACCACACGGCAATTAATTCCCATCGCCTTTAACACGCGCGGATGCAATTCGCCAAAGCTCGCCAACACGTTTTTGGGGCCCATGCGCAGGGAGGCAGAGCGCCCTGGATGCCAGTGGTCGCCAACGGCGTCCATCGTCTGTAAATTCGCCGTATTCGCGCCCATCGCCGCCAGCGCGTCCAACGCATCGGCTTTGGCAGACAGAGCCGTAATTTCACATTCGCCCGCCCAATGGCGTTCAGTTTCCACGCGCCGCATGCCCGCAATCGTCAGGGCTTGATCCTTGGGGTCAGTCCCGTAGTAAACCGGTCCAAGCTCGAACAAGGCACTGCGCGGATAGCCTTTATCCGCATTACGTTGCCCCGCCAGCAGCAGATGGATCAGCGCAGATGGGCGCATGCAATCAAGATCAGAGCTGATCGGATTATCGAGCAACATAGTGCTGTCGCCGCCGCCAAATAACTTGGCGTGATCTTGCAAGGCAAATGACCATGTGATCGCCTCTGACAATCCCCTTGCCGCCAAGGCTCGCCGTGCGAGACGGGTACGATTCTGCGTCAGGGTCGCTGTCGGTTCCCGCCGACCAGGGAGGGGCGGTAGGCTAACCGCTTCCAAATTATGGTAGCCGTGAATTCGCGCAATCTCTTCGACCAAGTCTGCGCCTTCCGTGCAATCGCGACGCCATGTCGGGACGCCCACAGTCCAGATCGGCCCGCGCTCCACGACAAATCCAAGGTCTGTCAAAATCCGCTCCATCTCGTCATCACTAAGCGACAGGCTGGTGAGGTGATGGACTTGCATTGGGTCGAAATTAATTGCGAGAGGCGGGACAGGGACTGTGCCTGCGAGAGAAATTTCACTGGCTTCACCGCCACAAATTTCTAGCACCATCGCCGTAGCTAGCTCGACGCCGTCCATGACGCTGCCCGTATCGACGCCACGCTCAAATCGGTATTTAGCATCGGAATTAATGCCGAGCCGCTTGGCGGTGCGACGAATAGTGAGCGGGTCAAAATAAGCACTCTCGATCAGAATATCTGTCGTCGTCGCGTCGCAACCCGAGGACTCCTCGCCGACAATTCCGCCAAGGCCAAGGACACCGCTATCATCGCAAATCGCCACATCACTGGCGCCAGCTGTGTAGGTCTTATCGTCCAAAGCCGCGAAGTCTTCGCCCTGACCGAAGCGTACATTTATCCCGCCTGACAGCTTCGCCACATCATAAAAATGCAGCGGACGTGCGCGATCATAGGTGATGAAATTCGTAATATCGACGAGGGCCGAAATCGGACGCAGGCCAATAGCTTTTAATTGATCTTGCAGCCATTGCGGCGACGGCCCGTTCTTTACGCCGCGGATCACGCGACCCGCAAAGGCAGGGCAAGCGTCTTGCGCTTCGATCTTAATATCGACGGGGCAGGGGAATGTGCCTTTGGTTTCTGGCACATCAGGCGTAATTAATTCGCCGAGGCCTACAGCCGCCAAGTCGCGTGCAATCGAGTTTACGCCCAGCCAGTCAGGACGGTTCGGCGTGACTTCGAAATCAATGACTGGGTCGTTGAGGCCCAGCGCATCGGCCAGCGGCAGGCCCATCTCAAAACTGGGATCAAGATCCAAAATCCCGTCAGCGTCTTCGTCGATTTCCAGCTCTTTGCCCGAACACATCATGCCAGAGGACTCGACCCCGCGAATTTTGCGCGGCTTCTTATCAAGACTGAAATCAAGCCCAGGAATATAGGCACCCAGCGGGGCATAGGCGACCGTCATATCGGCCCGCGCATTGGGCGCGCCGCAGACGATCTGCTTGACCCCGTCGCGCGTTTCCACCGTGCAGACCTTCAGCTTATCCGCGTCAGGATGCTTCTCCGCCGTCAGGACTTTCGCAATCGAAAACTCGGCCAGTTTTTCGGCAGGGTTCTCGACTTCTTCGACCTCTAAACCGGCCAGCGTCATCGCTTCGACGACCTCGTCGATTGTGGCCTCTGTCTTGAGGTGCTTTTTCAGCCAGCTGAGTGTGAATTTCATGGGATAATATCTCTGATTATTGCTCTAGCCGTTTGGCGGCTGTCTGGTCGATATAGGTTTGGAACATGTCCTCTGGCGCATCATCAATGCCGCAACTATCGACAGGCTTGGGCAGTTTTTTATCGAGATATTTCACGGTCCAGCAATCACTGAAAACGGAGCAGTAACACACATCAATATCAAGCCCGTCCATCGGCACGCCGTATTCACCGCGCAGATAGGCTCCCAATTCTGACCCGGCTGCCCCCATGCGGTAGCGGCGCGGCGTGACGCTCTTGCCAGCCGCCAAAAAGCCAGCTGCAGGGGCCACAACGGGGTAGCCAATATTGCTGCGCATACGGCGGTTCATAATTGTGTCTTCAAACTCTTGCAGGGTCGTCACAGGCTCCCCGTTTTTCAGCGGCGTCACGCGCTGAATATGCGCGATGCCTGCGCCGACATTATTGAGCCGCACAACAAAGGCCGCCTCGCTACGGTCGCCAATATTTTCATAGCCCATATCAACATCAATGATCGGCAAGACGCGCGCCTTCTGCGTCTCTTGGTTCATCTTGAATGTCGCGCGAGAGGTGACGATGCCGACAAAAGAAATCAGCAGCGCACACATACCCGTCGCCAAACCCAAATCAATCCGCTTCAGGATCGATTTATGCGGTTGCTTATCGAGGTCTATGCCAGTGGTGGGATCGTTATTTTGGTCGGTCATCATACTCTCCTAGCTCAGGCCCGTGGCCAAGTTGGCTTGTAGCAGCGGGTCGAAGCCGTAATGGCCTAGCCAGCGCGTGTCTGCGGCAAACATATCGCGCAGATCGGGCATGCCGTATTTTAACATAGCGAGGCGATCAACGCCCATGCCGAAGGCGAAACCTTGATACTCTTCGGGGTCAAGACCGCAGGCACGCAGCACATTGGGATGCACCATGCCGCAGCCGAGAATTTCCATCCAGCTTTCGCCTTGGCCGATCTTGATCGCTGCTCCATCGCGTTCGTAGCGCACATCCATTTCGGCAGACGGCTCGGTAAACGGGAAGTGATGCGGGCGGAATTGCACGTCGACATCTGTTTCAAAAAACGCTGACACGAAGTCCATCAGCACGCCTTTGAGGTGGCCCATATGGATGCCTTTATCGATGACGAGGCCTTCGACCTGATGGAACATCGGCGTGTGCGTTTGGTCGCTATCGCAACGATAGGTGCGGCCTGGTGCGATGATGCGGATAGGCGGCTTTTCATTGATCATGGTACGGATTTGCACAGGCGACGTATGCGTGCGCAGGACTTTTGGTTCCTCATCGTCAGCCGCTGTCATAAAAAATGTGTCGTGCATATCGCGTGCGGGATGGCCCGGCGGAAAGTTCAGCGCGGTGAAGTTATGAAAGTCGTCTTCAATGTCTGGCCCTTCGGCCACAGAAAACCCCATGTCAGAGAAGATCACAGCCATTTCTTCCATCACTTGTTGGACGGGGTGGAGCGTGCCGCGCGGACTGCCGACGGGCAGGGTCATGTCCATAGTCTCAGACGCGAGCGCGGCGTCGAGCGCGGCGTCTTCGAGTTCGGTTTTCTTTGCCTCGATCAGCGCGGCAATATCGTTTTTAAGACCATTCAGCGCGGGCCCCATGACCTTTTTCTCGTCAATGCTCATCTTGCCAAGGCCTTGCATCATCGCCGATACCTCGCCCTTTTTGCCAAGCGCCGCCACGCGAATATCGTCCAGCGCGCGCAGATCTGTCGCCGCCGCGATCTGGGCAGAGAATTTCTCAAGGGTAGCAGTAATTTCAGACATAGTCAGACCTGGTTGAATTCAGCCTGTCTTTTACGCGGGCTAGCTTAGAAATCAACTGGTGATGCGGGGTTTTAAATCCCTAGCTTTTGGCCTGCTTTTGTAGGCTATGGACGCGACGTTTGGCGCGTTCAAAGGTTTTGCGGTCTGTTGGCACTTTGATATTGGGATCGGGTTCGGGCTCTTCGATAATGTCTTCACGCTTGCGGAAAAGCCCTGTCTTGCCGTGAATTTTGTCAAAGCCGTAATTGATATGATTGAGCGTCTCGTTCGTGCCGAGAACTAGGTAGCCAAATTCCTGCACCAAATTTGCCAACCCGCGCAGCACGCGGACTTGGGCGGGGGCGCTGTAATGGGTCAAGGCGCCGCGGAACATCACAACGTGAAACTTGCCAAGGCTGTCGAGGTTAGACAGCAAGTGCATTTCTTTAAACTCGACTTTTTCGCGCAATTCTTTTTTGATGACCCAGTCTTCGCGGTCACGATCAAAATGCATGATCAGGTCTTGGATCGGCAGGCCGCGCTGCACCTCGAAATGCGTGTAACGCCCCGCACGCGCACGGTCGAGGGCTTGGGACGGATAGTCGACGCCCAGAATATCGAGTTTCAGATTGGGCAATTCGGACTTTAATTCGGCTGTGCGCATCGCCACGCCGTAAGCCTCCTGCCCGCTGGAACAGGCAAAGGACAGCACACGGATACGCCCAACGCCGCCGCGCGCAGCATATAGCTTTGGCAGCACGGTTTCGGTCAAATGATCAAAGCTTTTTGGGTCGCGGAAAAAATGCATGTCGCGCTCGACAAGGCTGGAAACCACTTGCACGGCGAGGCGGGTTTGCCCGCTATTGAACAACTCCTCAATCATCACGTCGAGGCTGGCATAGCCTTCGCTCTGCGCCAAACCTGCGAGGCGTGTTTCAACCAAGAACGCATGATCCGCGCCGAGGTTTACCCCCGCGAGTTCCAGCGTCAGGCGTTTTAAAGCCTCGTAATAAGACGGCTTGAGTGTAAGGGCTCCCCGCATGGCTTACAACAATCCAGCGAGTTGAAATTTACTCTGAATGATCGCGCTATCAAAAGGCTTCATAATGTATTCATTGGCCCCCGCCGCAAGGGCGTCAGTGATCTTGGAAATATCGCGTTCAGACGTGCAGAACATGACAACGGGCTTGTCTCCGCCGCGCTCTTTGCGCAGAGCTTTGAGGAAGCCGTAGCCGTCCATAACGGGCATATTCCAGTCGAGCAAAATTGCGTCGGGCATATCCATCTGGCAAGCGTCCAGCGCTTCTTGGCCATTGGCCGCGTCCGTCGTATTAAAGCCCATATCTTTGACGATCCGGCCCGCCACGCGGCGGATCATGCGGCTGTCATCAACGATCAAACAAGTCTTCATGTGCCGACCTCCGCGAGAACATCATCGCCCAAGGCCAGTTCGTCATTCGAGGCCTCTGCGCCGCCTTCGAGAAGTTTTGACAGCTGCGCTCGCAATTCGCCTTCGGTCTCGTCTGTGATCATGCGGCGCGGGGCTTCGACAGGCTCTTCTGTGACGGGCGTTTCTATCAGCGGCAGTCGCGCGGTGAGTTTCTCGCCGTCTTGCGCATCAAATGTTACGCCCCGCGGGACAAATTGGGGCGTCGGGCCTTGCACCTTTAGCATGACATCATGGCCGTTGCAGGTCAGGTCGATATGCCCAACTTTATCGGTGGGTAAGGTCTCCAGAATAAGCGCGCGCAAAGTCTGGCTGATCCGAATCTGTAGGCTAGGCATGGCAGACTCGGTGACGCCGCTGCGCCCAACGTCATAAGAAACGCTAATCGTTTTGGCGCACATCCTAGCAATGGCGAGGGCGTCTTGCACAATATCGCGCATGACGGATTCCAGCGGGATTTGGGGTTCGTGAGAGGGCTTTTGCTCTGCTGCGTCCATCAGCCGTGTCAGGGCGGACACTTCGTCAGCCTCAGCAAACGCCATGACACCGAGCAAGGTTTGCTTGGCTGCGGCGTAATCATTCGCGGGTTCAGTCGGCGTGTTTGTTGTGGGCAGTGACGCTGGCTCAGCCAAGGCTGCAAGCTCCGCTACTTCTGCCAAACCAGTTTCACTATCCTCACTACCTAGCGCCTTATTCAATTCAGACAGCCCGTCTGCATATTGCGCGATCAATTTGTTGAGGGCGAGCAAGCGACCACTGAGCGTATCTTCCGAGAGAGGGGCGCTGTTCAGGCAGGACATGACGGCCTGCGCACTCTGATAAATGCCGCGCGCGTGCAGGCGTTTGGCCCCGCGCTGCACACGGGTCATGGACGCCATCAACGTCTCGGACGTTGGACGGTCACTTTGTGCAAAAAAGTCACTCAATTCATTCGTAGTTATGTCCACGAAGTCCTGAGCAAATATCAGGTCATCACCCATTTGATTCGGCCTTTAGCTTCTTGCGAACCAAAGTGAAGGAAAAGGGTTAAAGCGATCTAAAAGGACTGGGAAAAATCAGGCTTATTTAGCGGCAGGCAGATCGGCGGTGAATGTCACGGTTTCGTCCGTAATCGCAGCAATCGCCTTGCCGCCCAATTCGCGGGCCATCATGCCCGTATAAAATGGTTGAATAGAGCGTCCGTCAAAGCCGTCTTCGGGTGCTTTGCCCACTAATGTGCGCTCAACCGCAGCGTCCAAGCGTGCGCGCGGCCCTGTGGCAGTCAAGACAAGGGTGCTTCCGTTTTGCCCGATATTCACATCGCCGCCGCGCGGAATAGCCTGCACGGCCAACATGATCAGGTTTAGCAAAATTCGCGCATGGTTCTTATCCAGCCCGTCATCGGTCAACGCCCACGTCAAGCTCGCCTTGCCGCCCGCATACATATCCCCCGCGAGTGTTTGTAGTTCTTCCACGCCAATAACGCCCGGCGCAGAGCCGCCCGCGCCAAAGGCCAGGCGCAGAAACTTCAGCTTTGCATTGGCTTGGCGTGAGGAATTGCGCACCAAATCCATTGCGTCCGCGTGCATATCGACATTGCTCTCATCATCCAGAATTTCGAGCGCTGTTGATAATGCGCCAACGGGGCTGATCAAATCATGGCAGATACGCGCACATAATAATGCGGCCAGACCTGACGGGGTAAGTTTAGCGATATTGGCGGACATGGCAGGCTCCGTAATAGGTGAGGGCAAATCAGTTGGTGCAACACTGAATCAATTCCCCGCAATAGGCAAAGAAAAACCGCCACATCCTGCGATGGGCGGTCATTTCAAAATGAAATCTGTGATCTGCTCGCTATTTGCGTTTCCAAACGCCAGAGGCATCCAGATAATAGGCACCAGGCGGCAGCTTCTGAATCTGCTGTTCCCCGATCAGGGTAGATAGCTCTTCCGTCTTCACATTCCGTGCATTGGCGCGTTGTGTGTAGACCGATTTGCGGCCAATATTGATTTCTTGCACAGCGGCTCGCACAGCGGCTGACGGGTTTTTACCATCAACAACGGCGAGATAGCCGTCAACGCGCTCGCCGACTTCGCCGCGTTGGATCGCGGCATCAACGATGGCTTTGGCGGATTGGGCTTGCGCCACAGCGACATTGCCGCCTGTGACGTTCATGGCGATCGCGCCGCCGCCCAGCAGGGCAAAGGCTGCAAAAGCGCTGATTATGAGTGTCTTGTTCATCATACTTCTCCTAGAACAAATCCGGATTATTGGCGATCAGTTCTTCAACGTCTTTTTCAAGTCGCACCCGAACCTCCTGATCGATTTTCACATTGAGTTCGATCTTAATCGGCTTGTCTGAGGGTTCGATCTTCACCGTCGGGGTGCAGGCACCGAACATCATAACAGCCGACAGGCCCGTTGCGATTAAAACGTATTTCATAAGGTGTCCTATCAAGTTTCGCCTGAATGTCGCATTAACAGGGCGTCGCATCAAGGTTCATATTCAAATCACTTTACCCGCGCGCGCAAATCGCGCTAGTCATTCACTCACATCGAAACTGGAGGGTATTTTGGCCGACTTACTAACGATTGAAGCTTTATTCACGCTGTTCATGCTGATTTTGCTGCAGGCCGTTCTAGGCTTTGACAATCTGCTTTATATTGCGATTGAGAGTAACAAAGTCGGCGATCCGACGGACGCGAAGAAAGTCCGTAAATACGGCATTGCGATTGCGGTCATTTTGCGGATTGTCCTGCTGTTTTTGATCGTCAATCTGTTCACACTGCTGGCGGAGCCGCTCTTCGGTATCCATTTGGGCGGGTTTATTTCGGGTGATTTCACGGCCCAAGCCCTGATCACCCTCGTCGGTGGGGCGTTCATTATCTACACGGCGATCAAAGAAATTCATCACTTACTGCAGGTCGATCATATCGAACATTCCGAGGGCGGCGGCACACGCACAGTCATGGGCGCGATTGCGTTGATCGTCGCGATGAACCTCGTCTTCTCCGTCGACTCGATTCTCTCTGCCATGGCGATTGCCAGTGTGGATGCGGCGAATGTCGTCAATTCCGTTGGCGACACGTTAGGACAATTTGCAGGCACAGTGGCGGAATGTAAGCGCGACCTGATCGCCAATCCAGTCCTGGGCGCGGTCGGCTGCGAACCGACCAAGACCTACCAGGTGCCGCTTATGGTTATCGCGATTCTCGTCTCTGGCCTCGGCATGATTTTACTCGCGGATCGGGTTACAGAGTTTCTGAAAAAGAACCGCATGTATCAGGTTTTGGGCTTATTTATTCTTTTCCTCGTGGGCGTCTTGCTCGTGACAGAGGGCGCGCATCTGGCGCATCTGAAACTCTTTGGCTTCGCCATTGACGCGATGAGCAAGTCGAGCTTCTACCTCGTCGTCGGCGTCTTGGTCGTGACGGACGTGCTGTCCAATCGCTACCAAAAACGCCTCTGGGCGCAGAAGGAAGCGGAGATCCGCGGCACAACGGAAACTGCTGGCCGCGAAGCTGTCGACGAATGGAAATCCACGCATTAGGAGATTTTTCAATGTCCAAAAATAAAGTTGCCATTATCACGGCCGGCGGCGGCGGCATGGGGGCTGGTGCCGCCAAAAAACTCGCAGAGCATGGCTTTAAAATTGCGATATTGTCTTCGTCTGGCAAGGGCGAAGCTTTGGCGCAAGAACTGGGCGGTATTGGTGTCACAGGCTCTAATCAATCACATGATGATTTATCTCGTTTGGTCGATTTGACATATGATAAATGGGGGCGTGTTGACGTGTTAGTTAACAGTGCAGGGCATGGGCCTCGTGCGGCCGTTCTGGAGCTAACCGACGATGATTGGCATGTAGGGATGGATGTATATTTCCTAAATGTCGTGCGCCCCACGCGCCTCGTCACACCGATTATGCAGGCCCAAAAGTCGGGGGCTATCATTAATATCTCTACCTTTGCCGCCTTTGAACCTGACCCCGTTTTTCCGACGTCAGGGGTATTTCGCGCAGGCCTTGCCGCATTTACAAAGCTATATGCGGATAAATATGCGGCTGAAAACATCCGCATGAATAATGTTCTGCCTGGCTTCATCGATAGCTTGCCAGAAAAAGAAGAATTTCGCAGCCGCGTCCCAATGGGGCGTTACGGGAAGACAGAAGAAATTTCAGAGACTATTGCTTTCCTTGCTTCGGATGGTGGCGCCTATATTACGGGGCAAAATATCCGCGTGGACGGCGGTATGACGCGGTCTGTTTAACTAATCCCGCAGCAGTTCGTTCACACCTGTTTTCGCGCGTGTCTTCGCATCCACCGTCTTGACGATCACGGCGCAGGCGAGGCTGTGGGAGCCGTCTTTGGACGGCAATGTGCCAGGCACAACGACGGAGTAGGCGGGGACTTCGCCGTAGCTGATCTCGCCCGTGGCCCGGTTATAAATCTTGGTCGACTGGCTGATGAAAACACCCATGGCGAGGACGGCGCCTTCGCGGACAATGACACCTTCAACGACTTCGGACCGTGCGCCGATAAAGCAATTATCTTCGATGATCGTTGGGTTAGCTTGCAGCGGTTCTAGCACGCCGCCAATGCCGACGCCGCCAGATAAATGCACATTCTCGCCGATCTGCGCACATGATCCGACTGTCGCCCATGTATCGACCATTGTGCCTGACCCGACATGAGCGCCGATATTGACATAGCTCGGCATCAACACAGCGTTCGGCGCGATAAAGCTGCCGCGCCGCACAGTGGCGGGCGGGACGACGCGGAAGGCGGCATCTGCGAAATCGCGCTCTGTCCAGCCTTCGAATTTAGACGGGACTTTGTCGTAGAAATGACCGTCTTGCGGGCCACCCGTCATCATTGCATTTGGGTGCAGGCGAAAGCCCAGCAGCACAGCCTTTTTCAGCCATTGATGCACAACCCATTCGCCGCCCTCGGACTTGGACGCGACGCGGTAAGCGCCGTTATCAAGTCCAGAAATAGCTGTCTCAACGGCGTCGCGCATTTCACCTGTTGTATCGGGCGAGAGGCTGGCGCGGGCATCCCACGCGGCTTCGATCATCTTTTCTAACTGGGTCGTGTCCATGGGGGCCTCTTTCGTTAAGTCGCGCGGAACATAGTCAGCAGGCCGGGCGAGTCAATCAGCGCCGTTTTAATTTTTCAAGCGTCACATGAAGCGCTTCGAGAAAGCGGGAGCGGTCCCGATCCGAAAACGGCGGCGGCTCGCCAAGGTTGGGTATATCTGCCCTCGCTCGGAGGTCCGCCATGATCGCGCGCGTGGCGATGGCGCTGCCAATGCTGTTCATCGTGAAGGGCTTCCCATTGCTGCCCAAAACCACGGCGCCAGATTTCAAGCACCGCTCGGCTAGCAAGATGTCGGCGGTAATGACGATAGCGTCCGCATCCGCACGTTCGGCAATGTAATCATCGGCGGCGTCAAAACTGTCCGACACCGCAATAAACTTAATTAGCGGCTCGCGCGGGACACGCAGGAAAGAATTGCTGACAACCGTCACAGGCACACCATGCCGCCGCGCAACTTTATAAGTCTCCTCCCGCACGGGGCAAGCATCCGCGTCGATATAGATGTGCAAGGTCATGGAGTGGGGGATAGCCGCCACTCTTCCCTTATTGCAAGACTTGTTCTTGCAATGAGGAGCGTTAAATCACCCCAAAACCTCCGTCACCCATTTCGGCACAATCGTGCCTGCTTCGCCTAATCGACTTTCGTCAAAGAAGTGGCTGCCTTGGCTTTTCTCAAGATTTAATTCTAGCGTCTGCTTTCCGAGTTGCCCTGCCATTTGCACGAGGCCTGCGGCGGGGTAGACGGCGCCGCTTGTTCCGATCGAGACGAACATATCACAGGC